>NZ_CAJPHE010000003.1:0-499944 GCF_905339875.1 Burkholderia sp. BCC1998
GCCGAAGTGCGCTGATCGCGCTGTTGCGCACGTTGCGCGCACGGGCCCCTGCGCGGCAATCCCGATTGCCCGCGCAGGGGCTTTTTGCTAAATAACGGCATGACCGTTCCGCACCGTCCGGCGCCTGTCGCGCCGCCGCCCGTTCCCGAGCCGCTCGCGCGTGCGCATGCGCGCTATTGGCGCTTCAACGTCGCATTGATCCTGGTGCTGATGGCGATCGGCTTCACGGTGTCGTTCGTCGTGCCGTTCTTCGCGCCCGCGCTCGCGGGCGTTCGCTTCGCCGGTTTCAGCCTGCCGTTCTATGTCGGCGCGCAGGGCGCGATTCTCGTGTATCTCGTGCTGATCGTCGTCTACATCGGCTTGATGCAACGCGCGGACCGCATGCTGCGGCGCGCGTACGACGAACATGCCGCGCACGCGGGCAATGTGCACCATGCGCGCTGATCCATGCTGACGCATCGACTGATTCGCGCGTACGCGCTTTACACACTCGGCTTTCTCGGGTTCGTGCTGCTGCTGTGGCGGATCGAGCGCGCGGCCGGCTCCGGCGTGTGGATCGGCTATGTGTTCCTGTTCGTGCCGATCGCCGTGTATGCGGTGATCGGGCTGCTGTCGCGCACGTCCGATCTCGTCGAATACTACGTGGCCGGGCGGCGCGTGCCATCCGCGTTCAACGGGATGGCGACGGCGGCCGACTGGCTGTCGGCGGCGTCGTTCATCGGCCTTGCCGGCTCGCTCTACGCAACCGGCTACGATGCGCTCGCGTACGTGATGGGATGGACCGGCGGGTTCTGCCTCGTTGCGTTCCTGCTTGCGCCGTACGTGCGCAAGCTCGCGCGCTACACGATTCCCGATTTTCTCGGCACGCGCTTTTCGAGCACCGCCGTGCGCGCGCTCGCTGCCGGCGCGGCGATCCTGTGCTCGTTCGTCTATCTGGTCGCGCAGATCCAGGGGATCGGGCTGATCGCGACGCGCTTCATCGGCGTCGATTTCGCGATCGGGATCTTCTGCGGGCTCGCGGGCATTCTCGTGTGTTCGTTTCTCGGCGGAATGCGCGCGGTCACGTGGACGCAGGTCGCGCAGTACATCATCCTGATCAGCGCGATCCTGATTCCCGTGTCGTTGATCGCGATGAAGAACGGGCTCGGGCCGGTGCCGCAATTCAATTACGGCAAGCTGATGGAACGCGTGGCGGCGCGCGAGGCGCAGCTGCGCGACGCGGCCGAGGAGCAGCAGGTGCGCGATGCGTATCGCCGGCAGGCGGCGGCCGTGCAGGCGCAGCTCGATCGCTTGCCTGCATCGTATGCGGATGCACGCCGGCAACTCGTCGACCAGCTCGCGGACCTGCGGCGCCACAACGGGCCGCTGCGCGAGATCAACCAGCGCGAGCGCGAGCTGGCGGACTTTCCGCGTGACCCGACGGCGGCGCGCGTGACCTGGACCCAGGCGCGCGACGACCTGCTGGCACGCGCCGAGCCGCCCGTGCCGATGCACGAGCCGTTTCCCGCGGCGAACGACGACGACCGCAAGCCGCGCGAGCGGAATTTCCTTGCGCTGTTGCTGTGCCTGTCGCTCGGCACCGCGAGCCTGCCGCACATCCTCACGCGCTACAACACGACGACGTCGGTCGCGTCCGCGCGGCGTTCGGTCGGCTGGACGCTGTTCTTCATCGCGCTGTTCTACCTGAGCGTGCCGGTGCTCGCGGTGATGATCAAGTACGAGATTCTGACGAACCTCGTCGGGCGGCCGACCGCTGAATTGCCCGCGTGGGTCACGCAGTGGCATCACTTCGAGCCGGACCTGATCAGCGTCGTCGAGGTGGTTCGCGACGGCATCGTGCACTGGTCCGAGATCCAGATGCAGCCGGACATGGTCGTGCTCGCCGCGCCGGAGATCGCGGGGCTGCCGTATGTCGTGTCGGGGTTGATCGCGGCCGGTGCGCTGGCTGCTGCGCTGTCGACCGCGGACGGGTTGCTGCTGACGATCGCGAATGCGCTGTCGCACGACGTCTATTACTGCATGGTCGCGCCGGATGCATCGAGCCAGCGGCGCGTGACGATCTCGAAGGTCTTGCTGCTCGGTGTCGCGCTGTTCGCGTCGTATGTCGCGTCGCTCAATACAGGGAAGATCCTGTTTCTGGTCGGGGCGGCGTTTTCGCTCGCGGCGTCGAGCTTCTTTCCGGTGCTCGTGCTTGGGGTGTTCTGGAAGCGGACGACGACGCGCGGTGCGATCGCCGGGATGGTGACGGGGCTCGCGGTCTGTGTGTACTACATCGTGTCGACGTATCCGTATTTCACGCAGCTCACCGGATTCGCCGGGCAGACGTGGTTCGGGATCGAGCCGATCAGTTCAGGCGTGTTCGGCGTGCCGGCGGGGTTCGCGGTGGCGATCGCAGTCAGCCTGTTCGATCGGCAGCCGGATGAGTATACGCGGGCGTTGGTGGATTACATTCGGCATCCGTGAGAGGGGCATCTCGGTGCACCGACAGCGAAGGCGCTTGATTTCCTGGGCATTCAAGCGGCGTCATGTTTTTGCCTGCGATCGAAGACAAGCAACGCAGAGATCCAGCGATGATCGCTTCACGTCGTGCGAACAACACTTGTCGAGCCGGTCACGTGAGACTCGAAATCAGGTGACAGCCGCACGTCGCGCGATGGCCGTGCCGCGCGATCGGGGTGCCTTCGTCCATCATCGATGAATCGCCTTCCTCAATGATGTTGGGCGAGACGTCGGGATGCTGCGGGCACGATACGCGGTCGCCCTTGCGGGCGACGTAGCGGCCAGCGAAACGCATGGTCGTGGAGCCCGTTTCGACTTTGCCGCCGTGGTCGGTGTCGTCGCCGATGCGAATCAGATTCATCATGGTCGAAGGGGGGGGCGCCAAAAGGTCATCAGTAGTGCCTCGACTTGCCATGGGATTTTGATGGCATATATTTTCCCTTTTTAAATGAGTAAAGGGTGCTCTTCGGTTCTCCGCCGATTTCAGAATTCACGTCAATATCCCGGAATCCATTCCTGGTGCGCCGGCGAACTTCTATGGCATAACCTCCGGTGCTCAGGATTACCTTCCCGTGCGATTCATCCACAATCCAAATCGGACCAACGGCTGCTCCCCAGCCGCAAGCGTTGGATGTCGTTAGAAAGTATGTGCGGATCGGGAGTGAGGTTAGCAAAATTTCTTTCCCGGTAAGCTTGCAGCCCAAGTTTTTGAATGGTGAAAACGATGTATCTTTTGAAACGGCTGAAACTGCTTTCCCGCTGACGTCGCTCAAATCCTTGTCTTCAATGGTGAAATCGACGCCCTTGGGAAAAGCGTTGGTGTTGCAAGCCAAGAAGATCAAGATAGTAAATATCAAGAAGCGCATGGCGCCTACCTCGCAATATCCGTGCAAATATTTTTTTGGAATAAATCGTAAAATGGTATTACGTGTGACTCTGCTATGCTCCTTCCTCCATAGGCTAGTGTGGGGCCGTCATGGTGATAAGCGTAAATCATTACATACAGCTCTCTTCCTGAGTATCTGCTGGCCAGGCGCTTGTTATCAAGATAGTGTCGAACTAATGCATCTGCGCTGATCTTGGCGTCGAACCGTTGCTCGTCGGTGGTTATGCCGTAAGATACAGCGGTTTTATCCACAAACTGCCCTAAACCCGAGGCGGAAGTGGTCCCGGCGGCAGCATCCGGGTTAAAGCCCGACTCTATTCTCGCTATTGCCAATACCATTATTGTGTCGTTTCTATCCAGACTGTGTTTTTTTGCTGCCTCGATGAGGAGGTCGATTGCGCCTCGCTGTACAGCATGGCTTGCATCACCGTGCCGTCGACTATCGCCACTCAACCGTCCGGGTGAGTTATCAATGGCGACGGTGTAATGGCTATATGATTTAATTTGATCGTCTTTATACGCAGGACCGCGTGGAGCATACATTACGTCGTAGTTGATGCAATCGTTTTGGTAGCGCTGTATGAAATTCCCGACGATTCCAATCGGATGAAAATGCCACGGATTTGGCTCCTTCGGGAACCCCTCCACACCGGTGACCTGCTCCCACCACTGCAATTTTCCGATCCGCTCGATTTCGGTCTTCCACAGCCATAGCAGCTTCTTCATGAGCGGAGACAACGCCTCCCACTTGCCCAGGCCGCCGCCCCATTCGCTCTCGCCCCGTACGACGAGGTGGGAGAGGGCTTCCGCCGTCCACGGGGTTTCCTGCGCGTGCTTCAGTTCCTGCGCGGTCACTTTCCCGTCGTGGTTCGCGTCGATCGCCTTTTCGAGTTTCGCGATGAGCGGGCTGCTGTTGACCGTCGCTGCGCTCGTCTCGAATTCGCTCTTGTCTTCGTCGAGCAGGAACTGCTCGGCGACGTAGATGTAACGCTTGAGCATGTCGAGCGGCTTGATGCTGCTGTTGTCGATCAGCTCGAAGCCCGGCCAGTCCCACGGCCCGCACATGCGCACGAGCGGATGATCTTGTTCACACACCCATCCGTCACGCGTGCCGCCGTCCCTGGTGCCGATCGTCACGTAATACCAGCGACGCCCTTGGTCGTCCTGCGCGATGTTCTTGTCCAGATCGACGGTGCGAAACACGGCGCGGAAATCCGCTCCCGGGCCTTTCGCACTCGAAAAGCTCAGCGGGAAGTCCTTCCAGGCGGGCACGATCGTGGTGAGGGTCGTATTGGCGAGGCTTCCGTCGACCCATACAGGCGTACCGGTGTCGTAGAAAACCGGCTTCGTGCGACGATTGCCGTGTCCAGGGGCGGCCGTCTTCGGTTGTACCTTCACCCACTTTCCCTTTGCGTCGGCGGCGACCGGTACGAGCTTGGTGCCCGGTTGCAGCTTGTGAGCGGGCTCCGGCAAATCGGTAACCAGCTGCGCTCCGGGCGAGATTTCCAGGAACGCTTTGGACGCCGGCAGATGCTTTGCGCGATCACGGCTCTTCTGGATGAACGATTCGAGTTCGGGGCCTGCAAATACTTCGAGGTGCAGCAGCGACCGGTTCGGTTTCGGCGGCAGCAGCTTCGCATCCGGATAGCGCAGATAGTGGCCGAGCCGGCCGATCACGTCGCCGGCCTTCACCCTGTACGGTTGCTTCAGCACGACGACCGCGTCTAGCGGCTTCGGGTCGACGATCGGATCGAGTTCCCCGAGGAAGACGTATCCGTACGGCGCGTGCGGCGACGCCGGCGCGCCGACGACCGCCGCGGCCGGCGTGCCCGACTTGATGGACTTGATTTTCGCCCAGCCTGGTTTCGCTTGTGCCCGTTCGTCAGTGTCCGATATGGTCAACTCCGACCCCCGCGGCAGAATGCCGATGATCTTGCCGTTCGGCAGATCGCGGATGCGGATACCCGTGATCGGGGGCGGGAGCGGCGTCGCATCCTTGTCGCTTTCTTCCGGTTCCGGCAGTTTCTTGAAATCGCTCTGGATGAAGTCCCCGAGCACGTCGCGATTGATCGTCTTGCGCAGTGACGATACCGGCACTTTCGGCCGCGGAGCGTTCTGCTTGTCGTTTGCCTTGTTGCCGACGACATAGTAGCGATCGCCCTCCCAATACGGCATCGGTCCGATGTTCGGCCCGGACCGGCCGACCGGTGCGACCTTCGCCTGTTCAGCCGCAGACCGGTATGTGTTCCAGTCCATCGTATGCATGTACAGGCTGAAGAACGTCAGCGTTTCGTCCGGTGCCGGCTTGCTCGCAGTCGCGTTCGTAGTCGCCGACGGAGCTGGCGGCGTGGGCGTGGTCGATGATGTCGTCGGCTGCGTTGAGGAATCCTTCGCCGCGTTCGCCTTCGGCGGTGGGGGCACAGGCGGCAACTGCAATCGATGACGGATCAGCACGAACCCCGTCGAGTACAACGCGTGTCGGCCGTCCTGATAGCGCTGCTCCGGATACTTGCTGTCCAGCCGGTACGCGACGACGTCACCGTCGGCGATCGCGCGGATCCCGTCGCCTTGCCTCAATCGCGCAGCCGTGTTCTGGTCGAAGTGGATGCCGCCGTGCCACATGCCGTTCGCGCCCAACGGATAGAACCCGTCCTCGGCGGCTGCCAACGCCTTCATGTAGGTCATCGGGTTGGCCGGGTCATCCTTGCCGACCGGCGTGAACGGAAAAGCCCAGTTCAGCGGTGTGTAAGGTGATGCCGCACGTGTGCTCGGGGGAGACGTCGGTCGGGCCGGTGCGGTGGGCTTCGGGGTAGGGTGGCTATTGCTCATGATTCCCGGAATCTCTCGGTTCTCGTTTTTCTTGCTGCTCGGGTGGTGGCGGGCCTGGCGTCAACCGGAGAAGAGTGAGCCGCGGCCGCCATCGGTCGACACCGGCGTTGTCTGCAACGGATCGCGAATCGTTCCGCTCGCACCGCCCGGTTTGTCCCAGCTTCTGCATTTTTCGAGGATCTGCCCGGTCGTCACGTTCTCGATCAGCCCGCCCTTGATGCGGATATACGAGCCACCCGCGCCGATCCACACTTCCTCTGCGGCCGTCAGAATCAGACGTCCGTCCGCACTTTCGATCTTTACGTCTTGCAGGCCGACCAGTGAAACGGAGCCGCTCTGCGCCTGAATGTCCACCGGCCCCTTTGCGGCGAAAATCTTGATGCCGAGGTTCTGCGCGAACAGGCTGATCTTGTCGAGCACACTGGCCAGCAACGCTTTGCCGGCCGCCAGGTTGATGTTCCTGCCTGCCACGACGTTCGCGTGCTGGTTTGCCGTGACATGCACCGATTGCTGCGTCGACGCGGCGATCCCTTCAGGACTCGATAGCAGCATCACCGGCTTCGCAAAACCATTCGCGTTGCCGGTGCCGCCGCCGGCTGTGCGGCCACCGCCGGTCGCGCCAGCGATCGTGCGCTGCGTCGCGTCGGTGAACGACTTCAGCGCGGCCTGGCCGTCGTGCAGGCTTTCGGCGCGGTTCGTTTCGCTGGCCCTCGACGCGGCTTCGAACACGGCCTCCGCACCGGCGAGCGGCTCGGTTGCGGACGTTACGTTCAGCGGCTGCGCGGTGGCCGGCTGCGTCGACACATACAGGCCTTGCTCGGCGCGCACCGCGCCGTACGCGCCGGATTTCAGGTCGAACCCGTTGCCAAGGAACGTGCCGCGCGTGTTGTCGCTCTGCTCGATCAGATAGCCCAAATGCAGATGAGAGCTGTAGCTCGACGAGTAAAGGTGGACCCGGTTCTGACCGCTCGAGTCATCCATGACGAACTGGTTGAAACCGTCGCCACCATATTCGCGGGAGCGGAAGCCGGACAGCAGGCCATGGGTATGCCATACCGGCATCGTTGCGCCACCATGCAATCGCGAGATGATGACCGGCCGGTCGCAATCGCCGTTCACGAAGCCCAGGAGCACCTGATCATCTTTGCGCAACGGAAAATAACCGCCACGCCTTGCGCCTGCGTCCGGCATCGCCGCCCGGATCCACGACGTCGACTTCGTATTGCGATCGTTCCGGCTGTTCGATGTCCGGACCCGCACACGGTTGCCGTCGTCCGTGACGATTTCCTCGTTGCGGTCGGTTACGACGATCGCCGTCTGCAAGTGCATCTCCGGCTTCTGATGCTCGAACGGGCTGCGAAAGGGTGTCTTGCGGCGCTGCGCTTCGATCTCGACGTGAAAGAATCCGACGCCGCCATCGCGGTGGCTCACGGTCGTACCGGCCCCGGTGGACTGGGCCTGTTCGATTTCGCTGCGCAGGCTGCGCGGGAATCGCGTGAGCGCATCCATTCCCGGCACGTTGTTCTGGATCAGCCAGTCGCTCGCGATGATCGACAACTCGCGCTCGTCCGCTGGCAGCGCATCGAAGAGAGGATGCCCGGATACCCTGAACCAGTAGCCGGGCAGCGCGTAGCGCGGACTGCCGATCGCGAAATAGCGCTTCGCACGCGAAGCCCATTCTTCGGTTCGAATGCGGGCCTGTTGTTGTCCGACATCGGATTTGGCCCAGGTCTGCGAGCCCGTATACAGATAGTCTTCGCCTTGACCGGCCAAATCATCCAGATCCGCCGCCGGCGTGCTGACCTGTTTGTCGAGGTCCGGCCGCTTGTAGTCGGCCGTTCCGAGCGTGAGTGTCGCGCTCTGGACGTCCTGCTGTTCGCTCAACTGGGTGAGCCCGTCGAAATCCTCGTCGGTGCCCGCGTGGCTGAACTTCATCTCCGCATTCGGCAGCGAAGGCCCGAAATACAGGTCGTCCATCATGACGACCTTGTGCGACTCGCCGTCCTGCGCGAAATCGAAGCGCGGAAACACACCGACTTCCTCCAGGCTCCGATGCACGAAATTCCAGTCGGTTTCCCACTGCACGCGGTGCGAATACGCGCGCACCGCCGTGCGCAGTTCGTGACCATAGTTGCCGGAAGCTTGCGGATGCTTGTCGAATACGTCGGTGAGAATCTGCCAGCCGCTGGCTTCCTGCCAGTCGCGCCGATCGCTGCCGAGTTTCAAAAAGCTCAACCAGGAGGAGAACTGGAGCTGGAAATACGAGACGGCCCCGTCGTTTCCGACGCGACGGGCGCGTTGCACGTAGCCGTGGATCGGCAGATAGCGGCCGCCCGTCTGGCGGATCCACAGCGTGACAGGTTGCAGCATCAGGGCGTTGAGCTTGATTTTGTCGCCCACGACGGACGATGCGTCGACGGTCACCTCGAAATTGCGGCCGAGCCGTGCGTTGATCTTGACGTACAGCGGCACGAGCCAGTCGTCGCCGAGCGGCGTGTCAAGTTTGATGACGCGATCGAACTGCGCGTAGCCGCCGCGCAGCACCTTCAGCAAGACTTCCCGGCCCATTCGGTCACCCCGGTTCATGGAAAACGCGCCCGACCATCACCGAATATCCAAACAACTTTATCGTTCGGAATAAACGGCGATATATTTGAGATGTTCTGTTTAAATGGGGTGCGCCATTGAAAATGGGAGGCGGTGTGCCCCGCGCTTGATTGCACAAAAAATCATACCGAAGTCAGTTCGAATCGGTAACTGTGTGGCAACGATCCTTTAAGATTTTTTCAACGCTGCTGCTGGCATCTTTTTGAAACGATTCGATCCCTATCGAGATGCGTCTGGCTTCAATAAGAAAACTACGACTGTACGAAACCTCGGATCAGCGTTTTCCGGCGTGTGCACTATGTTTTGCGGATTTGGTTAGTACACGTCTGCAAGCTTCATCGACTGTCAGCGATCCCGTGATAAGTGAATACTCTGATTCAACGAAGTTCACAAATCGTTACGTAAAGTTGGGCAGCGATTGAAATTCTGGCAACCCATCGTGGTTATGCGCGAGCTGTTGCTTTCGATTGGGACGAAATTGAAGGGGGCAGTGAAATTTGCAGGACCGTACGTCCATTGGTTTGATAGAGCGACGCCATTTTGTTTCGTGCAATACCTACGCGCATATATGGCGAATCTATCGGACGGCTAGATGAATAAGGAGAATGCTGTCGAACCCGATGGATACCGATAGCACGTCTCCGAAGCGACGTGCGATCGGCAACCACACGCTGTCGGTCTGGTACGCCGTGACGAAAACGTCGATGTCGGGTCGACGCTCTAACGCCTCCAGGGGGCGCGCCGGCGTGACAGGGGCACGGAACAACCGCGCGGCGACTGGCCCATTGCCATGATCGGTCGCGGAAGCAGGGAAGAGGGCGGCCAACGCGACTTGATTCCACGTCGCATGTCGCAAAAAAGCCCCGCAAAATCGATCGATCTTGCGGGGCCTTTTCATTGATTCTGGCGGAGAGAGGGGGATTCGAACCCCCGATAGGCGATTAACCTATACACGCTTTCCAGGCGTGCGACTTAAACCACTCATCCATCTCTCCGGAAGAACGAGAGTATAGCAAACTCTGGCGGCCTCCCGCCACTCCCTTTGACGATCGGCCGGACCCGGCCCCAAAACCTTCCAGCGACGCTCGCACGACGTGCATTCGGTGCGGGTGTGGCGGCGGCCGGGGGGACGTGGCTGAACCGGGTCAGCGGGTCGTTGCTGCCGATGCTCGCGGGGTATGTCGCGTTGTATCGGAAAAGCGCGAACTGACGCGATCGCGTATCGAGCCGTGCCGCCAGTCGCGCCGCTGCCCGCACCCGCACGCACGGCGTCCCGACTCTGCTATCTTCCCGGGCATCTCACCGCTTTCCCGCCTCTCCATGACCGACCGCATCGTCGCCGCATTCGATTTCGACGGCACCATCACGACCACCGACAGTTTCCGTCATTTCGTCCGCTACGCGGTCGGCACGCCGCGTTTCGCATGGGCCGGGCTGCGCGCGCTGCCGTGGATCGTCGCGATGAAGGCGGGCCTCCTGTCGCGCGGCGATGCGAAGGCGAAGTTCGCATGGTTTGCGTTCGGGCCGATCCGCGAGGACGCGCTCGACGCGCTCGCGCGCCGCTTCGTCGATGGTTATCTGCCGAACCTCGTGCGTCCGGACATGCTGGAACGGGTGCGCGAGCATCAGGCGCGCGGGCATGAAGTCGTGCTGGTCAGCGCGTCGCCGTCGCTGTATCTGGAGAAGTGGGCGAAGACGGTCGGCATCGGCACGGTGCTCGCGACGCGCCTCGCGTTCGAGCGCGGCGCGTTCGCCGGGCGGCTGAACGGCGAGAACTGCTGGGGCCCGCAGAAGGTCGTGCGCTTGCGCGGCTGGTGGGGAAATCAGCCGCCCGCGAAGCTGTTCGCGTACGGCGACAGCCGCGGCGACAAGGAAATGGCCGAACTCGCGAACCGGGCATGGATCCGCGGGCAGGGACCGATGCCGGCGATCGGCGCTGACGGACTGACCGACTGACGGACTGACGGGACCCGCGCGGCGAGCCGCGCCGCCCGCCGTTACGCGTCGGCGCGCTGCGCGCCGCGCGTACCGCGAATCGGACGATACGCGCCCCAGCGATTGGCGCGCCTGAACGTGCCGACATCGTTGAACCGCACGCCGACTTCACGCAGCGCCGCATGCGCAGTGCGCGCGGTCAGCTGCCGGATGTAGAACGGATCGCGCACCACGAAGTGATGGATCGCGTGCGTGCTGCCGAAGTTGAAGCAGAACAGCTGGAACGGCAGCATCCACCACGGGTTGAGCACCTGGGTCTGCTGGATCACGTTGCGCGAATCGATGTCGCCGAAGTAATGCATGTTCGAGCTGACGAAGTTGATGCAGAAGCTGCGTACGAAGTTCGGCCCGAGCCACACGACCGCGAGGAAATCGACGACGCTCATCACGCGCTCGACGACGGCCGGCACGGTCACCGCGTAGCCGAACGCATTCAGCGCGAACAGGCCGGCGTGATACACGATGAACGCGTGCCACAGCGCGTAGTACGCGTGACCGACCGGCATGTGGGACGATGCCTGCTCGATGCGCAATTGCGCGCGCTCGGCCGCATCCTGCACCGGCTGCGCGGCCACGTACTGCTTGACCTTGCGGCGCATCGCATCCGGCCGCAGCACGACGGCGAGCATGCCGTCCGCGATCATCAGCAGGCGCTTCACGCCCCAGCGTTCGCCGTTGGTGATGCCGAATTCCTCGAGATCCGATTCGCCGCCCGATACCTTGTGGTGATGCAGGTGCATGCGCCGGCGCGTCCACGGGTTGATCGTGCCCGGCCGCGTGAGCCAGCACAGCGCCATCATCAGGTGATAGGCCCACGGCGTCTTCTTGAAGTACATCAGGTGGATCAGGTCGTGCTCGAGTTCGTGGATCAGCGACGTGACGAACGCGGCGAGCGGCAACGCGACGTACCACGCGATCGCGCCGCGCGCATACAGCCACGCGATCGCGAGCATCGCGCCCACCGACACGGCCATCACGGTCGCGCCGACGAGGTTCTGGTTGTCGAGCAGCGGAAAGCGCGCGCGGATCGCATCGCTCGCGGCGTTGACCTCGCGGCGGACATACGCGACCTTGTCGGCGTCGTGGCGAAAGACGGTTCGTGCGGGTTGGCTCATCGACCGGAATCCGTGCGGAAAGAGTGGGGCGCAATGCCGATGTGACAAGCATAGGCGCGCCCCGGAGCACACGCGAGGGCCGCCGGTGCCAATGATGGTGTCATTTCGGGTCACGGTGGCCGGTGCACGGGCGTGCGATGCCGCATCGGGCGGCTAGAATGCCGCTGCGGTGTCATTACGGGCCAGCAGCGCTACAATCCGCCGAAACCGCTCCGGAGTCCGCCGCATGGCCCTGTCCGCCCCGGATGCCGCGCGCCAGCTGAACAAGGCGACGGTATCGTCCGCGTATGCGCTGTTCATGCTGATGCTCGCCGAGGAGCGCGGCATCGATGGCGGCCGGATTCTCGCGGGCTCGGGCGTCGAGCGCGAGCGGCTCGCGCAGCCCGACGCGCGCATCACGCCGCTGCAGCAGGCGGCGATCGTGTTCAACCTGCTCGAGGCGACGGGCGATCCGTCGATCGCGATCGAGATCGGCCTGCGCAGCAGCCTCACGAAATCCGGGCTGATCGGCTTCGGGCTGATGAGTTGCGCAACGCTCGGCGAGGCGATCGCGCTCGGCATCCGCTACCTGCCGACGCGCGTGCCGTTCTTTTCGGTGCGGCTCGCTGAGCTCGACGGGATCGTCGACATCGACGTGCTCGAGGCGTTTCCGCTCGGCCGGCTGCGCCAGTTCGCGGTGGAGAACTTCCTGGTCGAGACGGCGATCCTGTTCAACTCGCTGCTCGATCCCGCGCCGGGGCGCACGCTGCAGTCGCGCGCGGAGCTGCATTTCGAATGGCCCGAGCCGCCGTGGTTCGAGCGCTATCGCGCGCGGCTGCCGCGCTGTCATTTCGACGCGAGCGCGAACCGTATCCGCTGCGACGCCGCGCTGCTCGACGAGCCGATCGGCACCGCGAACGCGCAGACCGCGCAGATGATCGTCCAGCAATGCGAGGCCGAACTCGCGCGGCTCGGCTATGCGGAAAGCATCGTCGAGCGCGTGCGCAACCTGCTGATCTGCGGCGAGACCGGTTATCCGTCGGTGGACGAAATCGCGCGCGAACTGCATGTGTCGGCGCGCACGCTCAAACGCAAGCTCGCGGAATTCGGTGCGACCTATTCGGCGCTGCTCGACGAGATCCGGCTGCGCGATGCGCTCCGGTTGCTCGAGGGCACGCGCCTGCCGGTCGACGAGATCGCGGCGCGGGTCGGCTATACCGACCGCGCGAATTTCACGCGTGCGTTCAAGCGCTGGACCGGCGTCGCGCCGAGCGAGCGGCGCTGACGGCGCGCCGGGCGGCGCGGGCCGGTGCCGGTCGTGCGCCCGGCGTCGATGAAGCGATCATTGGATCCATCGGTCGATGGACCCGTCAGACGATCGCCACCCAGTTCGCCCCGCGGCCGCCCGGCACGCGGGCGTGCAACGCCAGCGTGCCGTCGTCCGGCGCGATCGCGTACACCGATACGTATTCCGACTGCTCGCCGCACGCGACGAGCCAGCGTCCCGACGGATCGATCGCGAAGCCGCGCGGCTGCGTTTCGGTGGCCGTCGCGTGTACGGGGTCGAAGGCGCCGTCCGCATCGTGGCGATAGCAGAGCAACTGGCTCGACGTGCGTTCGCTCACATACGCGAAGCGCTCGTCGGGCGTCAGGTGGAGATCGGCAGCCCACACGGCGGGCCCGGTCGGCGCGGGCGGGCGCGCGTGGCCTTGCGCGAGGCCGGCGACGGCCGGGTGGCGCGCGCTGACCCGTGCGTCGCCGAGGCGGCCGCTGTCGGCGTCGCGTGCGAAAGTCGCGAGCGTCGCCTGGAATTCGCCGACCGCGACCAGCATCCGGCCGTCGCGCGCGACGCGCAGGTGGCGCGGCCCGAAGCCGCCCGGCACGCGCGTTTCGCCGTGCTCGACCGCACGCAGGCCGCCGGCATCCTCGATCAACGCGAACGTGAAGATCCGGTCCGAGCCGAGCGAGCTCACGTACGCGAAGCGGTTGTCCGGCGACACGACGACCGCATGTGCGTTCGCGATGCCGTGCGCGACCTGCAGCGCTGCGCCGTCGCCGTCGCGCACGCGCGCGGCGTCGTAGAGGTTCAGCGAATGGCCGCCGTACGACGCGCCGAGCAGCCAGCGGCCGCTGCGGTCGAGCGACAGGTAGGCGAGGCTCGCGTCGATCGCGGTCGCGCCGATGCGGGCGAGCGCGCCGGTGGCCGCCGCGACGCGGAACGCGACGATCGTCGGCTGCTCGCCGCGCGTCGCGACGTACAGCCGCGCGCGATCGGGCTGCACGGCGACCGGCATCGCGACGTCGCCGGCCGGGTAGCGGGCGAGCGGCGCGAGCGTGCCGTCGGACGTGAGCGAGAACGTGGCGAGGTCGCCGTCGACGGCATTCGGGACGACGACGGTCAGGCGGTCAGTGTTCGGCATGGCGGAGCATTGCGGTGTGCGTGAAGGACTCGTCGGTCGGCAGGCCGCGCGGCGGATCGCTGCGCCGGCGCGTGCGCGCGAACGGCGCGGCGACCGTGGCGACTAGGAACGCGATAGCGAGCGCATCCCGGCCGCCCGCTATCGAACCCGTATGTTGCTTCAGATAGCCGAAGGCCGTCGGCAGCGGTCGATATCGTTCGCGATGAACATGATCGGCACGAGCGGCAGTACGTGCCATTTCACTTTCGAGACGGCGGATGCGAGCGGAGCGCGGCCGGGCAGGGCGGGCGAGGTCAAGGGAGTCTCCGGGCGGGCGGCGAACGGGGCAGCGGCCCGCGTTCGCGTCGGGTGGGGATCTAAGTAGTATGTTGTCGTATGACATGGTACGCCGGAGATCCTGATATGACGTCACGGGTTTACCCGGAATATATCCGAATATCGGGAAATGTCGGGAGGTTGTCTCCGTGCGCAATCACATCTGATGACGGATGACGTGAGTGGGCAGGCATGCCGCTCGGTGCTGCTCTGCGGCGGGCTTCTCCCCGGCAACCTGCCGGCTTCGTGCGCGGCCCGCTATGCCATCGACACGACGCTGTTCAGCAGCATCTTCACGAGCACGGCCTGCCGCGTCGCGCCCGTCTTCGCGAAGATTCCGCGCAGATGCGCACGGGCGGTGTTCTTCGTGATGCCGGTCGCGGCGGCCGCTTCGTCGAGCGTCAGGCCGTCGACGAGCAGCAGCGCGATCTCGGTTTCCATCGGCGTGAGGCGGAACAGCCGGTGCAGCATGTCGCGCGAGGTCTGCGGCGACGACGCCGGATCGCGGACGAACACCGCGACGGCCGGCCGGTGCTGGCGATCCTCCGCGCCGTGAAAGGGCGCGAGCGGGCGCAGCAGCACGTTCAACGGCATCGCGCCGCCGGGGCGCGACAGCGTGGTGGCCTCGATGCGGCCGAGCGCACCCGCGCGGAAATGCTCGAGCGCGGCCTGCAGCGCCTTCTGCAGCCGGCGCTCGTCGAGCGGGCACGATGCATGAAGCCGCTCCTGGCGCAGGCACAGGCCGTCCTGCTGCTCGAACAGCCGCTCGGCGATGCGGTTGTGCTTGATCACGCGGCCGTCCTCGTCGAGGATCGCGGTGCCGACGTCGAGCCGGTCGACCGTGCCCGCGTACAGCGCGCGTTCGGCGTCGAGCACGTCGAGCGCCGCGTGCAGCTCGACCGCGCGCTGCAGGTGCGGCAGCAGCGTCGCGACCTGCGCGCGTTCGGCCGCGTCGAAGTCGCGCGCATGATGCGGGCGGCTCACGAAGAACGCGCACTCGACGCCGCGCTCGCCGCGCAGATTCGCGCCGAGGATGAAGCGCAGGTCGAGCGGCTGCAGGTATTGCCGGTAGAAATCGTGCGCGCACCAGCGCGTCGCGCCGAACAGCGTGTCGGCCGTGAACACCTGGCCGGGCGGGTGGTCGAGAAACGGGCACAGCGCGTAGAACTCTTCGCTGTACGACGGTTCGCCGGGCAGCAGCGGGCCGTGGGTCGATGCGTTGATGATGAGCCCGCGCCGCGTGCCGCGCGGGCTGCGCAGCACGAGCGTCGTGAAGCTCGCGTCGAGCCGCACGCGCATCGCTTCGAGAAAGCCTGCCCAAGGCGTCGTCTCGGACGGGCCCTGATAGACGAGCCCGAGCCACGCGCTGAGTTCGCGGGCCGTCCATGCCGCGTCGTCGAAGCTGTCGTGTGCGGCCGTGTCGCCGGGCGCCAGCGCGATCCGCATGCTCGTGTTCTCCTGGGTCGGGGTGAATGCTCCCGAGCCAGCATACCGACCGGCCAGCCGCCCGCGTCATCCGAACGGAGTAGACGACGCGGGCCGTGCCGGAGCGACGCAGCGTGCGTCGCGCTGGCGCCGCTTACGCGGTGCGTTCGCGCAGCAGGTACGCGACGATGCGTTCCGCCGCGGCCTCCGGCGACTCGGCCACCGTATCGATGCGCAGTTCCGGCTGCGCCGGCGGCTCGTACGGCGAGTCGATGCCCGTGAAGTGCTTCAGTTCGCCCTTGCGCGCCTTCTTGTACAGCCCCTTCGGATCGCGTTCCTCGGCGACCGCGAGCGGCGTGTCGACGAACACTTCGACGAACTCGTCGGGACGAACCAGCGCGCGCGCCATGTCGCGTTCCGCGCGGAACGGCGAGATGAACGACACGAGCGTGATGAGCCCGGCATCGAGCATCAGCCGCGCGACTTCGGCCACGCGCCGGATGTTCTCCACGCGATCGGCCTCGGTGAAGCCGAGATCGCGGTTCAGGCCGTGCCGCACGTTGTCGCCGTCGAGCAGGTACGTGTGCTTGCCGAGCGCATGCAGGCGCCGCTCGACGAGGTTCGCGATCGTCGACTTGCCCGCGCCCGACAGCCCGGTCAGCCATACGATGCGCGGCGTCTGCGCCTTCTGCACCGCGCGCGCGTCGCGGTCGACGTCGACGGCCTGCCAGTGCACGTTGTGCGCGCGGCGCAGCGCGAAGTGCAGCATCCCGGCGCCGACCGTGTCGTTGGTGAAGCGGTCGATCACGATGAAGCCGCCGGTGTGGCGATTCAGGTCGTACGGATCGAACGCGACGGGCCGGTCGAAGCTCAGGTTGCACACGCCGATCTCGTTCAGCGCGAGCGTGCGCGCGGCGAGATGCTCGCGCGTGTTCACGTCGATCTTGTACTTCGGCGTCGCGCAGGTCGCGCCGACCGTCTGCGTGCCGAGCTTCACGAGATACGGCCGGCCCGGCAGCAGCGGTTCGTCGTGCATCCACACGAGCGTCGCCTCGAACTGGTCGGCGACTTCCGGTGGCGCGTCGGCACGCGCGAGCATGTCGCCGCGGCTCACGTCGATCTCGTCGGCGAGCGTGAGCGTCACCGCTTCGCCGGCGCGCGCGACATCGGCTTCGCCGGCCGGCGTGATCACCGACGCAACGCGGCTCTCCTTGCCGGACGGCAGCACGCGCACGCGTTCGCCGACGCGCACTTCGCCCGATGCGATGCTGCCGGCATAACCGCGGAAGTTCAGGTGCGGACGGTTGACCCATTGCACGGGCAGCCGGAACGGTTCGCCGCGCGTCACGCGCTCGACGAGCGGCAGCGTGTCGAGATGCCGCATCAGCGGCGGGCCCGCGTACCACGGCATCCGCGCGCTCGATGCGATCACGTTGTCGCCGCGCAGCGCGGACATCGGAATGCTGACGATTTCGTCGAGGCCGAGTTCGGCCGCGAACGCGCGGTAGTCGGCGTCGATACGCTCGAACACGGCGCGGTCGTAGTCGACCAGGTCCATCTTGTTGATCGCGAGCACGACGCGCTTGATGCCGATCAGCGCGACGAGATGGCTGTGGCGGCGTGTTTGCGTGAGCACGCCCTTGCGCGCATCGATCAGGATCACCGCGAGATCGGCGGTCGACGCGCCGGTGATCATGTTGCGCGTGTACTGCTCGTGGCCGGGCGTATCGGCGACGATGAACTTGCGTCGCGCGGTCGCGAAGAAGCGGTACGCGACGTCGATCGTGATGCCCTGTTCGCGCTCGGCCGACAGGCCGTCGACGAGCAGCGCGAAATCGAGTTCGCCGCCTTGCGTGCCGACCTTCTTCGAATCGGCTTCGAGTTGGGTCAACTGGTCGTCGAACAGCATGTTCGATTCGTAGAGCAGGCGGCCGATCAGCGTGCTCTTGCCGTCGTCGACGCTGCCGCACGTGATGAAGCGCAGCAGGTCCTTCGTTTGCGCATCGTCGGCGTGGGTGTCGGGCGTCGTGTGCGCAAGTGCTTCGGGGGCGGTGAGTACGTGTGCCATCAGAAATATCCCTCCTGTTTCTTCTTTTCCATCGAACCGGCCGAATCGCTGTCGATCAGCCGTCCCTGGCGCTCGGACGTGCGCGTGTCGCGCATCTCCTGCAGGATGTCGTCGAGCGAGCTCGCGTCGCTGTCGATCGCGCCCGTCAGCGGATAGCAGCCGAGCGTGCGAAAGCGCACCTTGCGCATCTGCGGCACTTCGCCTTCGCGCAGCGGCAGGCGTTCGTCGTCGACCATGATCAGCGCGCCGTCGCGCTCGACCACCGGCCGCTCCTTTGCGTAGTAGAGCGGAACGATCGGAATGTCGTGCAGCCGGATGTATTGCCAGATGTCGAGTTCGGTCCAGTTGGAAATCGGGAATACGCGCAGGCTTTCGCCGCGGCGCTTGCGCGCGTTGTACAGCGACCAGAGTTCGGGACGCTGGCGCTTCGGATCCCAGCGGTGCTGCTCCGAGCGCAGCGACACGATGCGCTCCTTCGCGCGCGATTTCTCCTCGTCGCGGCGCGCGCCGCCGAACGCGGCGTCGAAGCCGTAGTGGTCGAGCGCCTGCTTGAGCCCCTGCGTCTTCCACACGTCGGTGTGCACGGCCGAGCCGTGCGTGAACGGATTGATGTCGTTCGCGACGCCGTCGGGGTTCACGTGCACGCGCAGGTCGAGGCCGAGGCGCGCGGCCGTCTCGTCGCGAAACGCGATCATCTCGCGGAACTTCCACGTCGTATCGACGTGCAGCAGCGGAAAGGGCGGTTTCGCCGGGTAGAACGCCTTCATCGCGAGGTGCAGCATGACCGAGCTGTCCTTGCCGATCGAATAGAGCATCACCGGGTTTTCGCTTTCCGCGACCACCTCGCGCATGATGTGGATGCTTTCGGCCTCCAGTCGCTCCAAGTGGGTCAACATCGTTCGTCTCCTTGTTGCATGCCGGCGCCGCGCGACATGTGCGGCGTTTCGTGCATGACGCCAACGGTATCGAGCGAGGGCGGTGCCGTTCTTCGTCCGGGTGGACTAACACGCGGTGCGGCGGGCAGCGGATCTTTCCTTAGTCCACCCGGACGAAGTGGCGCGCGAGGCGCTCGCTTAAGGTGAGCGCTCGACCATCGGCGGAGACGACACATGACGGACGACACACGCGCCACGCAATTGCTTTCGGGCCAGACCTGGGCCGATTTCTGCGACACCCTGAAACGCAGCGGCGAGCAGATCCTGCGCGCCGAGGCGCCGGACGATCCGCTCACGCGTGCGGAAGGATTCCGCTACCTGAGCCGGCTGATGCGCATCGCGCTCGAAATGCACGTCGAGTTCGCGGACGGCGCGTGGCCCGGCTTCTTCTCGCCGTCGCACGAGACCGCGAAGATCGGCGCCGACAATCCGGACAACCTGTACCAGTACGCGCGCCTCGACGGCCGCTGCGAATATCGCGTGACGGGGCGGCGCGGCACGGTCGCGTACCTGAGCTTCGGCACGCAGAAGGGCGGCTACGAGACGGACGGCAAGATGCTGCAGACCGGGTTTCTCGACGCGAAGCAGCTGGAGATCGCGCCGGACGGCAGCTTCGAGATCGTGCTGAGCGAAACGCCGCGCGGGGGCAACTGGGTGCGCATGGAGCCCGGCACGAACGCGCTGCTCGTGCGCCAGACTTTCCTCGACCGGCGCTCGGAGACGCCCGCGCAATTGCAGATCGAACGCATCGGCGCGCACGACCGGCCTGCGCCGCTCGACCCGCTCGTGCTGCAGGGCGGCCTCACGCGCGCCGCGCAGTTCGTCGAGCAGACGGCGAAGCTGTTCGCCGACTGGGCCGCGAGCTACGGCTCGCACGTGAACGCGCTACCGCCTGCGGACCAGGCGCTGTGCCAGTCGGTCGGCGGCGATCCGAACATCTACTACTACCACTCGTGCTGGTCGCTTGCCGACGACGAGGCGCTCGTGATCGACGTCGACACGGTGCCCGACTGCGATTTCTGGAACGTGCAGCTCAACAACTACTGGATGGAGTCGCTCGACTACCGGCACTTCGACATCTGCGTGAACAAGCACAGCGCGCGGCTGAATGCGGATGGCGGCGTGACGGTGGTGGTCGCCGCGTCGCGGCCGGGCGGTGCGAACTGGCTCGATACGGCCGGGCATCGCACCGGCACGATCTGCTGGCGCTGGGTCGGCGCCGCGCAGCCGGTGCATCCGCGCACGCGCGTCGTCAAGCTCGCCGCGCTGAAGGAGGCCGCATGACCGCGCCGCTCGATCCGATCCGCACGCAGCTCGACGCCGACGCGCTGATCGACGAGGCCGTGTCGCGCACGGGCGGCCTCACCGCGTTCGGCGACGGCCCGTATCGTGAGGCGCTCGACGTGATGTGCGCGTCGCTGATCGACGAAGCGAAGCTGTCGGCGCGCGGCGCGGCGATGATGCGCGAGAAACTCGTCGGCCAGCTCGTGAACCGGCTCGTTATCGAGGATTACTTCGGCCGTCATCCGGAGATCGCCGACATCGAGATCGACGATCCGCTCGTGATCGTCGGGCTGCCGCGCACCGGCACGACGCTGCTGCAGCGGCTGCTCGCGGTCGATCCGCGCTTTTATTCGGCCGCGTGGTGGGAAACGCGCTATCCGGCGCCGCTCGCCGGCGAGACGCTCGACGCGCCGAGCGTGCGCATCGTGCGCGCGCAGGCCGAGGTGGCGACGATGATCGACTGCATTCCGCAGATCCTCGCGATCCATCCGCTCGACGCGATGCTCGCCGACGAGGAGTTCATGCTGATGGAGCATTCGTTCGTGTGCGCGATGGATTCGTACGCGAACGTGCCGGGCTATACGGCGTGGCTCGCGAAGCAGGACCTGACGCCGGTCTACACGTACCTGAAGCGGATGCTGCAGTTCCTGCAGTGGCAGAAGGCGCAACGCGGCGTTGCGCCGGCCGCGCGCTGGCTGCTGAAGACGCCGCAGCATCTGCATGCGCTCGACGTGCTGTGCCGCGTGTTTCCGCGGGCACAGGTCGTGCTCACGCATCGCGACCCGGCGCAGACGATTCCGTCGATGGCGAGCATGGCGCACACGCTGTGGCAGATGTATGCGGACGACCCGGATCCGCGCACGGTCGGCGCGCAGTGGAACGCCGGCATGGCGCGCGCGATCGGCGCGGCGATGACGGCGCGCGACGCGCTGCCGGCCGAGCGCTTTCTCGACGTGCGGTTCGAGGACACGGTGTCGGATCCGCTCGGCGTGGCCGAAGCCGTGTACCGCTTCGCGGAGATGTCGCTGGACGAGCCGCAGCGCGCGGCGATGACGGCCTGGATGGCGCGCAACGGCCGCGACAAGCGCGCCGCGCACGATTACTCGATCGCGCGCTTCGGCTTCACCGATGCGCAACTGGCGCACGACTTCGCCGCGTATCGCGCGCGGCACCTGCGGGCGGCTGGCTGACGGCGCGCCCGCGAGACGAACGACAACCAGGAGACAACCCATGTTGCTGAAGGACAAGATCGTCGTGATTTCAGGGATCGGGCCGGGGCTCGGTGTGAAACTCGCCGTCGAGGCGGCACGCGAGGGCGCGCGCGGCGTGGTCGTCGCGGCACGCACGATGGATAAGCTCGACGATGCGGAAGCACGGATCCGCGCACTCGGCGTCGCGTGCGACGTGCTGAAGGTGCGCACCGACATCGCCGAGCGCGCGCAGTGCCGGCAGCTCGCGACGCAGGCGGTCGAGCGCTTCGGCCGGATCGACGCGCTCGTGAACAGCGCGTTCGCGCACGGCACGTTCCCCGAGGCGGTCGAGGAAGCCGATCTCGACGGCTGGCGCGCGGTGTTCGACACCAACGTGTTCGGCACGATGACGCTCACGCAGGAAATCGTGCCGCACATGAAGCGGCAGAAGCGCGGCGCGATCGTGATGATCAACTCGCAGGCGACCCGCAAGCCGTTTGCAGGGGAAGCGGGCTACGCTGTATCGAAGGGCGCGCTCGCGGTTGCGGCAAAATACCTGGCGCGCGAGCTCGGCGTGCACGGGATCCGCGCGAACAGCATCCACATGGGCTGGATGTGGGGCGTGCCGACGCAGACGTATTTCCGGCAGGCGGCCGCCGAATACGGCACGACGGAGGAAGCGATCATCGCGCCGATCGCGTCGAACATCGCGCTCGCGAAGCTGCCGACCGATGACGACTGCGCGCGCGCGGCGCTGTTCCTCGCGTCGGATTACGCGAACGCGGTGACCGGCGCGACGCTCGACGCGAACGGCGGCGATTTCATGCCCTGAGGACGGAGCAACGGATCATGCAGGAACGACAACAGGAACAGGGGCGCCACTTCTTCGCGTTCAACGGCGATGCGGACGGCCTGTGCGCGCTGCAGCAGCTGCGGCTCGCGGAGGGCGAACGCGGCACGCTCGTGACCGGCGTGAAGCGCGACATCAGGCTGCTCGAGCGCATCGACGCGCGGGCCGGCGACCGCGTGACCGTGCTCGACGTGTCGCACGACCAGAACCGCGACGCATGCGCGCGGCTGCTGCGCGATGGCGCCGCGGTCCGCTACTTCGACCATCACTTCGCGGGCGAGCTGCCCGGCGATCCGCGTTTCGACGCGTATATCGACACGGCCGCCGACGTCTGCACGAGCGCGCTCGTGAACCGCCGTCTCGGCGGCCGGCATGTGCGCTGGGCGATCGTCGCGGCGTTCGGCGACGAACTGCCGGCGCTCGGCGACGCGCTCGCGCGCGAATACGGGATCGACGCAGCCGAACGCGGCACGCTGGCCGAACTCGGCCTCTACCTGAACTACAACGCCTACGGCGAATGCGTCGGCGACCTGCATTTCGATCCGGCCGTGCTGGCCGACGCGATGCTGCCGTGCGTCGATCCGCTCGACTTCGTGCGCGACACGCCGGTGTTCGCCGCGCTGCGCGACGGCTATCGCGACGACATGGCGCTCGCGGGCGCACTCGCGCCGCTGCGCGACGTGCCGGGCGCGACGCTGATCAGGATGCCGGATCATCCGTGGGCGCGGCGCGCGACGGGGATGCTCGCGAATGAGCGGATGCGCAATGCGCCGCATGCGGCGCTCGCGGTGCTGTCGCCGCGCGCGCAGGGCGGGTTCGTGGTCAGCGTGCGCGTGCCGGACGGCCGGGCGCTCGGCGCGGACGAATTCTGCCGCGGCTTCCCGACCGGCGGCGGGCGCAAGCGCGCAGGCGGCATCAACCATCTGCCGGAAACCGAGTTCGACGCGTTCGCCGCGCGCTTCGAAGCGGCGTTCCGTCTCGACTGAACCGAGGGCCTGCGACACGCGCGCCGTGCGGCGATGCCACGGCGCGCGCGTCGTGCGACGTGTCGGTGTTCAGCCGGTCGCGTTCGCAAGCACGGCCGGCACGTTGTGGCCGTAGCAGCGTTCCTCGACGCGCTCGGCGATGCGCCAGCCCTGCGCGGTGCGCACGAACCGGTCGACGTACCACAGCCCGAGAAACATCACCTGCGTGCCGCCGTCCGGCAGCGCGACTTCCATCGGATTGAAACAGATCGTGCGGCCGCGCGCGGTGTCGCCGTCGAGCGTGATCGACAGGTTGCCGACCATGTGCTGGTACTGCGGGAACTGCGGCAGCACGGTGCGCAGCCACGCCTTGACGTCCGGATACGTGCCGGCGATGCCGCCCATCGCGCGATAGTCGATCGTCGCGTCGCGCATGAACACGGCATCCAGCGCGTCGAAGTCGCGTGCATCGATCGCGCTCGAGTACGCGACGATCAGTTCGCGGATGTCGTGATGATCGAAGAGGGTCTGCAGGTCGGGCATCGGTTGCGCTCCGTCACGCGCTTTTGCGCCGGCGGGCCGCATGCAGCGCTTCCGCGCGCTGCTTCACGTCGCGCGCGCACTGGTCGAACCCCTGTTTCACCCAGCCGCCGTGCTCGCGCATGATCGTTTCCGCGTTGAGGCCGAGGAACTGGTCGGTCGTGAAGTAGCGGCAGCGCTCGGCGCCGTCGGCTTCGACGTACTGGTCGCGGCGTGCGGCGTCCTTGTTGGCGTCGGTCGGGCGCTGCTCCCACGACAGCAGGCGCTCGGGCTCGCAAGCGACGAGGATTTCGTTGACGGGAATCACCGTCTCCGTGCCGGGAATGCGCACCTGCATGTGCACGAAGTCGCCGATACGGCCGGTCGTCTCGAGGCCGACGCAGAACGTGTTCCATTCGCCGTAGCGCGGGAAGTCGGTCAACACTTCCCAGACGACGGCAGCGGGGGCGTCGATCGCGACGGTGATCGAGGTGACGAGATTGGCTGGTTTGGTCATGGCGGGTATCGAATGTGAGTGAGGGAGCGGAGGGGGCCGCGGCTGCGCCCGCACGGGCGGGTACGCGCCGCGACAGCCGGAACGGGTCGCGCCGGCGCCGGCGGGCATGGCGAACGCGCCGTGCAATGCATGGGGCTGACCGGCGGCCGGCGCGCGTCGCACATCGCGGCGAACCCGACATCGAGCGTAGGCCGGTGCGTGCGGCGAAGAATCGTCGGAACGGACTAAGGCCTTTCACCGGGCCGGCGATCCGGTGTCGGCGTCGGTACGCGACGCACGCGCGCGGTACGCCGTGCGGTTCGAACGTCGACATCGCGCGAACCTGCCGCGACAATACCGGTCACTCTTCAGTTTCCTGCTCGAGGTGCCCGTGCCAGCGAAGTCGACCATTGCTCCTGCCATCGTGTGGTTCCGCGACGATCTGCGCGTGACCGACCAGCCCGCGCTGACGCGCGCGGTCGCGTCGGGCCGGCCGCTCGTATGCGTGTACGTCGACGACACGGGCGAAGGCGCGGGGCGCGCGCTCGGCGGGGCGGCGCGCTGGTGGCTGCATGGGTCGCTCGCCGGACTCGATGCGGCGCTCGCACGTCATGGCGGACGCCTGCTGCTGTTGCGCGGCGATGCGCCGCGCGAGATCGAACGCGTCGCGCAGGACACGGGCGCGGCAGCGGTGTACTGGAACCGCCGCTATGCGCAGCCGCAGCGCGATGCCGATGCGGCGTTGAAGGCGTCGCTGAAGGCGCGCGGCCTCGAGGTCGAGAGCAGCAACGGCAGCCTGCTGAACGAACCGTGGGACGTGCTGACGGGCGCCGGCACGCCGTTCCAGGTGTTCACCGCGTACTGGCGCGCGGTGCGGCGCGATCGCACGGTGGCGGCGCCGCTGCCGGAGCCCGAGCGGATCGCGTTTCATCCGTGGCCGGCCGGCGTGCGCGAACGCGCGCTGACGCTCGACGCGCTCGGGTTGCGTCCGCACGCGCCGGACTGGGCGGGCGGCCTGCGCGACGCCTGGCCGGCACCCGACGAAGCCGGCGCGCAGGCGCGGCTCGACGCGTTTTCCATCGAGTCGCTGACCGGCTATGCCGATACGCGCGACCGGCCCGACCGGTCGGCGACGAGCCGGCTATCGCCGTGCCTGCGCTTCGGCAACGTGTCGCCGCGACAGGTGTGGCATGCGGTGCAGGGTGCGGCACAGGCGGGCGGTGCGGCCTGCGCGGCCGGCGCCGAGAAGTTCCTGAGCGAACTCGGCTGGCGCGAATTCAGCCATGTGCTGCTGTATTACTTCCCGGCGCTCGCGACCGACAACTTCCGGGCGCAGTTCGACGCGATGCCGTGGCGCGACGATCCTGCCACGCTGCGCGCGTGGCAGCGCGGGCTGACCGGCTACCCGCTCGTCGATGCGGGGATGCGCGAGCTGTGGACGACCGGCTGGATGCACAACCGCGTGCGGATGGTCGTCGCATCGTTTCTCGTCAAGCATCTGCTGATCGACTGGCGGGCCGGCGAGCGCTGGTTCCACGACACGCTCGTCGACGCGGATGCCGCGAACAACCCGGCGAACTGGCAATGGGTGGCCGGCTGCGGCGCCGACGCCGCGCCGTATTTCCGCATCTTCAATCCGGTGACGCAGGGCCGGAAGTTCGACCCGCAAGGGGCGTACGTGCGCCGCTGGGTGCCGGAACTCGCGGGCCTCGACGCGGTGACGATCCACGCGCCGTGGGAGGCATCCCCGATGGAGCTTGCGGCGGCCGGCGTGCGGCTCGACGTCGACTATCCGGCGCCGATCGTCGATCACGACGGCGCGCGCCGTCGCGCGCTCGATGCGCTGGCCTCGTTGCCGAAGCGTCGCTAGGCGTGACCGGCCGTCGCTGCGCGCGGCGCGGTTCGCCGCGTCAGTCGCAGAACGCCGCGTGCTCGAGCAGCGCGAGCGCGACGCCCGAATCGAAGTAGGCCGCGCCGCACCACGCGACGAACGCGAGCGCGCCGGCGGCCAGCGCCGCACGCATCACGCCCATGCGGCTTTGCCCGGCACCGGCCGCGCGACGCGCGCGTCGTCGATCGGCAGGTGCAGCAGCGCGGCCAGCACGCCGAGCGCGATCGAGCCGATCCACAGCGGCAGGTACGAATGCGTCGCGTCGTACACGAGCGCGCCGAGCCAGACGCCGAAGAAACTGCCGAGCTGGTGCCCGAAGAACACGAAGCCGAACAGCGTCGCGATGTAGCGCACGCCGAACACCTGCGAGATCACGCCGTTGGTCAGCGGCACCGTGCCGAGCCACGTGAAGCCCATCACGGCCGCGAACACGTAGACGCTCGCGGGCGACAACGGCGCTGCAACGAACGCGGCCATTGCCAGCGCGCGGACGAGGTACAGCACGGACAGCACGTACTTGCGCCGCAGCAGGCTGCCGAGATGGCCGCATGCGTAGGTGCCGGCCACGTTGGTCAGCGCGATCAGCGCGAGCGCGACGCTCGCGTGGCGCGCCGGCAGGCCGTGATCGAGCAGGTAGGCGGGCAGGTGGGTCGCGATGAACGCGAGCTGGAACCCGCACGCGAAGAATCCCGCGTTCAGCAGCCAGAAGCCGCGATGCGCGAACGCTTCGCGCACCGCCGCGCCGATCGACTGGTCGGGGCCGTCCGCGCGGCTTGCGGCCTGCGCGGGCCGGTCGCGCACCAGCACGGCGAGCGGCGCGAGCAGCGCGGCGACGACGGCGAGCGCGACGAAGGCATGCTGCCAGCCGATGCCGCCGATCAGCACCTGCGCGACCGGCACCATGCAGAACTGGCCGAGCCCGCCGATCGCGCCGGCGACGCCGAGCGCCCAGCCGCGCCGGTCGGGCGGAAACAGGCGGCTCAGCGCGCCGTAGATCGACGCGAAGGCCGACCCCGACAGCGCGACGCCGATCACGAACCCCGCGCCGGCCGTGAACACGCCGGCCGACGCGGCGAACGCCATCGTGACGAGCCCGGCCGCGTACAGCAGCATGCCTGCGACGATCACGCGCACCGACCCGAAGCGGTCGGCGATCATGCCGGTGAACGGTTGCGCGATGCCCCAGATCAGGTTCTGCAGCGCGAGCGCGAGGCCGAACGCTTCGCGCGACCAGCCGTGGTCGAGCGTGACGGGGGCGAGGAACAGTCCCTGCACGTGACGGATGCCGAGCGCGGCGCCCATGATCAGGCCGCCCGCGAGCACCGGCAGCCAGCGGCGCCGGGCGTCTTGTTCGATCGGGGTCATGCGTGTCTCCGGATGGATGCGTGCGGCGCGGCGGCCGCGTTCGATCCGATTAGACGATCCGGCCGCCGGCCGCTCAAGCAATCATTCGGTCGCGTTCGCATGCGTGCGGGGAATGCGATGCGGTTCGGACACGATGTCGGCGACGCGGGCTGTACACGCCGGATGCGTGAAGCCGCTGCGCCGCATGCAGCCGGCGTGACAGGCGGCCGATGCAGCGGGGACGGGGCGTCGGTGCATTGCCCGTGGCGGCGTTCATGTACGTGCGCAAGACCGCGCCGGCGCCGGCTCGATGCAGAATTTCGCTCGCGACTACCGCTGCGCCACGTCGTACGCGCGCATCGCCGCGTCGCATTCGGCCGCTTCCGCGACAATCCAGTCGCGCACGTCGGCGACTTCGCGGCGCGGTGCCGGATCGTGCCGGAACAGCCAGTAGCCGTACGCATCCGACAACGCCTGCGAGTGCGGGCCGAGCACCGCGAGCCGGCCGTCGGCGAGCATCGGCGCGACGAGCGCGAGCCTGCCGAGCGCGACGCCCTGGCCGGCGATCGCGGCGTGGATGACCTGGTCGTACTGGTTGAAGCGCAGCACGCCCTTTGGGCGCGCGTCGCCGAGCCCGGCCGCGTGCAGGTGCGCACGCCACTGCAGCCGGGTTTGCGGCGGCCCGTCGAATTCGAGCAGCACGTGCTCGGCGATCGCCGCCGCGTCGGTGACGGGCCGGGCGGCCAGCGCGGGGTGCGCGACCGGCACGACGATCTCGTCGAACAGGTGCAGCGCGCCGGCCGGCGCGCGCTCGCGCGGGCAGTAGCGGATTCCGAGGTCGATGCCTTCCGCGCGCAAATCGAGTACCTTGTCGTTCGCGGCCACGCGCAAGTCGATGTCGGGCAGGCGCGCCTGCAGGCGCCCGAGTCTGGGCAGCAGCCACAGCGCGGTGACGCCGATGCTCGCGGTGATCGTGACGGGTTGCCGCTCGCGTGCGGCGGCGAGCGACGCGACGGTGTCCTGCAGGCTGAGCAGCGCCGCATCGGCGGCGCGGAACAGCCGCTCGCCTTCCGGCGTGAACGCGATCTTGCGATAGCCGCGCTGCAGCAGCGCGACGCCGAGATGCGCCTCGAGCGCGTGCACCTGGCGGCTGACCGCCGACTGCGTGACGCACAGGTCCTGCGCGGCGAGCGTGATGCTCATGCGGCGGCCGACGGCGACGAAGCCGCGCACGAGGTCCAGCGACGGGAGACGGACGAGCGGCGTTGACATGCGTAGGGCTCATGCGAACGGAGCAGCAAGATTGGTTGAGAACGTCCGGCGCGTCAAGTTCAATGGAGGCTGGCCGATCGGGCGGGCGCCGGGCAGGCGGCGCCGCACAGGAGACACGATGACGATTTCGAACGAAGCAGGCGGGGCCGCGTGCGCGGCGGATCAGGCAGCGGGGCGCCCGGCGGGCGCGTTGCCGCCGGAGCCCGTGACGCTGATCGCGGCCGACGGTTATGCGCTGCGCGGTTACGTGTGGCGCCACCGCGGCGGCACCGTGCGGCCGGTGACGGTCGTCAATTGCGCGACGTCGGTGCGCTGCGACTACTACTTCCGTTTCGCGGCCTGGCTGTTCGCGCAGGGGCGCGACGTGCTCGTGTACGACTATCGCGGGATCGGCGGCTCGCGCCCCGCGCGGCTCGCGAAGCTGCGCGCGAACTGGCTCGACTGGGGGCGGCTCGATTGCGAGGCCGCGCTGCAATACGCGCGCGATGCATTTCCGGGCCAGCCGCTCGACGTCGTCGCGCACAGCATCGGCGGCTGCGTGCTCGGGCTCGCGGCGTCGAACGCGTACGTGCGTCACGTGGTGACGGTGGGCGCGCAGTATGCGTACTGGCGCGACTATCGGCCGGAAGAGCGGCGGCGCATGTGGTGGAAATGGCACGTCGCGATGCCGGCGCTCGCGGCCGTATTCGGCTACGTGCCCGCGAAGCGGCTCGGCTGGATGGAAGACACGCCGCGCGGCGTCGCGCTGTCGTGGGTGCGCGCGCAACCGCGCTTCGAGGACGCCTTCACGCACGGCCTGCTCGCCGAACCCGCGGCGAGCCGCGCCGCGCTGCCGGCCCGCTTCGCGCGGCTGCCGGCGTCGATGCTCGCGATCGGCCTCGACGACGACGGGTTCGGCACGGTCGACGCGATCGAACGGCTGGTCGGCTACTACACGGGCAGCGACGTCACGCACCTGCGGATCGCGCCGCGCGACATCGGCGTCGACGCGATCGGCCACTTCGCGTTCTTCCACAGCCGCTTCACCGACACGCTGTGGCCCGTTGCGCTGGACTGGCTGCAACACGGCGCGCTGCCGGCCGATGCGCCGGGCCGCGTCCACGCGCGCCATCCGGCGCAGCGTGCGCGGCTGGCGGGAAGCGGCGTGCCGGGTGCCGTCGCGCACGGGTGAACGCGCGCGCAGCCCGGCCATCGCGTCGATGAGACGGTTGCACCGGCTGCCGCTGCCGACGATCTCGGTCGCGATGCGTCGGTCTCCGTCCCGTACGATCGATTAACATCGAACGTTTCGTTCGCCTGGCTGCCGCGTGCCGATGTCCATTCCACCCGATTCCGAGATTGCCGACGACCTGTCCCGCGCGTGGCGCGTGCACCTGCTCGATGTGCCGCCGGCCGCGTCGCGTGCCGGCGTGCAGGTCGCGCGCGTCGATTTCGACTGGCGCGTGCCGCTCGCATCGCCGGCCTACGCGGCGCTGAGCGACGCGGAGCGGGCGCGTGCCGGGCGCTATCTGCGGCACGAGGATGCGGTGCGCAGTGCCGCGACGCGCGCCGCGCTGCGCGACGTGCTCGGTGCGGCGCTCGGCGTCGCGCCGAAGGACGTCGCGATCGTCGTCGACGCATCGGGACGGCCGTCGCTGGATCCCGCGCATCGCGCGTCGCTCGATTTCAACGTGTCGCACGCGGGCGATCACGCGCTCATCGCGTGGGCGGCGACGGGGCGCGTCGGCGTCGATATCGAAAGCTGCAACCGCACGACCGACTGGCGTGCGCTGACGCGCGAAGTGTGCGCGGCCGCCGAGGCTGCGTATCTCGACGGCCTGCCGCTCGCCGCCCGCGCGGACGCGTTCATGCGCGTGTGGGCCGCGAAGGAGGCGCTGCTGAAGGCGCTCGGCACCGGCATCGTCGGCGGGCTGCGCGCGTTCGCGGTCGTGCCGCCGCGCGATGCGGCGACGCCCGCGACGACGATCGTCGAGCCGGCCGCGCCCGCCGCCGGCGTGGCCGCGTTCGACGCGGGCTGGCTCGACGCGGCGCCCGGTTACGCGGCGTGCGTCGCGTGGGCGCGCTGACCGCGTTTCAGCGCGCGACGCTCATTCGAGCGGTACGTCGTTCGGCGCCGCGTAGCGCGCCTTGATCACGTCGCTCATCGGGAACTCGAACGCGAGCCCCTTCGGCGGCACCGGCTTCATGAACCACTTGTCGTACAGCGCGTTGATCTCACCGCTCTTCATCAGCTGCACGAGCACGCCGTCGACGAGCGCCTTGAACTGCGGATCGTCCTTGCGCAGCATGAACCCGTACGCTTCCGACGATTGCGGCGTGCCGACGATCGCCCAGTCGGCCGGCTTCGCCGCGAGCTGGCGCACGCCGGCGAGCAGCACGTCGTCCATCATGTACGCGGCCGCGCGACCCGATTCGAGCGTGAGGCGTCCCTCGCCGTAGTCCTTCGCGCTGATGATCTGCATGTTCATCTTCTTTTCCTCGTTCATCTTGCGCAGCAGGCGTTCGGACGTCGTGCCCTGGTTCGTCACGACCGTCTTGCCGGCGAGATCGGGGAAGTCGCGGATGCCCGAGCTCGTGCGCGTGAGCAGGCGCGTCGTCGCGACGAAGAAGGTGGTCGAGAACGCGACCTGCGCGTGACGCGCGGCGAGGTTGGTGGTCACCCCGCATTCGAGATCGACGGTGCCGTTCTGCACGAGCGGGATGCGGTTCTGCGACGTGACCGGGATGAAGCGCGCCTGCAGGTCGGGCTTGCCGGTGCGCGCCTTCACGGCGGCGATCACGCGGTCGCACAGGTCCTGCGAGAAGCCGATCACCTTGCCGCTCGCGTCGACATAGGAGAACGGCACCGACGTCTCGCGATGGCCGATCGAGATCAGGCCGCTTTGCCGCACCTTCTCGAGCGTGCCCGACAGCGGTTCCGCGGCGAGCGATGCGCCGCACGCGAGCGCGCACGCGGCGACGAGCAGGCCGCGGCCGAGGAGGGTGGTCAACCGGGGCGGGATGGTCATGGCGGATCTCCGTGGGCGGATCGTAGGGATGCGTCGATTCGTATGTTGCCAAAGACAAAATAATTGCAACATATGTTAATTGCGAGGCCTGTCTGGCCGCTCCGGCGCGCCGCGCCGGACATCAGGGAAACTCCCGAGTCGGAATTATGAAAAACAGGTTGTCTAGACAAGTCGCGGTGGCTACACTGCAATCCATCCCGAACTTGTCTAGACAGGATTGCTCACATGATTACGTTGACCCCCGGCCACCTGACCCTTCCGCAACTGCGCAAGATCGCTCGCGAATCCGTGCAGCTCAAGCTCGACCCGGCGAGCTTCGCGAAGATCGACGCGGGCGCGAAGGCCGTCGCCGACATCGCGGCGAAGGGCGAGCCCGCATACGGCATCAACACGGGTTTCGGCCGCCTGGCCAGCACGCACATCCCGCACGACCAGCTCGAGCTGCTGCAGAAGAACCTGGTGCTGTCGCATGCGGTCGGCGTGGGCGAGCCGATGGCGCGCTCGTCGGTGCGTCTCCTGATGGCACTGAAGCTGTCGAGTCTCGGCCGCGGCCACTCGGGCATCCGTCGCGAAGTGATGGACGCGCTGATCACGCTGTTCAACGCCGACGTGCTGCCGCTGATCCCGGTGAAGGGCTCGGTCGGCGCATCGGGCGACCTGGCACCCCTCGCGCACATGTCGGCCGTGCTGCTGGGCGTCGGTGAAGTGTTCATCCGCGGCGAGCGCGCCAGCGCGCTGGACGGTCTGCGCGTCGCGGGCCTCGCGCCGCTGACGCTGCAGGCGAAGGAAGGCCTGGCGCTGCTGAACGGCACGCAGGCGTCGACCGCGCTGGCGCTCGACAACATGTTCGCGATCGAAGACCTGTACCGCACCGCGCTGGTTGCGGGCGCGCTGTCGGTCGACGCGGCAGCCGGCTCGGTGAAGCCGTTCGACGCCCGCATTCACGAACTGCGCGGCCATCAAGGCCAGATCGACGCGGCCGCGTCGTACCGCGACCTGCTCGAAGGCTCGCCGATCAACCAGTCGCACCGCGACTGCGACAAGGTGCAGGATCCGTACAGCCTGCGCTGCCAGCCGCAGGTGATGGGCGCGTGCCTGGACCAGATGCGCCATGCAGCCGACGTGCTGCTGGTCGAAGCGAACGCCGTGTCGGACAACCCGCTGATCTTCCCGGATACCGGCGAAGTGCTGTCGGGCGGCAACTTCCACGCTGAACCCGTCGCATTCGCGGCCGACAACCTCGCGCTGGCCGCAGCGGAAATCGGCGCGCTGGCCGAGCGCCGCATCGCGCTGCTGATCGACGCGACGCTGTCGGGCCTGCCCCCGTTCCTCGTGAAGGACGGCGGCGTGAACTCGGGCTTCATGATCGCCCACGTGACGGCGGCCGCGCTGGCATCGGAAAACAAGACGCTCGCGCACCCGGCGTCGGTCGACTCGCTGCCGACCTCGGCGAACCAGGAAGACCACGTGTCGATGGCGACGTTCGCCGCGCGCAAGCTCGCCGACATCGCGGACAACACGAAGCACATCCTCGCGATCGAACTGCTGGCCGCCGCCCAGGGCGTCGACCTGCGCGCGCCGTACCACACGAGCCCGAAGCTCGCGCCGGTGATGGAAACGATCCGCGGCAAGGTTGCGCACTACGAGCTCGACCACTACTTCGCACCGGACATCGCGGTGATCGCGAAGCTCGTCGGCGAGCGCGCGTTCGCGAAGGTCGCGCCGTTCTCGTTCGCATCGGAACAGTAAGCCCATGAGCGCGCCGGTCTACCAGGAGATCAAGGATTTCATCCTGGGCCGCATTCACGCCGGCGAGTGGGCGGAGGGCGACCAGGTGCCCTCCGAGAACGAACTGGCCCGCGAGTTCAAGGTCGCGCGCATGACCGTCAACCGCGCGTTGCGCGAGTTGACGGCCGAGCAGGTGCTGACGCGCATGAAGGGCGCCGGCACCTACGTCGCGCGGCCGAAGTACGAGTCGACGCTCGTCGCGATCCGCAGCATCTCGGAAGAGGTCGACGCGCGCGGGCATGCGTACCGCGCCAGCGTGCTCGGCCTCGAGACGATCCGCGCCGACGAGGCGCTCGCCGACGAGATGCAGATGGCCGTGCGCGCGAAGCTGTTTTATTCGCAGGTGTTGCACTTCGAGAATGACGAACCCGTCCAGCTCGAGGAACGGTGGGTGAATCCGGCGGTCGCGCCGGATTATGCCGAGCAGGATTTTACGAACACGACGCCGAACCTGTACCTGATGCGCGCGGCCCCGCTGCAGCGCGTCGAGTACCGGATCGAAGCGGCGGCTCCGGCGCCCGAGCGGCGCGAGCAGCTGCGGATGGACGACGTCGAGCCGTGTCTGGTTTTACATCGGCGCACCTGGTCGCAGGGCGTCGTCGCCTCGGTGGCGAATCTGTGGCACCCCGGCAGCCGTTATCGCTTCACCGGGCATTTCTGATTCCTATTTGATAGTCATTTTCCTTCGGGAGCAGTCGTCATGAACCATCCGAAACACATCGATCCCCGTCTCGATCCGACCCGCACGATCCGCGCGCCGCGCGGCAGCGAGAAGGTCTGCAAGACCTGGCTGGCCGAAGCGGCCTACCGGATGATCCAGAACAACCTGGATCCGGAAGTCGCCGAGCATCCGCACGCGCTCGTCGTGTACGGCGGCATCGGCCGCGCGGCGCGCAACTGGGAATGCTACGACCAGATCCTCGCGTCGCTGAAGGATCTCGAAGAGAACGAGACGCTGCTGATCCAGTCGGGCAAGCCGGTCGGTGTGTTCCGCACGCACAAGGATGCGCCGCGCGTGCTGCTCGCGAATTCGAACCTGGTGCCGCACTGGGCGACCTGGGATCACTTCCACGAGCTCGACCGCAAGGGCCTGATGATGTACGGCCAGATGACGGCCGGCAGCTGGATCTACATCGGCAGCCAGGGCATCGTGCAGGGCACCTATGAAACCTTCTTCTCGGTCGCGAACCAGCACTTCAACGGCGATCCGTCGGGCCGATGGATCCTGACGGGCGGCCTCGGCGGCATGGGCGGCGCGCAGCCGCTCGCCGCGACGATGGCCGGCTTCTCGATGATCGCGGTCGAATGCGACGAGACGCGCATCGACTTCCGCCTGAAGACGCGCTACGTCGACAAGAAGGCGACGACGCTCGACGAAGCGCTCGGCATGATCGACGAAGCGAAGCGCACCGGCAAGCCGGTGTCGGTCGGCCTGCTCGGCAACGCGGCCGACGTGTTCGCGGAACTCGTGACGCGCGGTATCACGCCGGACTGCGTGACCGACCAGACGAGCGCGCACGACCCGATCAACGGCTACCTGCCGCAAGGCTGGACCGTCGCGCAATGGCGCGAAGCGCAGAAGGTCGATCCGCAGAGCATCGTGAAGGTCGCGAAGCAGTCGATGGCCGTGCAGGTGCGCGCGATGCTGACGCTGCAGGAGCGCGGCGCCGCCACGCTCGACTACGGCAACAACATCCGCCAGATGGCGCTGGAAATGGGCGTCGAGAACGCATTCGACTTCCCGGGCTTCGTGCCGGCCTATATCCGCCCGCTGTTCTGCGAAGGCAAGGGCCCGTTCCGCTGGGTCGCGCTGTCCGGCGATCCGGAAGACATCTACAAGACCGACCAGAAGGTGAAGGAGCTGATCCCCGACGATCCGCACCTGCACAACTGGCTCGACATGGCGCGTGAGCGCATCGCGTTCCAGGGCCTGCCGGCGCGGATCTGCTGGGTCGGCGTGAAGGATCGCTATCGCCTCGGCCAGGCGTTCAACGAGATGGTGAAGAACGGCGAACTGAAGGCCCCGATCGTGATCGGCCGCGACCACCTCGACACCGGTTCGGTCGCGAGCCCGAACCGCGAGACGGAATCGATGAAGGACGGTTCGGACGCCGTGAGCGACTGGCCGCTGCTGAACGCCCTGCTGAACACCGCAGGCGGCGCATCGTGGGTGTCGCTGCATCATGGCGGCGGCGTCGGCATGGGCTTCTCGCAGCACTCGGGCGTCGTGATCGTCGCCGACGGTACCGCCGAAGCGCACGAGCGTCTCGGCCGCGTGCTGCTGAACGATCCGGCGACGGGCGTGATGCGCCATGCGGATGCCGGCTACGAACTCGCGCAGCAGACGGCCCGCGAAGCCGGCCTGAAGCTGCCGATGCTCGGCCGCTGAGCATGACGGCGCTCGACCAGGCGCCGGTGAACGCGACGATGATCCGCGCGGCGGATCTCGTCGCGTCGCCGTGGAAGAACGGCGGCGGCGTGACGCGCGAGATCGGTGCGTTTCCTCCTGGCGCCGCGCTCGATGCGTTCGCATGGCGCGTGAGCGTCGCGGACGTCGGCGCGGCCGGGCCGTTCTCGCGTTTCGAAGGCATCGACCGCACGCTCGTGCTGCTGTCCGGCGCGGGCATGACGCTCGCGGAAGAAGGGGGCGCGCGCCACGTACTCGACGCGCCGCTCGCGCGTGCGGACTTCGCCGGCGAGACGGCGATCGACGCGACGCTGCACGACGGCGCGACGCGCGACTTCAACCTGATGACGCGCCGTTCGGCTGCGCGCGGGACGGTCGACGTGTGGCCCGAAGGCACGCACCGCGCCGAGCGCGCCGATACCGTGCTGCTGTTCTGCGCGACGGGCGCGGTCGGCGTCGAGATCGACGGCGCGCACTACGCACTGCAGGAAATGGACACGCTGCGGCTCGACGGGCCGCAGCGTGCGTTTGACGTCGTCGTGAGCGGAGGCGGCGCGCTGCTCGCCGTGTCGCTCGCCGTCGGCGAACGAGACTGAACGCATGAAACCGACTGTCTGGCATCACCTGAGGCTGTGTCCGCACGGCCATCCCGACGAAACGATCGACGACGCGGCGATCGCCGTCGACGAAACCGGCACGATCGTGTGGCTCGGCGCGTTGTCCGCGCTGCCGCACGGTTATGCGCACTGGCAGCGGGAAGACCTGCACGGCGCGTGGGTGACGCCGGGCCTCGTCGACTGCCATACGCACCTCGTGTACGGCGGCACGCGGGCCGACGAGTTCGCGCAGCGCCTCGCCGGCGTCAGCTACGAGGAGATCGCGCGGCAGGGCGGCGGGATCGTGTCGACGGTGCGCGCGACGCGCGCAGCCGACGAGACGACGCTGTTCGTGCAGGCCGCCGCGCGCCTGCAGCCGCTGCTCGCCGACGGCGTGACGGCGATCGAGATCAAGTCGGGCTACGGGCTCGACCTCGCGAGCGAGCGCAAGATGCTGCGCGTCGCGCGCCAGCTCGGCGAGCGCTTCCCGGTCACGGTCTACACCACGTTCCTCGGCGCGCACGCGCTGCCGCCGGAATATGCGGGCCGTGCGGATGAATACATCGACGAAGTGTGCGGCCGGATGCTGCCGGCGCTCGCCGACGAAGGCCTCATCGACGCGGTCGACGTGTTCTGCGAGCGCATCGGCTTTTCGCTCGCGCAGACCGAGCGCGTGTTCGAGGCCGCGACGCGGCGCGGGCTGCCGGTGAAGCTGCACGCGGAGCAGTTGTCGAACGCGGGCGGCACCGCGCTTGCCGCGCGTTATCGCGCGCTGTCGGCCGACCACCTCGAATTTCTCGACGAAGCCGGCATCGAGGCGATGAAGGCGGCCGGCACGGTCGCCGTGCTGCTGCCCGGCGCATATTACTTCATTCGCGAAACGCAATTGCCGCCGATCGAGCTGCTGCGCAAGCATGGCGTGCCGATCGCGCTCGCGACCGATCACAACCCCGGCACCTCGCCGCTCGAATCGCTGCTGCTGACGCTGAACATGGGCTGCACGCTGTTCCGCATGACGGTGCCCGAGGTGCTGCAGGGCGTGACGCGCCATGCGGCCGCGGCGCTCGGTCGCGCCGATCGTCACGGTGCGCTCGAGATCGGCCGCCAGGCCGATTTCGCGGCCTGGTCGGTCGGCTCGCTGTCGGAGCTTGCGTACTGGATCGGCCGGCCGCTGTGCGAGCAGGTCGTGCGCGGCGGCGCGACGGTGTTTCGCCGGATGAACGGCTAGTTTTAGCGGAGGGCCGGAGGCGGCGCTGAAGCGCCGGTCCGGTCGATCGCCACGGAGCGGAAGCGGGCGCCGACGCGCCGCCTCCTGCCAACCGGGGCTTGGGACCGGACCGACGCTTCAGTGCGCCGAATCCGGCCAACAAGGACTCACGATGACCGACTCTATGTTGTTCGCGGACCATGCCCGGCTGCCCGATGGCTGGCGCCGCAACGTGCTGCTGCGCTGGGACGCGGCCGGCACGCTGACCGACGTGACGCCCGACACCGACGCGCCGGCCGGCGTCGCGCGCGCGGCCGGGCCCGTGCTGCCCGGCATGCCGAACCTGCATTCGCACGCGTTCCAGCGCGCGATGGCGGGGCTCACCGAATATCGCGCGAATCCCGCCGACAGCTTCTGGAGCTGGCGCGACCTGATGTACCGCTTCGCGCTGAAGATCACGCCCGACGCGCTCGCGGCGATCGCGCGCTGGCTGTACGTCGAGATGCTGAAGTGCGGCTACACGTCGGTGTGCGAATTCCACTACGTGCATCACGCGCAGGATGGCTCGCGCTATCCGCAGATCGCGGAACTCGGTGCGCGCGTGGTCGATGCCGCGCGCTCGGCCGGCATCGGCATCACGATGCTGCCCGTGTCGTACCAGTTCGCCGGCTTCGGCAACAAGCCGCCGCGCGACGACCAGCGCCGCTTCATCAATACGCCGGACGGCCTGCTCGAGCTGCTCGACGCGATGCGCCGCGTCGCGCCCGAGCACGGCGGCCTGCGCTACGGCGTCGCCCCGCACTCGCTGCGCGCGGTGTCCGAGAACGGCTTGCGCGTGCTGCTGGAAGGCTTGCCCGACGACGCGCCGGTGCATATCCATATCGCCGAACAGACGGCCGAAGTCGACGACTGCGTGCGCGCGTACGGCGCGCGTCCCGTGCAATGGCTGCTCGATCGTTTCGACGTCGATGCGCGCTGGTGCCTCGTGCACGCGACGCACGTCGATGCGGCCGAAACGGCCGCGCTCGCGAAGCGTCGCGCGGTGGCCGGCCTGTGCCTGACCACCGAGGCGAACCTCGGCGACGGCGTGTTCCCGGCGCTCGACTATCTCGCGCAGGGCGGCGTGATCGGCGTCGGCTCGGACAGCCATGCGTCGGTCGACTGGCGCTCGGAACTGCGCCTGCTCGAATACGGGCAGCGGCTCGTGCATCGCGCGCGCAACGTGCTCGCGAGCGACACGCAGGCGCATGTCGCCGACCGGCTGTTCGACGCGTCGCTCGCGGGCGGCGCGCAGGCGAGCGGGCGGCGCATCGGCGCGCTGCGTGAAGGCTGCCGCGCCGACTGGCTCGTGCTCGATCCCGATCATCCGGCGGTCGCGGAGCACGACAGCGCGTCCTGGCTGTCGGGCACGGTGTTCGCCGAGCACGGCGACACGCCGGTGCTCGACGTCTATACCGGCGGCGAGCGCGTCGTGAGCGGCCGCCGCCATCGCGACGAAGCCGCAGCTTATGCCGACTACCGCGCCGCGCTGGCGCAACTGCTGCGCTGAATGCGCGGCATCCGGCGCACGCCGCGCGCGTGCGCCGGCCGACTTTTACGGTGATGCGACATGACTGAACAACCGGCTGTATTCACGCTGAAGCAGGGCACGCTGCCGCTGCTGATCTCGATTCCGCACGCAGGCACCCATATCCCCGACGACATCGCCGCGACGATGACGCCCGACGCGCGCTTCGTCGACGATTGCGACTGGCACCTCGAGCGCCTGTACGGCTTCGCGGCGACGCTCGGCGCGTCGATCCTCGTGCCGTCGCACGCGCGTTACGTCGTCGACCTGAACCGTCCGCCCGACAACGAGAACCTGTATCCGGGGCAGGACACGACGGGGCTCGTGCCGGTCGATACGTTCGACAAGGCGCCGCTGTATCCGGCGGGCGCGCTGCCCGGCAACGACGAGATCATGCGCCGTCGCGACCGCTACTGGCGCCCGTATCACGACGCGCTGCAAGGCGAGATCGCGCGCCTGAAGCGCGAGCACGGCCGCGTGCTCGTGTGGGAAGCGCATTCGATCCGCTCGCACGTGCCGCGCTTCTTCGAGGGCCGCCTGCCGGACTTCAACTTCGGCACGTCGAGCGGCGCGAGCGCCGCACCGGGCCTTGCCGAGGCGCTGGCCGCATGCGTGAGCGCGCACGGCGGTTATACGGCCGTCGCGAACGGGCGTTTCAAGGGCGGCTACATCACGCGCCACTACGGCGTGCCCGCGACCGGCGTCGAAGCCGTGCAGCTGGAGCTGTCGCAGATCACCTACATGGAAGAGACGCGTCCGTATGCGTACGACGAAGCGCGCGCCGCGCGGATTGTGCCGCTGCTGCAGACGCTCGTCGAAACCGCGCTCGCGCATCGCTGATCCGTCGGCGCGCGCTGCGTGCGGCGGCGCGGTGCGATGTCGCGCCACGGCCGGCCGGCTGGCAAGGCGCACATTGGTGCATCGCACAAAACGGCATCGACCCGAGCGGTCGATGCCGTTTTTTTCGTCTGATCGATGTCGGGATCGGTACCTGAAAATTTGACGCAATTTTTAGGTGATATAAGCTGAATGTCAGGAAGTCGTCACGCGCGCCCCGGCCGCGACGGCGTCGATCAGCGTCGCACCGCGCCGGAATCCGTTGCCAGACACCTTGCCGACGTGTCGTCGCGCGGCATTGCCGCCCCCGCTTCATCGCGACACGTGTCCTGCCTTCATCAGTCAGTCGAGTACGATCGTGAAAGCCGCCAGCCCTTCGATACGCCGGACCCGAAGTCCGTCGGCGGGCGCGCCGCCTCAGGCCGGGCCGATCCGGCATGCTGAGCGCGGCACGCGCGCCGCCCCCATACGCGAGCCCCGCTTCTTCGCTGTGCCCCATCGCGGCCTGCGCCGCTTCAATGTCGTCACCGCACGCGTGTTCAGCGCGGTGCAGTGCGACGGCAGCGCTTCATTGTTGCCCTAGCGTCCTTTTCCGCTTTCGCATCGGATCGCACCGCCCGTTGCCGCACCGTCCGAGCGGCACGATCGCGCGTGGACGCGTGCAGCGCCATCGCGGGCCGCCATCGTCCTGCGCGTCCGCACGCGTCGCGCATTTATCGCGGAGGCGATCATGCGACCGCGCCCGCTCGTAGCCGTCACCGCCGATCGCGTCATGCGCGGCGCCCATCCGAACCACACGGCCGGGGAGAAGTATCTCGTCGCGCTGGTCGACGGTGCCGGGGCGCTGGCGTTCGTGCTGCCCGCGCTGGGTGCGCGGCAACCGGTCGACGCGATCGTCGCGGCGATCGACGGGCTGCTGCTGACCGGCAGCTATTCGAACGTCGAGCCGCATCACTACGGCGGCCCGGCGAGCGCGCCCGATACCCTGCACGATCCCGCGCGCGATGCGACCGCGCTGCCGCTGATCCGCGCGGCGATCGATGCGGGCGTGCCGGTGCTCGCGATCTGCCGCGGCATGCAGGAGCTGAACGTCGCGTATGGCGGCACCTTGCATCAGCGACTGCATGCGAGCGCTGGCTTCCACGATCATCGCGAGCGCGACGGCGATCCGCTCGAGCGGCAGTACGGCCCCGCGCACCGCGTGCAGCTCGCGCCGGGCGGGTTGCTGCAACGGATCGCGCACGGCGCGCACGACGCGCTGGTCAATTCGTTGCACGACCAGGGCATCGCGCGGCTCGGCGCGGGCCTCGCGGTCGAGGCGAGCGCGCCCGACGGGCTGATCGAGGCCGTGAGCGTGCGCGGCGCGCGCGCGTTCGCGCTCGGCGTGCAGTGGCATCCCGAATGGCGCCACGCGGAGCAATCGCTGTCGCGCGACATCTTCGCGGCATTCGGCGCGGCGTGCCGCGCGCGCATGACCCACCGCATTCATGCGGCCGGCGGCACCATGCCGTCGCCGGCTGCATCCGACGTCGACTGAACGAGGCCGATCATGCAACCCGAACTGAGTGAATTCCTGCGCCAGCACCGTATCACCGAAGTCGAGGCGATCATTCCCGACATGGCCGGCATCGCGCGCGGCAAGATCATTCCGCGCAACAAATTCGAGTCCGGCGAATCGATGCGCCTGCCGCAGGCCGTGATGGTGCAGACCGTCACCGGCGACTATCCGGAAGACGGCACGCTGACCGGCGTGACCGATCCCGACATGGTGTGCGTGCCCGATCCGTCGACGATCTGCCTGATTCCGTGGGCCGTCGATCCGACCGCGCAGGTGATCCACGATTGCGTGCATTTCGACGGTTCGCCGGTCGAGATTTCGCCGCGCTACGTGCTGCGCCGCGTGCTCGACCTGTACAAGGAAAAGGGCTGGAAGCCCGTGGTCGCGCCCGAACTCGAGTTCTATCTGGTCGACATGAACGCCGACCCCGACCTGCCGCTGCGTCCGCCGGTCGGGCGCACGGGGCGCGCGGAAACCGGCCGTCAGTCGTATTCGATCGAGGCCGTCAACGAGTTCGATCCGCTGTTCGAGGACATCTACGAATACTGCGAGATGCAGGGCCTCGACATCGAGACGCTGATCCACGAGGTCGGCGCCGCGCAGATGGAGATCAACTTCGTGCACGGCGACGCGCTGTCGCTCGCCGACCAGGTGTTCCTGTTCAAGCGCACGGTGCGCGAGGCGGCGCTGCGCCACAACATGTATGCGACGTTCATGGCCAAGCCGATGGAAAACGAGCCGGGCTCCGCGATGCATATCCACCAGAGCCTCGCCGATGTGCACACCGGCCGCAACCTGTTCGCCGACGACGGCGGCGTCGTGTCGCCGATGTTCCAAAGCTATCTTGCGGGCCTGCAGAAATATACGCCCGCGCTGATGCCGATCTTCGCACCGTACATCAACTCGTATCGCCGCCTGTCGCGCTTCATGGCCGCGCCGATCAACGTGCAGTGGGGCTACGACAACCGTACGGTCGGCTTTCGCATCCCGCAGTCGACGCCGGTCGCGCGGCGCATCGAGAACCGGATTCCGGGCGTCGACTGCAATCCGTACCTCGCGTTCGCGGCGACGCTCGCCGCCGGTTATCTCGGTCTCACGCAGCAGCTCGCGCCGACCGAGCCGATCGCGTCCGACGGCTACGACCTGCCGTACCAGCTGCCGCGCAACCTCGAGGAGGGCATCTCGCTGATGGCCGCGTGCACGCCGCTCGCCGGCATTCTCGGTGACAAGTTCGTGAAGGCGTATCTGGCGCTGAAGGAAACCGAATACGAAGCGTTCTTCCGCGTGATCAGTTCGTGGGAACGCCGCCATCTGCTGCTGCACGTCTGAGCGTGCGCACGACCGAATACGGAATCACGGAGGAACCATGACGTACCGCAACGAATCTGCCTGGATCCAGCCGGCCGCACCGGCCGCCGCACCGCGCACGACGCAGGCACGCTCGACCGCCGAATACCGCGCGCTCGACGCCGCGCACCACATCCATCCCTTCTCGGACATGGGCGCGCTGAATCGCGCGGGCAGCCGCGTGATCGTGAAGGCCGACGGCGTCTATCTGTGGGACTCGGACGGCAACAAGATCATCGACGGGATGGCCGGCCTCTGGTGCGTGAACGTCGGCTACGGCCGCAAGGAACTCGCCGATGCCGCATATTGCCAGCTCCAGGAACTGCCGTTCTACAACACGTTCTTCAAGACCACGCACCCGCCGGTGATCGAACTGTCGGCGATGCTCGCGGAAGTCACGCCCGCGGGCTTCAACCACTTCTTCTACTGCAACAGCGGCTCGGAAGGCAACGACACCGTGCTGCGCCTCGTGCACCAGTACTGGCGCGTGCAGGGCAAGCCGCAGAAGAAATACGTGATCTCGCGCAGGAACGGCTATCACGGCTCGACGATCGCCGGCGGCACACTCGGCGGGATGGGCTACATGCACGAGCAGATGCCGTCGAAGGTCGAGAACATCGTGCACATCGACCAGCCGTATTTCTTCGGCGAAGCGCAAGCCGGCGAGACGCCCGAAGCGTTCGGCCTCGCGCGTGCGCAGCAGCTCGAGGCGAAGATCCTAGCGCTCGGCGCGGAGAACGTCGCGGCGTTCATCGGCGAGCCGTTCCAGGGCGCGGGCGGCGTGATCTTCCCGCCGTCGACGTACTGGCCGGAAATCCAGCGGATCTGCCGCAAGTACGACATCCTGCTCGTCGCCGACGAAGTGATCGGCGGCTTCGGCCGCACCGGCGAATGGTTCGCGCACCAGCACTTCGGCTTCGAGCCGGACCTGATCACGATGGCCAAGGGCCTGACCTCGGGTTACGTGCCGATGGGCGCGGTGGGCATCCACGAACGCGTCGCGCGCCCGATCATCGACAACGGCGAATTCAATCACGGGCTCACGTACTCGGGCCACCCGGTCGCGGCGGCGGTGGCGGTCGCGAACCTGAAGCTGCTGCGCGACGAAGGGATCGTCGAGCGCGTGAAGCACGACATCGGGCCGTACTTCCAGCGTCGGCTGCGCGAAGCGCTCGGCGATCATCCGATCGTCGGCGAGATCGCGGGGGCGGGGCTGGTCGCGGGTGTACAGCTCGCGCGCGATCGCGCGCGGCGCGAGCGGTTCGACGCCGGCGTCGATATCGGCACGATCTGCCGCGACTTCTGCTTCAACGGCAACCTGATCATGCGCGCGACCGGCGACCGGATGCTGCTGTCGCCGCCGCTCGTGATTCGTGAGGAGGAGGTCGACGAGATCGTCGACAAGGCGAAACGCGCGTTCGATGCGACCGCGGAACGGGTCGGGCGGGTGGGGTGAGCGAACGCAGCGCTTCGGTCAGGCGTAGGCGAAGCGCTGTTGATCGAACTCGATGATGCGCGCGACACACGCGGAGACGGACATCGTCCCGGTCTCGACAACGAGATCGGGCGCGACGGGTGCCTCATAGGGATCGGAGATGCCGGTGAACTGGCGCGTCTGGCCGGTCATGGCCTTCGCATACAGGCGTTTCGGATCGCGCGCGGAGCAGGTCTCGATATCGGTCTTCAGATAGATTTCGACGAAGCGCTCGTCACCGATGGTTTCCCGCGCCAGTTTCCGGTCGGCTGCATACGGGGAAATCAGCGCGACGATCACCATGATTCCCTGATTGTTCATCAGCTTCGCGATTTCGGCGGTACGTCGGCAGTTTTCGGCCCGGTCGTCGCGCCGGAATCCGAGATCGTGCGAGACGCCTGAGCGCAGTTCGTCGCCGTCGAGAATGCAGACCGGAATGTCGTGCGTGCGCAGGTATGCGGCGATCTCGCGCGAGAGCGTGGATTTGCCGGCACCACTCAGGCCGGTCAACCACAGGGTATGTGAATTCGGCAATGTCATGATGTGTCGCGACGGCGTGAACCAGCCGCAATGCGCGTGCCGGATTCCGTTCGTCTTCTTGATGGTGGGAAGCCGGTGCCGCTCGGCCGGCTGTCATGGTGGTCGATTCTAGTCAGCCGCCATTCGTACCCCGTTACCAATTCGTTACCGATTATTACGTACTGGCCGCTTGCGCGCGTCGGTATCACGCGATTATCTCTTGGACGTGTGCATTGCGAGTGCGACGCACAAAACGAAAAGGGCCTGCGTCGTGAGACGCAGGCCCTTGAATTCTTTGGTGGGCGGTACTGGGATCGAACCAGTGACCCCTGCCGTGTGAAGGCAGTGCTCTACCGCTGAGCTAACCGCCCAAAGAAGCCGAAATTATGTCAGAGCTTTTCGGGTTCGTAAAGCACTTTCTTCAAATATTTTTCAGGCCGGTGCAAAAGGTGCGTCAGCCGGCCGTCGACGGCTCGACGAGATCGAGGATCGAGCCGTCGCGCTTGAGCGTCGCGAGCACGATGCTCGAATTGATCGACATCACGCCCGTCGCGCGATGCAGCCGGTTGATCACGAAGTCCGAGTAGTGGTCGAGGTCGCGCGCCCGCACCGTCAGCACGTAGTTCGAGCCGCCCGTCACGATCTGCGCGGCGATGACTTCCGGCCACTGCTGGATCGCCTCCACGAAGCGGTCGTGCCATTCGGGTACGTCCGGCCGCATCGACACGTGCACGAGCGCCTCGAACGCGACGCCGACCTTCTTCGGCTCGATCGTACAGCGGTAGCCGGAAATGGCGCCGCGTTCCTCGAGCAGCTTCACACGCCGCAGGCACGCCGACGGCGACAGCGCGACCGCGTTCGCGAGGTCCTGATTGCTGATGCGTCCGTCCCGCTCGAGGTGCCGGAGGATCCGCATGTCGGTTCGATCCAGATTCATTTCGCAGAATCCCGTCATTTTTGAGATGGTAGGCGCAGACTCTACTGCAATCGGCGGGATTCGTCATCGAAAAGTGAAGCTCATTCTATTTCGTCCTCGATAACATGCGCCCCATGCCTCGACCGCACGGCCTGACGTGCCGTCACGCCGCCGGCCGTATCGCCGCCTTCAACCCAGACCGTCATTCCGCCATGTACGAACACATTCCCGCCTATCCGGGCGATCCGATCCTGTCGCTGTTCCAGGCGTTCCAGCAGGATGCCCATCCGCACAAGGTCAACCTCAGCATCGGCCTCTATTATGACGACGCGGGCCGCATCCCCGTGCTGGAGAGCACGCGCGTCGCGGCCGAGCGCCTGCGCGAAGCCGGCGCGCCGCATACGTATCTGCCGATGGAAGGGCTCGCCGCGTATCGGCAGGGCGTGCAGCGCCTCGTGTTCGGCGCCGGTTGCGCGGCGCTCGCGCAAGGACGCATCGCGACGCTGCAGACGCTCGGCGGCTCGGGCGCGCTGCGGCTCGGCGCCGAATTCGTGAAGCGCTATTTCCCCGACAGCGCGATCTGGATCAGCGATCCGACGTGGGACAACCATCGCGTGATCTTCGCGGCGGCCGGCCTCGACGTGCACACGTATCCGTACTACGACGCCGCGCGCAACGACCTGCGCGTCGACGCGATGCTCGCGGCGCTCGACGCGTTGCCTGCGCGCAGCATCGTGCTGCTGCAGCCGTGCTGTCACAACCCGACGGGCCTCGACCTCGACCGCGACGCGTGGCGCGCGGTGATCGACGTGCTCGCGCGCCGCGGGCTGATTCCGTTCCTCGACATGGCATACCAGGGCTTCGGCGACGGTCTCGACGACGACGCATGGGCCGTGCGCGCGATCGTCGAAGCCGGGCTGCCGGCGATCGTCAGCAACTCGTTCTCGAAGAATTTCTCGCTGTATGGCGAACGCGTCGGCGGCCTGTCGATCGTCTGCGCGAGCGCGGGCGAAGCGGCGACGGTGCTGAGCCAGCTGCAGGCCGGCGTGCGCCGCACCTACTCGAGCCCGCCGCTGTTCGGCGCGCAACTCGTGTCGGCGGTGCTGAACGACGACGTCCTGCGTGCGTGCTGGGAAGAAGAGGTGGCCCAGGTGCGCACGCGCATCAAGCGCATGCGCGGTGCGCTGAAGGCGCGGCTCGACGCGCGCTTGGCCGGGCCCGCGTTCGACGCGCTCGTCACGCAGCGCGGCATGTTCAGCTATACGGGCATCGCCGCGGCCGACGTGGACCGGCTGCGCGCGTCGCACGGCGTCTACCTGCTGCGCTCGGGCCGCATGTGCATCGCGGGCCTGAACGACGCGAACGTCGAGCACGTCGCGTACGCGATCGCCGACGTGCTCGGCGGCACGTCGCGCCAGGCTGCCTGAGCGGCCGATTCCGAACCGAAGGAGGACACGATGGCAGACACGATCCCGGTCGACTTGCCGCAACTCGCGCAGCCGTTCTCGTGGGCGACCCGCGCGGGCGGGCTGATGTTTACCGGCCACGGCCCGGTCGATGCGTCCGGCGCGATCGCAGGCGACACGATGACGGGGCAGGCGTGCCTCACGCTCGACAATCTCGCGAAGGCCGTCGCGGCGGCCGGCGCGACGATGGACGACGTCGCGCAGGTGCTCGTCTACCTGTCCGACGTGAAGGCGATGCCCGAATTCGACGCCGAATACCGGCGCCACTTTCGCGAACCGTACCCGAACCGCACGTGCGTGGGCGTGCAGGGCTTCGCGCACCCGGACATGCGCGTCGAACTCGTCGCGTACGTGGCGTTGCCGGCGGCACGCGGCTAGCCGGCACGCGACCGCGCGAGGATTGCAGTACCCACGATTACCGACAAGCACCAACACACCCCGACGAACATCAAATATTCAGACAAGGATGGAGACGAAGATGAGGAGTATCAATCGATTCGCACTACCGACGATCGCCGGTCTGCTCGCCGCGAGCGGCGCGATGGCGCAGAGCAGCGTGACGCTGTACGGCATCGTCGACCAGAGCATTCGCTACACGACGCATGCGAACGCGTCGAACGACGCGAGCGTTCAGATGACCAACGGTGCGATCACCAACAGCCGCTGGGGCCTGAAGGGCAGCGAAGCGCTCGGCGGCGGCCTGAAGGCGATCTTCCGGCTCGAGAGCGGCTTCGAGCCGCAGAACGGGCAACTCGACGGCGCGCTGTTCGGCCGCTACGCGTATGTCGGCCTGGCGAGCGACTGGGGCACCGTGAAGCTCGGCCGGCAGGCGACCGAGGCATTCAACCTGTTCGGCGATCTCGATCCGCTGACGGTCGGCAACTACACGGCCAACATGTGGCCGTACTTCCTCACGCAGGGCCGCGCGAGCAACGTGGTCAGCTACGACGGCACGTTCGGCGGGCTGAACGTCGGCGCGAGCTACGGCTTCGGCGGCGTCGCGGGCAGCCTCGGCGCGAATGCATACTGGGGCACGCGCGTGTCGTACACGCTCGGCGGGCTGATGGTCGGTGCGACCTACCAGCAGGTGCGCGACCTGACGAGCCGCGCGCAGCAGGCATGGGGCGCGGGCGCACGCTACGCGTTCGGCGCGGCGACGCTGTACGCGGGCTATCTCGGCGGCATCGACCGCACGGGCATGCTCGACCGGCAATTGCTGAACGCGCCGGGCCGCGACGTGACCTACGGTGCGTTCGGCGACAATCCGCGCCGCGACGCGATCTTCTATACCGGCGCGAGCGTGCAGGTCACGCCGGCGGTATCGGTGACGGGCGTCGCGTACTACGACGACATCCGCAACGTCAACGGCATCGCCGGTAACGGCGGGAAGCGCTACACGGGCGTGCTCGAGGCCGAGTATGCGCTGTCGAAGGCGACGCAGGTCTACGCGACGGTCGACTACAACCGGGTGACCGGCGGCGCGTTCACCGAAATGCCCGGACGCGGCAACCAGACGGGCATCGCGGCCGGCTTGCGCCACCTGTTCTGAGCATGCGGCGCGCGGTGGCCGGTGCGGTCCGGCACCGGTCCGTGCGCCGTCGACGTTTCGGCCGGACACACGCTTTCGAACGAGGTCATTCGATGCAACCAGAAGGGCAATTCCAGCACATCGCGGCGCGCGAGCAGGGTCTGCGCCGCACACTTTCCGCACGGCAGATGGCGATGATCGCGATCGGCGGTGCGATCGGCACCGGTCTCTTTCTCGGCAGCGGGTTCGCGATCGGCTTCGCGGGCCCGAGCGTGCTCGTCAGCTACGCGATCGGCGCGTTCATCTCGCTGTTGCTGATGGGCTGTCTCGCGGAGATGACGGTCGCGCATCCGACCTCCGGGTCGTTCGGCGCATACGCCGAACATTACGTGAGCCCGTGGGCCGGGTTCCTCGTGCGCTATGCGTACTGGGCGTGCATCGTGCTCGCGGTCGGCACCGAAGTCACCGCGATCGCGCTGTACATGAAGTACTGGTTCCCGGGCGTGCCGGGCTGGCTGTGGATCGTCGGCTTCTCGGCGCTGCTCGTGTTCGTCAACGCGCGCAGCGTCGACGTGTTCGGCGCGGTCGAATACGGCTTCTCGGTCGTGAAGATCGCGGCGATCGTCGGCTTCATCGTGCTCGGCGCGTACGTCGTGTTCGGCAATCCGGCACTGGTCGGCGACGGTGCGGCCCGCGCGGGCTTCCACCATTACACCGGGCACGGCGGCTTCTTCCCGAAGGGCATGTGGGGGATGTGGGTCGCGGTGATCGTGTCGATCTTCAGCTACCTGAGCATCGAGATGATCGCGGTCGCGGCGGGCGAGGCGGAAGATCCCGAGCGCGCGGTGACGCGCGCGTTCCGCTCGACGATCGTGCGGCTCGTGCTGTTCTACCTCGTCACGCTCGCGCTGATGCTCGCGATCGTGCCGTGGACGGCGGCGGGGCGCGACGAGAGCCCGTTCGTGAAGGTGATGGAGGCGATCCACCTGCCGGGCGCGGCCGGGCTGATCAACTTCGTCGTGCTGATCGCCGCGCTGTCCGCGATGAACAGCCAGCTCTACATCACGACGCGGATGATGTTCAGCCTGTCGCGCGCGGGTTATGCGCCGAAGGCGCTCGGCGAGGTCGACGCGCGCGGCGTGCCGTTCGGCGCGCTGCTGCTGTCGACGCTCGGCATCGCGCTCGCGACGGTCCTGAGCGTGCTGTACCCGGACGCGTCGTTCACGATCATGATGGCGGTGTCGATGTTCGGCGCGCTGTTCACGTGGATGATGATCTTCGTCACGCATTACTGCTTCCGGCGGCGTCGCGCGGCGCTCGGCCTGCCGGCGCCCGCGTTCCGGATGCGCGGCTTTCCGCTGCTGACGCTGCTCGGCGCGGCGCTGATGCTCGCGGTGATGGTGACGACCTACTTCACGGCCGAATTCCACATGACGCTGATCTTCGGCATTCCGTTCCTGATCGCGCTGTCCGTCGTGTACGCGGTGTGGTACCGGCGCGCGCAGCCGGCGCTGCAGCCGGAAGCGAAGTAACGGGGCAGTGCCGGCGCGAAATGCCGGCGCGCCGGCTCAGCCCGCGAGCGCGGGCAGCGCGTCGATCGATGCGCGCACGTAGTCGGCGAAGCGCAGTGCGACCGGTTCGGCGGTGCCGCTGCGCTTCAGTTCGAGCGTGCGCGATTCGAGCGACGCATCCTTCAGCGGCCGGAACGCGAGCCGGTCGCTCTTCACCTGCTGTAGCACGCGCGGCACCAGCGCGATGCCCATGCCGAACTCGATCATCGACAGGATCGTCTGCCACAGCCGCGCCTCGTGGCGGATCAGCGGGCTGAATCCCGCGTTCACGCATTGCGCGATGATCAGGTCGTGATAGTGCGGCGCCGCGTCGCGCGGAAACAGGATGAATGGTTCCTCGGCCAGCGTGGCGAGCGCGACCTGACGGCGCCGCGCGAGCGGATGCGCGGCCGGCAGGCAGCAGACGAACGGTTCCGCGTAGACGGGCGCCGATTCGACCTCGGGCGGGCAGTGGCCCCAGTGCGCGTAGCCGAGATCGATCTGGCCGCGCTGGATCGCCTGCACCTGCGCCTGTGTGTTCATCTCGCTCAGCACGATCTCGACGCCCGGGTAATCGGCTTCGAAGCGCCGCACCGCATCGGGCAGCCCGCGATACAGCATCGAATGGACGAAGCCGATCCGCAGCCGGCCCGCGAGGCCGGACGCAGAGCGCACCGTGAGCCGCTCGGCCTCGGCCGCCTGCAGCAGCAGCCGGCGCGCTTCGCCGAGCAGCACCGCGCCCGCGTTGGTCAGCGCGACCGTCTTGTTGGTGCGCGAAAAGAGCTGCACGCCGAGCGCGTCCTCGAACTTGCGGATGTCGAAGCTCAGCGCCGGCTGCGAGATGAACAGGCGCTTCGCCGCGCGCCCGAAATGCAGTTCCTCGGCGACCGCCACGAAGTAGCGCAACTGCCTCAGTTCCATGCTGTCTCCTTCCCGCATCGGCATCGATAAGCGTCGTCTATCGTACCGGATAAATCCTGTATTGGACGCTTATCGATTGCGCGCCTACGCTCTGCTGAACGCCTGGCATCAGCTGGCCGCGCCGCCGCCGCGCGGCGCCGGCCGGTAGCCGGGCCATCCTGGAGACGCATGCATGAACGACATCGCTCGCACGCCGGACACCGGCGCGGCCAACAACATCCCCGATAGCCGGGGCATCAATTTCTTCACGGCCGATCCCGATCTCGGCGCGTTGCTGAAACTGCATCTGGGCGCAGCACGCTACGCGGAACTCGAACCGCAGCTGTTGACGCTCGGCGCGCGCGTGTCGGGCGAGCTCGATGAATGGGCGTCGCGCGCGGACAAGCACCCGCCCGTGCTCGAGCACCGCAACCGGCGCGGCGAAGCCGTGCAGCGGATCGACAAGGATCCCGCGTACGTCGCGCTCGAACGCGTCGCGTATGCGGAACTCGGGCTCGCGTCGCTGAGCCACCAGCCCGAGGCGGTCGCGCCGCTCGTCAAGTACGCGCTGACGTTCCTGTTCGTGCAGGCCGAATTCGGGCTGTGCTGCCCGGTCAGCATGACCGATTCGCTGACGCGCACGCTGCGCCGCTTCGGCGACCCGGCACTCGTCGAGCGCTATCTGCCGATGCTCGCATCGCGCGATTTCGACACGCTGTTCCAGGGCGCGATGTTCATGACCGAACAGGCGGCCGGCTCCGACGTCGGCCGCATCGCGACGCGCGCGGTGCGCGAAGCCGACGCGCAGGGCGAGGCGGTGTGGCGCCTCTTCGGCGACAAGTGGTTCTGCTCGAACGCGGACGCCGACCTGGCGATGGTGCTCGCGCGGCCCGACGGCGCGCCGGACGGCATCAAGGGGCTCGCGTTGTTCCTGCTGCCGAAGACGCTGCCGGACGGCACGCGCAACCGCTACCGGATCGTGCGGCTGAAGGACAAGCTCGGCAGCCGTTCGATGGCGAGCGGCGAGATCGCGCTCGAAGGCGCGCAGGCATACCTGATCGGCGAGATCGGCCGCGGCTTTCACCAGATGGCGGACATGATCAACATGTCGCGGCTGTCGAACGGCGTGCGCGCGGCGGGCCTGATGCGGCGTGCGCTGAACGAGTCGCTGCACGTGGCCGCCCACCGCGCCGCATTCGGCCGCAAGCTGATCGAGATGCCGCTGATGCAGCGCCAGCTGATGAAGATGCTGCTGCCCGCCGAGGCCGCGCGCGCGATGTTCATGCAGATCGCGCTGCTGCTGCCGCAGGCGGATGCGGGCGACGAGCGGGCCGCGCGCTGCGTGCGCATCCTGACGCCGCTGATCAAGTTCCGCGCGTGCCGCGACGCACGCCGTGTGACGGGCGACGCGATGGAGGTGCGCGGCGGCACCGGCTACATCGAGGAATGGAGCGATGCGCGCCTCGTGCGCGATGCGCATCTCGGCTCGATCTGGGAAGGCACCAGCAACATCGTCGCGCTCGACGTCGCGCGCGCCGCGCAGCGCGAGCAGGCGCTCGATGCGCTGCGCACGTTCCTCGCCGACCGGCTCGGCGCGGCGCCGCTGCCCGACGCGAGCCGCGCGGCACTGCGGCGCATTCTCGCGCGTGCGTGCGATGCGCTCGCCCGGGTCGCGGCGGAAGGCGACGACGCGCGCGTGCGGCAGGCCGCGTCGGCACTGTACTACGCGAGCGCGGCCGTGCTGATGGCATGCGAGGGCGCGCGGCTCGCGCCCGATTACCGGCGCCTCGCGCTCGCGCACCTGATCGTGCGTCACAAGCTGTTGCCGGTCGATCCGCTCGCGCCGGCGTCGCGCGACGACGAGGCAGTGGCGTTCGATGCGTTGCTGCGCGGCACGCCGGTACCGCTCGACATGGCGCTCGACCTGCTGCCGGAGGTCGAACGATGAGCACGACGAAAGCGACGAAAGCGACCCGCGGCGCACTGGACGGCCTGAAGGTCGTGGACCTGAGCCGCGTGCTCGGCGGCCCGTACTGCACGCAGGCGCTCGCCGACCACGGCGCGACGGTGATCAAGATCGAGCCGCCCGACGGCGACGAGACGCGCGGCTGGGGGCCGCCGTTCCTCGGCGACACCGCGTGGTACTTCATGGGCGTGAACCGCAACAAGGAGGGCGTCGCGCTCGACCTGTCCCGCGACGAAGGGCGCGCGATCCTGTGGCGCCTGCTCGAGAGCGCCGACGTGCTCGTCGAGAACTTCAAGCCCGGCACGCTCGCGCGCTGGGGCATGGACTACGCGCGCGACCTGCAGCCGCGTTTCCCGCGCCTGATCCACTGCGCGGTGACGGGCTTCGGCGACGACGGCCCGCTCGGCGGGCTGCCCGGCTACGACGCGGTGATCCAGGCGATGGCCGGGCTGATGAGCGTGAACGGCGAGCGTGACGGCGACGCGATGCGCATCGGGTTGCCGATCGTCGACATGGTCACCGGGCTCAACGCGCTTGCCGGCATCCTGCTCGCGCTCGCGGAGCGCGAGCAGAGCGGGCAGGGCCAGTCGATCGACATCGCGCTGTACGACTGCGGCGTGTCGCTGCTGCATCCGCACCTGCCGAACTTCTTCGGCTCGGGGCGCGTGCCCGAGCGCAGCGGCAACGCGCACCCGAACATCGCGCCGTACGACAGCTATCGCACGGCCACCGTGCCGATCTTCCTCGCGGTCGGCAACGACCGGCAGTTCGCGCGGCTCGTCGCGCATCTCGGCGCGCCGGCGCTCGCCGGCGATCCGCGCTTCGTCGACAACCGCAGCCGCTGCGCGCACCGGCCCGAACTGAAGGCCGAACTCGAGGCACGGCTCACCGCGCATCCGTGCGAGCCGCTCGCGCGCGACCTGATGGCGGCGGGCGTGCCGTGCGGGCCGGTGCGCACGGTCGCCGACGTCGCGCGCGATCCGCATGCGCTGCATCGCGAGTTGTTCGTCGAGATCGGCGCGTATCGCGGCACCGCATCGCCGGTGAAGCTGTCGCGCACGCCGGCGACCTATCGTTCGCCGCCGCCCGCGCTCGGCCGCGACACGCGCGCGGTGCTCGACCGCCTCGGCGTCGATCCCGCGCTCCAGCAGCAGCTGCTCGACGCGGGCGTGCTGAAGGTCGCGCCCGACCCGGCGTGACCGGACGAGTGGCCCTGCAGGCGAGTGACCTGGACCGACAGATCGCGACGTAAAGCGACGTTGGGCAGCGTAAAACAGCCCCGCGTCGAGCAATCGCTCGTAAAGCAACCCCGCCAGCCGGCGGCGCAAGGCCGGCCATCCGGCAACGCGCGCGACAGTCGCGCCGCCGATCACAAACATGGAGACATCGATGAGCCGTCCGCAATCCCCGTCCGCCGCGCAGCCGCGGCCCGGCCGTGCCGCCCTCGCGGCGTTCGTCGGCACCACGATCGAGTGGTACGACTTCTACATCTACGGCACCGCCGCCGCGCTCGTGTTCGGCAAGGTGTTCTTTTCGAGCACGATGAATCCCGGCGTCGCGACGCTGCTCGCGTTCGTCACGTTCTGGGCCGGCTTCGCCGCGCGGCCGCTCGGCGGCATCGTGTTCGGGCATCTCGGCGATCGCGTCGGCCGCAAGACCGCGCTCGTGATCACGCTGGTGATGATGGGGCTTGCCACGACCGGCATCGGCCTGTTGCCCGGCTATGCGTCAATCGGCGTGTGGGCGCCCGCGGGCCTCGTCGTGCTGCGCGTGCTGCAGGGCATCGCGGTCGGCGGCGAGTGGGGCGGCGCGGTGCTGATCGCGAGCGAGAACGCGCCGAAGCATCGCAGCATCCTGTATGCGGCGTTCGCGCAGCAAGGTTCGCCCACCGGCAACCTGCTCGCCACCGCTGCCTTCTTCGCGCTGAGCGCGCTGCCGACGCCGTCGTTCCTGATGTGGGGCTGGCGCATTCCGTTTTTGCTGTCGGCGGTGCTCGTGATCATCGGGATGGTGATCCGGCTGCGGCTCGAGGAATCGATCGACATGCAACGCGTGCTCGCGCGCAAGCGCACGGTGAAGCTGCCGCTGCGCGACGTCGTGCGCGACCACTGGCCCGTCGTGCTGCTCGCGGCCGGCACGCTGCCGGTGATCAACGTCACGTACTTTCGCAGTACGTTCGCGCTGTCGTGGGCGACCAAGGAGCTCGGTTATGCGCAGGGCACGTTCCTCGGCATCCTGTCGATTTCGCTCGTCGTGCAGTTCCTGATGCAGCCGGTCGGCGCGTGGTTCGTGTCGAAGGTCGACATGCGGCGCGCGATGTGCTGGATCCTGATTCCGGAGATCGTGCTGATGCCGGTGATGTTCCATGCGCTCGCGACGCGTTCTTACTGGATAGCCGTCGCGGGCATGTGCATCTCGACGATTCCGTCGGCGATGTTCTACGGTGCGGTCGGCGGCGTGCTCGCGCGCGTGTTTCCGGCCAACATCCGCTATACGGGCCTGTCGCTCGCGTACCAGCTGAGCGCGCTCGTCGTCGGCGGCGGCACGCCGGTGCTCGCGCAGGCGATCCTGAACGCGACCGGCAGCATCGTCGGCGTCGCGATCGCGTCGGGACTGTACGCGCTCGTGTCGCTCGCGTGCATGCTCGCGCTGCTGAATCGCACCGGCTACCGCGCGGACGAGTTGTCGACGGCCGAGCGCAGCGATGCGGCCGAGTGGGGCGCCGAAAGTGCGAGCGCTGAAAGTCCGGCCGGCGAGACCACGCAGCCAGGCGAGCGCGGCGCGTTGAAACCGGCGGGGTGAGACGGGGAGGCCGACGTGATTCGGCACGCTGGCGATTCGGTAATGCGGTAATGCGGTAATGCGGTAATGCGGTAATGCGGTAATGCGGTGAGGCGGTGAGGCGGTGAGGCGATAATTCGCCGCTCCGGCGACATCGCGCGCCGGACGGATCGCGCGCCGCATGGCCTCGACTCGCGCCAAATCACGCGTCCCAAAAGCAAACGGCACCGTGCGATCCACGGTGCCGTTTGCCTGGCGGTTGCTTCACGTCGCGACGAGGCCGGCACGGCCGGCCATCGCGATGCGCGGTGCTTAGCCTTCCGTCGGCGGCACGTAGCCGGACGCCTGGTCGGCGCCGTCGCCGAAGAAATACTTCTCGGTCTGCTTCATCAGGTACTGGCGCGCGCGCGGGTCGGCCATGTTCAGGCGGTTCTCGTTGATCAGCATCGTCTGCTGCTTGAGCCAGCCTTGCCACGCTTCCTTCGACACGCTTTCGTAGATGCGCTTGCCGAGTTCGCCCGGCAGCGGCGGGAAATCGAGACCCTCGGCTTCCTTGCCGAGCTTCGCGCATTGGATCATTCGAGCCATCGTGTACTTCTCCTGTAATCGGTCTGGGGGAGGGCAGTCGTGCCTGTGCTCAGAGCTGCTTCATCAGCACGAGCGACTTGCGCTGCCAGTTATAGAGTTTGCGGCGGTCTTCCGGCAGGTCGTCGACGCTGACCTTGACGAAGCCGCGCTTGAGGAACCAGTGCTCGGTGCGCGTCGTGAGCACGAAGATGTGCGTGAGGCCGCGCGCGCGGGCGCGCTGCTCGATGCGCTTGAGCAGGCGTTCGCCGTCGCCCGAGCCCTGCGCTTCCGGCGCGACCGTCAGGCACGCCATCTCGCCGATCTTTTCCTGCTGGTACGGATACAGCGCCGCGCAGCCGAACAGCACGCCATCGTGCTCGATCACCGAGAAGTGGTCGATGTCGCGTTCGATCTGGTGGCGGCCGCGCCGCACCAGCGTGCCGTCCGACTCGAGCGGCTCGATCAGCGACAGGATGCCGCCGACGTCGTCCGGCGTCGCTTCGCGCAGGCTCTCGAGGTTCTCGTACGAGATCATCGTGCCGACGCCGTCGTGCAGGAACAGTTCGAGCAGCATGCTGCCGTCGAGCGACTGCGGAATCAGGTGGGCGCGGGTCACGCCGCCGCGGCACGCGCGGATCGAGTGCTTCAGGAAGAACGCGTCGTCGCCCTGGATGTTGCCCGAATCGAGCAGCTCGGCTGCCGCGTCGAGCGACATTTCGCGGACCAGCTCGCCTTCGTCGTCGACGATGCCGGGCGCTTCGGTCAGGAAGATGATCTTGTCGGCGCGCAGCGCGATCGCGGCGGCCGATGCGACGTCTTCCATCGACAGGTTGAACGCCTCGCCGGTCGGCGAGAAGCCGAGCGGCGACAGCAGCACGAGCTTGCGGCTCGCGAGCGAATGACGGATCGATTCGGCGTCGATCTTGCGCACGATGCCCGTGTGCGCGAAGTCGACCCCGTCGAGAATCCCCACCGGCCGGGCGGTCACGAAGTTGCCGGACACGACGCTGATGTGCGCGTGCGCCATCGGCGAGTTCGGCAGACCCTGGCTGATCGCGGCCTCGATGTCGAGACGCACTTCGCCGGCCGCTTCCTTCGCGGATTCGAGCGCGCGCGCATCGGTGATGCGCAGCCCGTGCGAAAACTCGGATTCGACACCATGCAGGCTCAGCTGCTCCTCGACCTGCGGCCGCGAGCCGTGCACCAGCACGATCTGGATGCCCATCGCCTGCAGGAGCGCGATGTCGGACACGAGCGCGTTCAGCAGGCCCTGCTGCACCACCTCGCCGCCGAACCCCACGACGAACGTGCTGTTGCGGAACTTGTGGATATAGGGCGCGACGGAACGCATCCAGTCGACGAACTGCGCGTGGCTGGCGGCCGAATCGTCGGCGGCCGGCGGCGTCGCGGCGCCGGTCTGGGCGGGAGGGAGGTCGGTTTGGGAATTCATGGGCGGGATTATAATGCGCCCCCATGTCGAATGTACCTAAAAGTCCCGCGCCGACGCGGGCCAAAGCGCCGTCGGCGAAGCACCCGGATGGTGCGGCCGACGCGCGTCAGCAGCAGGAAAAGCCGGCGGGCAAGCCGGCCCACGCGCCGCGCGGCGACGAACGGCGTGGCGATACGCGCCAGCCGTCCGCGAAGGGCGCACCGCAGGCCGCCGGCGAGCGCGCTCCGCGCCGCGAGCGTGCGCCGCGCGCCACCGTCGCGCCGAATCCCGTTCCGCCGATCACTTACCCCGAAAGCCTGCCGGTGTCGGGCAAGCGCGACGAAATCGCGCGCGCGATCGCCGGTCATCAGGTTGTCATCGTCTGCGGCGAGACGGGTTCGGGCAAGACCACGCAGCTGCCGAAGATCTGCCTCGATCTCGGCCGCGGCCTCGGCGCCGGCGGCACGGGCCTGATCGGCCATACGCAGCCGCGGCGCCTGGCCGCATCGTCGACCGGCCGCCGGATCGCCGAGGAACTCGGCACGCCGTTCGGCGAGGTGGTCGGCTACAAGGTGCGCTTCACCGACAATCTCGCGCCGGGCGCGTCCGTGAAGCTGATGACGGACGGCATCCTGCTCGCCGAGACGCAGACCGATCCGCTGCTGAAGGCGTACGACACGCTGATCATCGACGAGGCGCACGAGCGCAGCCTGAACATCGACTTCCTGCTCGGCTACCTGAAGGAGATCCTGCCGCGGCGGCCCGACCTGAAGCTGATCGTCACATCCGCGACGATCGACGCCGATCGCTTCGCGCGCCATTTCGGCACCGACGAGCGCCCGGCACCCGTGATCGAGGTGAGCGGGCGGCTGTATCCGGTCGAGATGCGCTACCGGCCGGTGGCCGAGGACCGCCCGGCGGTCAAGAACGCCGAAGGCACCGGCGGGCGCGACCGCGTAAAGACCGCGCGCGAGGCCGAGCGCGACCTGATGGACGCGATCGTCGACGCGGTCGACGAACTGTGCCGCGAAGGCCCCGGCGACGTGCTGGTGTTCCTGCCCGGCGAGCGCGAGATCCGCGAGGCGGCCGAGGCGCTGCGCAAGCACCATCCGCCGCACACCGAGATCCTGCCGCTGTTCGCGCGGCTGTCGGCGGCCGACCAGGACAAGGTGTTCAAGGCGTCGAACGCGCGCCGCATCGTGCTCGCGACCAACGTGGCCGAAACCTCGCTGACGGTGCCGGGCATCCGCTACGTCGTCGACACCGGCCTCGCGCGCGTGAAGCGCTATTCGTACCGGAACAAGGTCGAGCAACTGCAGGTCGAGTCGATCTCGCAGGCCGCCGCGAACCAGCGCGCGGGCCGCTGCGGCCGCGTGGCCGACGGCGTCTGCATCCGCTTGTACGAGGAAAGCGACTACCAGGCGCGCGCGCGCTTCACCGATCCCGAAATCCTGCGCTCGTCGCTCGCGTCGGTGATCCTGCGGATGAAATCGCTGCACCTGACCGCGATCGAATCGTTCCCGTTCCTCGAGCCGCCGCCCGGCCGCGCGATCGCGGACGGCTACCAGCTGCTCAACGAACTCGGCGCGGTCGACGACGACAACGCGCTGACGCCGCTCGGCCGCGAACTCGCGCGGCTGCCGCTCGATCCGCGCGTCGGCCGGATGATTCTCGCCGCGCGCGACCAGCAGTCGCTGCGCGAGGTGCTGATCATCGCGAGCGCGCTGTCCGTGCAGGACCCGCGCGACCGGCCGATCGAAGCGCAGGAGCAGGCCGACCAGGCGCACCGCCGGTTCGCCGACGAGCGTTCCGAATTCCTGCAGTGGCTGAAGATCTGGGCGTGGTTCGAAGAGGCCGTCGCGCACAAGAAGTCGAACCGCCAGCTGATCGACGCATGCCGGCAGAATTTCCTGTCGCACCTGCGGCTGCGCGAATGGCGCGACGTCCATTCGCAGCTGCTGACGGTCGTGCGTGAACACGGCTGGCGCCTCAACGAGGTCGAGGCGACCTACGAGCAGGTGCATCTGGCCCTGTTGACGGGCCTGCTCGGCAACCTCGGCATGAAGGCCGACGACGATCCGCACTACCTCGGCGCACGCGGGATCAAGTTCTACCTGTGGCCGGGCTCCGCGCTCGCGAAGAAGGCCGGCCGCTGGGTGATGGCGGCCGAACTCGTCGAGACGAGCCGGCTGTACGCGCGCTGCCTCGCGAAGATCGAGCCGGAGTGGGTCGAGAAGATCGGCGCCCACCTGCTGAAGAAATCGCTGTCGGAGCCGCATTGGGAAAAGCGTCCCGCGCAGGTCAGCGCGTTCGAGCGCGCGACGCTGTACGGGCTGCCGATCTACCACCGCCGGCGGGTCGCGTTCGGCAAGCAGGACCCGGCGCGGGCGCGCGAGCTGTTCATCCGCGGCGCGCTGGTCGAAGGCGAATTCGACACGAAGCTGCCGTTCTTCGCGCACAACCGCAAGCTGCTCGCCGACATCGAGCAACTCGAGCACAAGTCGCGCCGGCAGGACGTGCTGGTCGACGACGAGCTGATCTACGCGTACTACGACCAGGCGATTCCGGAAGGAATTCACACGGGCGTCGCGTTCGAGCGCTGGTATCGGGATGAAGTGAAGAAGGGCGGCCAGGCGGAGGACAAGCAGCGCCTGCTGTACCTGTCGCGCGACGACCTGATGCGCCACGAGGCGGCCGGCGTTACAACCGAGCTGTTTCCGAAGCGCGCGACGATGGCCGGCGTCGAGATGGCGCTGACCTACCACTTCGAACCCGGCACGCCGCGCGACGGCGTGACGCTCGCGGTGCCGCTGTACGCGCTGAACCAGGTCGACGCGCGCCGCTGCGAATGGCTCGTGCCGGGGATGCTGAAGGAAAAGGTGCAGCTGCTGCTGAAGTCGCTGCCGCAGAAGCTGCGCCGGCATTGCGTGCCGCTGCCCGAGTACGCGGCCGGCTTCGTCGAGCGCACGGGCCGCGAGCGCTTCGGCGCGGGCGGCCTCGTCGAGGCGCTGATCGCCGACGTGCGCGGCGAGACGCAGGTCGCGATGAAGACGGCCGACTTCAAGCTTGAGACGCTGCCCGCTCACCTGTTCATGAACTTCAAGGTGATCGACGAGCACGGCCGCCAGCTCGCGATGGGGCGTAATCTCGCGCAACTGCGCCAGGAACTCGGCGCGCAGGCGCAGCAGCAGTTCCAGAAGATCGCGGCGGCGTCGACGATCGCGCCCGGCGGCGAAGCCGGCGCGGACGACGCGGGCGCCACGCCGGCGCCGCCTGCCACGGCGGGTTCCGCGGCTTCGGCGGCGAAGGGCGGCAAGCCGGGCAAGGGCGTCGCACCGCACACGGCCGCCCCGGCGGAAGCCGGCGCGACCGCGCTGTACGAGAACCTGACGACGTGGAACTTCGGCAAGCTCCCCGAGCTGCTGGAGATCCGCCGGCGCGGCCAGACGCTGTACGGCTATCCGGCGCTCGTCGATCGCGGCACGCATTGCGACGTCGAGGTGTTCGACTCGCCGGAGGAGGCCGCGCGGATCCACCGGGCCGGCTTGCGGCGGCTGTTCGCGCTGCAGTTGAAGGAGCCGATCAAGTTCCTCGAGAAGAACCTGCCGGGGCTGCGCGAGATGGCGATGCAGTACATGTCGCTCGGCACGCAGGACGAGCTGCGCGACCAGCTGATCGACACGGCGCTCGACCGCGCGTGCCTGCAGGATCCGCTGCCCGACGACGACGCGAGCTTCCACGCGCGTCGCGACGAAGGCCGCAGCCGCCTGAACCTGCTCGCGCAGGAGATCGCGAGGCTCGTCGGGCAGATCCTTGCCGAGTACGCGGGGCTCGCGAAGAAGCTCGCGCAGGCGAAGCCGTTCGCGCAGGCCCATGCGGATCTGCAGCAGCAGCTCGCCGCGCTGGTCGGCAAGCGCTTCGTGATCGACACGCCTTACGTGCAGCTTGCACACTTCCCGCGCTACCTGAAAGGCATCGCGCTGCGGATCGACAAGCTGAAGGCCGACCCGGCGCGCGACGCGAAGCAGTCCGGCGAGCTGCTGCCGCTCGTCCAGCAGTACCAGCGCGCGGTGTCGCAGCGCGGCGGCGTCGCCGATCCGTGGCTCGCGGAATTCCGCTGGCTGCTGGAGGAACTGCGCATTTCGCTGTTCGCGCAGGAACTGCGCACGCCGATGCCTGTCTCTGTCAAGCGTCTGCACAAGGTCTGGGAGTCGATGCAGCGCTAGCGCAACGGCGGTTTTCCGGGCCTGCACCGACGGCCGGCCCGGCCAACCGCGCGGCGCCTGCCGCGGCGGGCCGCACGGCGGCCGCGGCGTGCGTCGAAGTGGCGCAGGGCCGACTTCCGTCAACCGGCAGGGCCGGTCGAGCGTTTTACAATCACTGCTGTTCCACGACGTGAGTCTTCATGCGCACTTTCCTTTCCTTCGGCCGCACGCTTGCGCTGGCCGCCGCCGTGCTGGCGCCTGCCGCGCACGCGAATAACGTGATCATCCTCAATTCGGCCGAAGCGACGCTTTCCCTGATCGACCAGCAGACCCGCCAGGTCGTCGGCACGATGCCGACCGGCAAGGAGCCGCACCACCTGATGGCGACACCGGACAATTCGTCGCTGATCGTCGCGAATTCGGTCTCGAACAGCCTGATGTTCGTCGATCCGAAGACGGGCAAGCTGCAGCGCACGGTCGAAGGCATCGAGGATCCGTACCAGCTCGGCTTCTCGCCCGACAACAAGTGGTTCGTGTCGACCGGGCTGCGCCTCGACCGGCTCGACATCTACAGCTACGACGGCCGCGACCTGCATCTCGTGAAGCGCTTGCCGCTCGCGGTGATGCCGAGCCACATCGCGTTCACGAAGGACAGCAAGACCGTGCTCGTGTCGCTGCAGGTGTCCGGCGAGATCGCGGCGGTCGACCTCGCGACGCAGACGGTCAAGTGGAAGATGCCGGTCGGCAACGTGCCGGCGGGACTGTGGATGACGCCGGACGACAAGTACCTGCTGGTCGGCATGACGGGCGCCGATTACGTCGCGGTCGTCGACTGGCGCAATCAGAAAGTCGTGAAGACCATCCAGACCGGCAAGGGCGCGCACAACTTCCGCTCGCTCGCGGACGGCACGCACGTCGCGATCACGAACCGGGTCGCGAACACGATCAGCATCATCGACGAGAACACGCTCACCAAGGTCGGCGACATCACCGGCCTGCTGCCGGGCCCGGACGACATGGAGCTGTCCGCCGACAAGAAGACGCTGTGGGTGACGTTCCGCTTCGCGAAGAAGGTCGGGATCATCGACCTGGCCTCGCGCAAGCTGGTGCAGACGATCTCCGTCGGCCGTTCGCCGCACGGCATCTACTTCTACGACCGTGCGCCGTGGAAGGCTGCGAACGGCGCGTGACGGGCGGAGGCGGACGATGCTGCACCTGATCGATGCGTTCGTGTCGGACATCCAGACCTGGCTGTACGTCGACGTCGTGCAGCCGCTCCTCTTCAAGTTCAACCTGATGGACTATGACGAGGACACCTACGACGCGCTGTACTGGGTGATCATCGGCGCGCTCCAGATGGTGCTGATGTTCGCGCTGCTGCGCCCGCTCGAGGCGCTCGCGCCCGTCGAGCGCTGGAAGAACCGCCGCGCGGTGCGGGTCGACGTGATCTATACCGCGATCTCGAAGCTCGGCATCTACACGCTGTTCTTCTTCTTCGCGCTGCAGCCGGTGTTCGACCGCTTCCAGGCGTGGCTGCGCCTGCACGGCGTTGCGAACGTCAACCTCGATTATCTGTGGCCGGGCGTGACCTCGCGGCCGATCGTCGCGTTCGCGATCTACCTCGTCGTGCTCGACTTCGCCGGCTACTGGTATCACCGCTGGCAGCACAAGTTCGGCATCTGGTGGGAGCTGCACGCGGTGCATCACAGCCAGCGGCAGATGTCGTTGTGGTGCGACGACCGCAACCACCTGCTCGACAACGTGCTGCAATCGTGCTTCTTCGCGGCGATCGCGCTCGTGATCGGCGTGACGCCGTCGCAGTTCGTCGTGCTGACCGCGGTCACGAACTTCGTGCAGAGCATCCAGCATACGAATGCGCGGCTGTCGTTCGGCTGGCTCGGCGAGCGCCTGATCGTGAGCCCGACCTTCCACCGGCGCCACCACGCGGTCGGCTATGGCCACGAAGGCACCAAGTACGGCTGCAACTTCGGCGTGCTGTTCCCGTGGTGGGACATGATGTTCGGCACCGCGTCGTGGAACCGCACGGTCGAGCCGACCGGCATCCGCGAGCAGGTCGAAGGCGTGTCCTACGGCGAAGGCTTCTGGGCGCAGCACGGCCTCGCGTTCGTGCGGATCTTCCGGCGCCTCGTTCCCGCGAAGCGCGGCGCGGCGTCGGCCTGAGCGCGTCACTTTCCCGTTGAACGGCTTTCCCGCACGGCCCGCATGCGCTTTGGCGCCTGCGGGCCGTGTGGTTTATCCTTTTCCCGTTTTTCATCGTCGATACAGGTTCGCATGAACGACTTGCTGCGCTCCTTCGTCCGGGCGTTCGCCAGCGCGCTGCACCCGCGCATGCTGTGGCTCACCCTGATGCCGTTCGTCGTCTCCGCGCTGCTGTGGGGCGTCGTGCTGTGGTTCTCGTGGCAGACGCTGATCGACGCCGCGCGCGGCGCGCTCGACGGCTTCGTGCTGACCGCCGCGCTGTACCGCGCGTTCGACGCGCTCGGGATGTCGCAGCTGCATGCGGTCGTCGCGCCGTTCGTCGTCGTGTCGCTTGCGATTCCGCTGATCGTGCTGACCGTGCTGCTGCTGATCGCGACGATCTCGATGCCGGTCGTGATCAGGCACCTGTCGAACCGGCAGTTCGCCGCGCTGGAGGCGAAGCGGGGCGGCACGTTCTTCGGCAGCGTGTTCAATTCGCTCGGCGCGGCGATCGTGGGCGTCGTGCTGCTCGTCGTCACGATTCCGCTGTGGCTGATCCCGCCGTTCTTCGCGCTGTTGCCGCCGGTGATCTGGGGCTGGCTCACGTACCGCGTGATGACCTACGACGCGCTCGCGCAGCACGCGAGCCGCGACGAACGCCGCGCGCTCGTGCGCCAGCATCGCTGGCCGCTGATCGGCATCGGCGTCGCGACCGGGCTGCTCGGCACCGTGCCGACCTTCGTGTGGGTGTCGTCGGTCTGGATGATGGTGCTGTTTCCGTTCGTGGCGGCGGCCATGATCTGGGTTTACGCTTTCATCCTCGTCTTCTCGGCGCTGTGGTTCGGGCACTATTGCCTGCGCGCGCTGGACGACCTGCGCGCGAGTTCGCGCGCCACCGCAATCGACATGGGGCAGGCATGAGCATCGGCATCATCATCATCGGCGACGAAATCCTTTCAGGCCGCCGGCAGGACAAGCATCTGGCGAAGGTCATCGAACTGCTCGGCGCGCGCGGCCTCGCGCTCGACTGGGCCGAATACGTCGGCGACGATCCGGCGCGGATTACCGCGACGCTCGCGCGCGCGATCGCGTCGGGCGACATCGTGTTCTCCACGGGCGGGATCGGCGCGACGCCGGACGACCACACGCGCCAGTGCGCGGCCGCCGCGCTCGGCGTGCCGCTCGCGCTGCATCCGGAAGCGAAGGCGCTGATCTCGGAGCGCATTCGCGAGACGCACACCGATGCGGCCACGCCGGTCGACTTCGAATCGCCGGAAAACCAGCATCGCTTCAACATGGGCGTGTTCCCGGCGGGCGCGACGATCATCCCGAACGGCTATAACCGGATTCCCGGTTTCTCGGTCGGCGATCTCCATTTCGTGCCGGGCTTCCCGGTGATGGCGTGGCCGATGATCGAATGGGTGCTCGACACGAAATACGAGCATCTGCATCACGCGACGCCGCACGCCGAGCGCTCGCTGTACGTGTTCGAACTACCGGAGTCGACGCTCACGCCGCTGATGGAGAAGATCGAGCGCGATTTCCCGAGTGTTCGCGTGTTCAGCCTGCCGAGCGTCGGCGATGCCGAGCGCGGCGGGATCTATGCGCGCCGGCATATCGACCTCGGCGTGAAGGGCGAGCCGGAGGCGGTCGCGGCCGCGTTCGTGAAGCTGCGCGAAGGCGTGCACCTGCTCGGCGGCGACGTGGTCGAGCCGGAGGCGCCGCGCGCCTGAAGGCCTGAAGGCCGCGCGCGTCGATCGCGCATGCGGGCCGTTGAACGGCCCCGCAAAAACCACGGGCCGCGCAACGCGGCCCGTCATCGGGATGTCATCGCCCGGCTCGACGATGTGGCAGTCGGGCGTGCCTGGGCGGATGCGCCGTCAGGCGCCGATCCACGGCAGTTTCCGGAAGCACCAGCCGTCGACCGTCTTGCGGTGGCCTTCGGCATCCTTGCCGCCCTCGAAGCCTTCGAGCAGGTCGAAGGCCTTCGTGAAGCCGGCCTGCGTCGACGCGACCGCGGCGAGCTTCGAGCGCGCGGCGCTGCGGCACAGGAACAGGATCGGCGTATCGGCCGGGAGGGCCGCTTTCAGTTGATCGATGAATTCGGCGTTCGGCACGCCGCCCGGATAGCGCGTCCATTCGAGGTGCAGGTACTGGCCGTCGCCGACGAGCGGGCGGCCGATCCAGTCGAGCTCGGCGCGGGTGCGCACGTCGACGAGGCGTGCCGACGGGTCGAGCTGCAGCAGTTCGAATGCCTCGGCCGGCAGCAGGGCGCCGGCATAGTTGAGCGCGCCTTGGGCGCGGCGTTCTTCGGCCTTCGCGTAAAGCTGGTCGAGCGTACTCATGGCAGGAGGTCTCCGTATCGGTCAAACGAACATTCTAGCGCGGCGCCGCCGCGCGGATGTCCGCGTGCCCGGTGGCGCATGCACCGCCCACGCGCTCACCAAAAGAGTGCAGAATGGCACGAATGCACCAAAAAGATTCGTCGACGCCGTCGCCTCCCCGGGATTGCACCGTTGCGGTGCGGAGGCGCCGCCGCCGGTGCGGCGCCCGGCCCCGGAATCGCGCAGCCGGGCCCCGCTACGGCGCGGGTCGGCGTGATTCGCGTCGGTTTTGCGATGGTTGGCACGGAAGCTGCTATATAGAATTCGGTCGACCCGGGGCACGCTGCGCCAAAGCCAGACTCCGGGCAGCTCGATAAACGAGGCGGTTCCCAGTCCGCCGGAATTGTTCAATCAGGAGAAGAGGTTATGAGTAAAACCGTCGCCGACGTCATGCAGCTCGTGAAGGACGAGGACGTCAAGTTTGTCGATTTCCGCTTCACGGATACGCGCGGCAAGGAACAGCACGTGTCGGTGCCGGTTTCGGCGTTTGACGAAGACAAGTTCGAAAGCGGCCATGCATTCGACGGCTCGTCGATCGCCGGCTGGAAGGGCATCGAGGCGTCGGACATGCTGCTCATGCCGGATCCGAGCGCCGCATTCGTCGACCCGTTCTATGAAGAGTCGACCCTCGTGCTGACCTGCGACGTGGTCGAGCCGGCCGACGGCAAGGGCTACGAGCGCGACCCGCGTTCGCTCGCGAAGCGCGGCGAAGCGTACCTGAAGAGCACGGGCATCGGCGACACCGCCTACTTCGGTCCGGAACCGGAATTCTTCATTTTCGACTCGGTCCAGTGGAACACGGACATGTCGGGCTGCTTCGTGAAGATCAACTCGGAAGAAGCACCGTGGTCTTCGGCCAAGGAATTCGAAGGCGGCAACACGGGCCACCGTCCGGGCACGAAGGGCGGCTACTTCCCGGTCGCGCCGGTCGACACGTTCCAGGACATGCGTTCGGAAATGTGCCTGCTGCTCGAACAGCTCGGCATCCCGGTCGAAGTGCACCACCACGAAGTGGCGGGCCAGGGCCAGAACGAAATCGGCACGAAGTTCTCGACGCTCGTGCAGCGCGCCGACTGGACGCAATGGTCGAAGTACATCATCCACAACGTCGCGCACTCGTACGGCAAGACGGCGACGTTCATGCCGAAGCCGGTCGTCGGCGACAACGGTTCGGGCATGCACGTTCACCAGTCGATCTGGAAGGACGGCCAGAACCTGTTCGCGGGTAACGGCTACGCGGGCCTGTCGGAACTGGCGCTGTTCTACATCGGCGGCATCATCAAGCACGCCCGTGCGCTGAACGCGATCACGAACCCGACGACGAACTCGTACAAGCGTCTGGTCCCGCACTTCGAAGCACCGGTCAAGCTCGCGTACTCGGCGCGCAACCGTTCGGCATCGATCCGCATTCCGCACGTGTCGAACCCGAAGGGTCGCCGTATCGAAACGCGCTTCCCGGATCCGATGGCGAACCCGTACCTGTGCTTCACGGCGCTGATGATGGCCGGCCTCGACGGGATCCAGAACAAGATCCATCCGGGCGAAGCCGCCGACAAGAACCTGTACGACCTGCCGCCGGAAGAGGACGCAAAGATCCCGACCGTCTGCGCAGGCCTCGACCAGGCACTGGAAGCGCTCGACAAGGATCGCGAGTTCCTGACGCGCGGTGGCGTGTTCACCGACGGCATGATCGATGCGTACCTCGCGCTGAAGGAGCAGGAGCTGGCGAAGTTCCGCATGACGACGCATCCGATCGAGTTCGAGATGTACTACTCGCTGTAATCGGCGATGGCGCTTCGATTCAGCGCCGTCATGCCGGTTCGTTCCCGTCGCGTGGCCTGCGGCGGGAACCGCGGAGTCTGAAGGGGGACGGCGTCCAGCCGTCCCTTTTTTGTTCCGAAAATTTCCAATTTCCGACCCGGTAACGCGCGACGACACGCACGATGGCTCTGAAGAATCTCATCAAGGCGAAGACGGGGCAGCCCGAGCGACTGACGGAAGACGAGCGGCTCGCGCGCTCGGGCCTGCTGGCGGGGCTGGAAGCGCTGCCGACGGCCGTGATCGTGCTCGACCGCAAGACGCTGCGGGTCGCGTTCGCGAACCCGTCCGCGGAGGCGATGCTCGACATCTCGCGCCGGCAGCTCGCGCAGCGGCCGTGGGGCGAGATTTTCCCGAATGCGAACGAACTCGCGTCGACGATCACCGCGATCGGCCAGGAGCGCTTTCACGCGACGCATCTCGATACCGTGCTCGACCGGCCCGGCCGCGAGCCGCTGCACGTGCATGCGATCGTCGGCTTCCTCGAGACCGTGCCCGATTTCGTGCTGGTCGAACTGTTCGAGAACGAACGGCAGTCGCGCACCGATCGCGAGGAGCGCATCCACGACCTGACCGCGGTCAACAAGCAACTGATCCGCAACCTCGCGCACGAGATCAAGAACCCGCTCGGCGGCATTCGCGGCGCAGCCCAGCTGCTCGAATTCGAACTGAGCGGGCGCGAGCGCGGCGAGTTGCGCGAATACACGCAGGTGATCATCAAGGAGTCCGACCGCCTGCAGACGCTCGTCGACCGGTTGCTGGAGCCGCATCGGCATCCGCACATCGTCGGCGACGTGAACATTCATGAAGTATGCGAACGCGTGCGCGCGGTGATGCTCGCGGAATTTCCGCGCGGGCTCACCATCGAGCGCGACTACGACGTGAGCGTGCCGGACCTGCGCGGCGACAAGGAGCAGCTGATCCAGGCGCTGCTGAACATCGTGCGCAACGCGGCGCAGGCGCTGCGCGAGCGGATCGCGCAGGGCGACGCGAAGATCGAGCTGCGCACGCGTATCGCACGCAAGGTGACGATCGCGAAGCGCCTGTACAGGCTGGCACTGGACTTGCACGTGGTCGACAACGGGCCCGGCATTCCGGAGGAGATCCGCGACCGGATCTTCTACCCGCTCGTGTCCGGGCGCGACGACGGCAGCGGTCTCGGCCTCACGCTCGCGCAGACGTTCGTGCAGCAGCACGACGGGATGATCGAGGTCGAGAGCCGGCCCGGTCGTACCGAATTTCAGATCCTGTTGCCGCTCGATCATTGAGCGGCGGCATGGCGATTCACCGGATTCACCCATACCTGACCGACCTATGAAGCCGATCTGGATAGTAGACGACGATCAATCGATCCGCTGGGTGCTCGAAAAGGCACTCGCCCGGGACAGCTTCGCGACGAAGAGCTTCGCGAACGTGCGCGACGCGCTGGCCGCGCTCGACCACGAGACGCCGCAGGTGCTCGTGTCCGACATCCGGATGCCGGGCGGCTCCGGCCTCGAGCTGTTGCAGGCGATGCACGAGCGCCTGCCGGGCCTGCCCGTCATCATCATGACGGCGTTCTCCGATCTCGACAGCGCCGTCGCGGCGTTTCAGGGCGGCGCGTTCGAATATCTCGCGAAGCCGTTCGACGTCGACAAGGCGGTCGAGCTGATTCGCCGCGCGGTCGAGGAGAGCTTGCGCGGCGGCGCGCCGCAGGACGAGCGTGTGGCCGAAGCGCCCGAGATGCTCGGCCAGGCGCCCGCGATGCAGGACATGTTCCGCGCGATCGGCCGCCTGTCGCACTCGGCCGCGACCGTGCTGATCACCGGCGAGTCGGGCACCGGCAAGGAGCTCGTCGCGCGGGCGCTGCACCGTCACAGCCCGCGGGCCAACGGGCCGTTCATCGCGCTGAATACCGCGGCGATTCCGAAGGACCTGCTCGAATCCGAACTGTTCGGCCATGAGCGCGGCGCGTTCACCGGCGCGCAGACGACGCGCCAGGGCCGCTTCGAGCAGGCCGAGAACGGCACGCTGTTCCTCGACGAAATCGGCGACATGCCGTTCGACCTGCAGACGCGCCTGTTGCGCGTGCTGTCGGACGGCCAGTTCTATCGGGTCGGCGGCCATAACCCGCTGCGCGCGAACGTGCGCGTGATCGCCGCGACGCACCAGAATCTCGAGTCGCGCGTGCGGCAGGGGCTGTTCCGCGAGGACCTTTACCACCGGCTCAACGTGATCCGGCTGCGGCTGCCGCCGCTGCGCGAACGCAGCGAGGACATCGCGCTGCTCACGCGCCACTTCCTGCAGAAGAGCGCGCGCGATCTCGGCGTCGAGCCGAAGCGCGTGTCCGACGAAGCGCTCGCGTATCTGACGTCGCTCACGTTCCCCGGCAACGTGCGTCAGCTCGAGAACCTCGCGAACTGGCTGACCGTGATGGCGCCCGCGCAGACGGTCGAGATCAAGGATCTGCCGCCCGACCTCGTGCCGGCGGGCGCGCCGGTGACGGCGACGGCCGACGGCGCGGATGCGCACGCCGGCACCGGCGTCGGCGGTGGCGACATCGCGCGCGTGCAGCCGGCGGCGGGTGCGCCGTTGACGGCAGCCTCCGTCGCGGCCGCGCCGAACGGCGCGCCGGCCGGCTATCCGATGTGGGAAAGCGGGCTGCGCACGGAAGTCGCGCGGCTGTTGCGCGAGAATTCGGCCGACGTGATGGACGAGCTCGCGCGCCGCTTCGAGGCGGCCGTGATCCGCGAGGCGCTCGATTTCACGCGCGGCCGCAAGGTCGAGGCGGCAGAGCGGCTCGGCATCGGCCGCAACACGATCACGCGCAAGATCCAGGAACTGCATCTGGAGCCGTAAAGCCTCTGTCGCGGCATGCGCGTGCGTCGCGCATGCCGCGATCGGACATAATCGCGGTTTGCCGTCACGTGCGCTCCCGTCATGTCCGATTCCTTCCGCTGGCCCGCCGGGGCCGATCCCTTCCGTTTTCTCGAAGCGCTCGACAGCAAGCGTGCCCGTGCGTGGGTCGACGAGCAGAACGCGCGCACGCGGGTCGCGCTGCGCGACGACGACGCGTATCGCGCGCTGACCGCGCGGCTCGCGCAGGCGTATCTGCCGCGCGAACGCCCGGTGATTCCGACCCGCTGGCGCGACTGGGCGTACGACCTGTGGCAGGACGATCTCCATCCGAAGGGACTGTGGCGCCGCGCGCGCTGGGACGACTGGCGCGCGGGCCGGCCCGAGTGGGAAACGCTGCTCGACGTCGACGCGCTCGGCGCGCAAGAGGGCGAGTCGTGGGTGTTCGAGCAGGACGCGATCCTGTACCCGGACGGCGACCGCGCGCTGCTGTCGTTGTCGCCGGGCGGCGCCGACGCGGTCGTCGTGCGCGAATTCGACCTCGTGCAGCGCCGTTTCGTCGACGGCGGCTTCACGATCGACGTGCCCGGGAATCACACGATAGGCTGGATCGACCGCGACACCGTCTACGTGAGCTGGGATCGCGGCGAGGCGCATGCGACCGCCGCCGGCTATCCGTACGAAGCGCGTCGCTGGGTGCGCGGCACGCCGCTCGCCGATGCGCCGGTGGTGTTCCGCGGCGAACCCGACGACATCAGCGCGGGCGCGGGGTTCGATCCGATCGATGGCCGCCACGTCGCGTGGCGCAGCGTCGATTTCTTCGACGCGCACGCATACCGGCTGACCGACGCGGGCGAGTGGGCGCGCTACGACGTGCCGACGCACGTCGAGGTCGGTTTCTGGGAAGGCTGGCTGATGCTGGAGCCGCGGCTCGACTGGGACTGCGGCGGCGTGCGTCACGCGGGCGGCTCGCTGCTCGCGATCCGCGAGCAGGCGTTCCTCGCCGGATCGCGCGAGCTCACGACGCTGTTCGAGCCGCGACCGACGACGTCCGCGTGCACGTGGACGCACACGCGCACGATGCTGATCGCGAGCTGGCTCGACGACGTGCACAACCGCACGATGCTGTGGCAGCCGCGCCAGGGTGAGGACGGCGCATGGACGTGGCACGCGCGGCCGTTCGAATGGCCGGGCGACGCGCAGATCGACGTCGAGCCGGTCGAGTCGACGCTGAACGACGACGTGTACGTGGACGTCGACACCTATCTCGATCCGCCCGAATGCTGGCTCGCCGATCTGGCCGACCGCGCGGCCGATGCGCCGTCGCGTCGCGTGCTGCTCGACCGGCCGCCGGTGCGGTTCGATGCGGCCGGGCTCGTCGTGCGTCGCGCGAATGCCCGCTCGAGCGACGGCACGGTCGTGCCGTACACGCTGATCGGGCCGCGTGATGCGCTCGATGGCCTGGCGCATCCCGACGGCAGTGCCCGCGTCGCGCGGCCGTGCCTGCTGTCAGGCTATGGCGGCTTCGCGATTCCGAATCTGCCGGGCTACAGCGATGCACTCGGCATCGCATGGCTCGAACGCGGCGGCGTCGCGGCGTTCGCGCACATCCGCGGCGGCGGCGAATTCGGACCGGGCTGGCACGTCGACGCGCAACGCGAGCATCGGCAGCGCTCGTTCGACGATTTCATCGCGGTGGCCGAGGACCTGATCCGCACCGGCGTGACGACGGCCGCGCAACTCGGCATCGAGGGCGGCAGCAACGGCGGGCTGCTGGTCGGCGCATGCATGGTGCAGCGCCCGGAACTGTTCGGCGCGGTGCTGTGCCGCGTGCCGCTGCTCGACATGCGGCGCTATCCGAAGCTGCACGCGGGCGCCGCGTGGCTCGACGAGTACGGCGATCCGGACGATGCGCGCGAGGGCGCGGCGCTCGCCGCCTACTCGCCGTATCACCGCGTGCGCGAAGGCGTTGCGTATCCGCCGCTGCTGCTGACGACGTCGACCCGCGACGACCGCGTGCATCCCGCGCATGCGCGCAAGATGGCCGCGCGCATGCATGCGCTCGGACACGAACGGGTGTGGTACTGGGAGAACACCGACGGCGGCCACGGCAGCGCCGACGATCTTGAGCGGGCCGAATCCGACGCGGCGGAATTCGGTTTCCTGTGGGCGCATCTCGGGCCCGCGCCCGCGCGCGGTTGAGCGCAGGCGCGAGCGGGCAGGGCGTTCAGCTGACGACCGCGATCACAGGCGTGTGGTCGGACGGCTGTTCCCACGTGCGCGGCACGCGATCGACCTCGCACGACGTGCAGGTTTCGGCGAGCGCCGGCGACAGCAGGATGTGGTCGATGCGCAGCCCCGCGTTGCGGCGGAACGCGAACATCCGGTAGTCCCACCACGTGAAGGTCTTCTCGGGCTGCTCGAAGCGGCGGAACGCATCGACGAAGCCGAGTTCGATCAGCTTCGCGAAATGCGCGCGCTCCTGCGGCGACACGAGGTTCTGGCCTTCCCATTTCGCCGGGTCGTGCACGTCGCGGTCTTCCGGCGCGATGTTGTAGTCGCCGAGCAGCGCGAGCTTCGGGTAGCGCTGCATCTCGGTGCCCAGCCACGCGTGCAGCGCATCGAGCCACTGCATCTTGTAGACGAACTTGTCGGAGTCGGGTGCCTGGCCGTTCGGGAAATACGCGGACACGATGCGCACGCCTTCGACCGTCACGGCGACCACGCGCTGCTGCGCGTCGTCGAAGCCGGGGATGTTGCGCACGACGTCCGATTCGTCGACGGCGAGCGTGTCGCGCGCGAGGATCGCGACGCCGTTGTAGGTCTTCTGGCCCGCGAACCAGCTGCGGTAGCCGATCGCTTCGAGATCGGCGCGCGGATATTTCTCGTCCGGCAGCTTCAGTTCCTGCAGGCACAGCACGTCGGCTCCGCTTTGCGCGAGCCAGTCGAGCACGTGCTGCTTGCGGACGTTGAGCGAGTTGACGTTCCAGGTGGCGATTTTCATGAACGGGAATGCGTGCGGGGTGAATGCGAAGGCCGCCATCTTACCGCGAGCACGGGGCGCGAACGCGCGCGACACACGATGCGAAGCCGGTGCCGTGCGTGTCGATATCGACGGCCCGCGAAGAATTTGTGACAAAAGTATTGACGTGAGTGCTTCATCACCCTATAATTTATTTCTCTGACGCGGGGTGGAGCAGTCTGGCAGCTCGTCGGGCTCATAACCCGAAGGTCGTAGGTTCAAATCCTACCCCCGCAACCAAGCACACCAGACGATGTGCAGCGCAAGTGACCGATGCGCGCTTCGTCGACAGGAACCCGGCCCCGTGCCGGGTTTTTTGTTTTCAGCCCGCCGCCCACTCGACCGCCGCCTTCGCATGCAGCGCGGTCGTATCGAACACCGGCAGCGGCACATCGTCCGCGCCGATCAGCAGCGTGATTTCCGTACAGCCGAGTATCACCGCCTGCGCGCCGCGTTTCGCCAGTTCCTCGATGATCGACACGTAGGTCGCGCGCGACCCGGCATCGATCACGCCATGACACAGCTCGTCGTAGATGATCCGGTGCACGTCGTTGCGCGCGGATTCGTCCGGCACCAGCACGTCGAGGCCGAACTTGTCGCGCAGGCGCTCCGCATAGAACGGCAGCTCCATCGTGTAGCGCGTGCCGAGCAGCGCGACGCGCTCGACGCCGGCGGCGCGCAGCGCGGCGCCGGTCGGGTCGGCGATGTGCAGGAACGGCAGCGATACGGCAGCCTCGATCGCGCCGTGCACGCGGTGCATCGTGTTGGTCGTCAGCACGACGAGATCGGCGCCGGCCGCTTCGAGCCGACGCGCGGCATCGGCCATCCGTTCGCCGAGCGCCGCCCAGTCCTGCGCGCGCTGCAGCGCTTCGATCTCCGCGAAATCCACCGTGACCAGCACGCTCTTCGCGTTGTGATGGCCGCCGTGCAGCGCCTTCGAATGGCGATTGATCATCCGGTAGTACTCGGCCGACGATTCCCAGCTCATCCCGCCGATGAGTCCGATCGTTTTCATCCGTCACCTGTGCGTTTCATATGTCGTGGCAGACGAGTATAGGGGCCGGCCCGGGCGCGCGGCGGTACGATCCGCGCGAAGCGGACCGGTACGGCATTGCCGGTCGGGGGTGGCCGGCGAGCGGGCGGAGGCGATCCGAGGCGGTCCGGCTGCGCCGGGCGTCGGCCGAACGCGGCAGCACGCGACAGTTGAAACGGGCACTGTGTTTTTGTACAGTATCGGCACCGTGAATCCGACCATCATCCCGCCTGCCGATCCGCGCGGGTCGCCGCCCGGCGACGCGCCGTCGCGCGTGCGCAAGATCATCCACTGCGACTGCGACTGCTTTTACGCGTCGGTCGAGATGCGCGACGACCCGTCGCTGCGCAACCGGCCGCTCGCCGTCGGCGGCCGGCCCGACCAGCGCGGCGTGATCGCGACCTGCAACTACGAGGCGCGGCGCTACGGCGTGCATTCCGCGATGTCGTCGGCGCTCGCGATGCGCAAGTGTCCGGACCTGCTGATCCTGCCGTCCGCGATGGACAAGTACCGTGCGGCGTCGCGGCAGATCATGGCGATCTATCGCGACTACACGCACGACGTCGAGCCGCTGTCGCTCGACGAGGCGTACCTCGACGTCAGCGGTTCGCAGCTGTGCCAGGGCAGCGCCACGCTGATTGCGCGGGAGATTCGCCAGCGCGTGTACGACACGGTCGGCGTGACGGTGTCGGCGGGTGTCGCGCCGAACAAGTTCATCGCGAAGATCGCGTCCGACTGGAACAAGCCCGACGGCCTGTTCGTCGTGCGGCCGCATGAGGTCGATGCGTTCGTCGCGGCGCTGCCGGTGCGCAAGCTGCACGGCGTCGGCCAGGTGACGGCCGCGCGGCTCGACCGGCTCGGCATCCAGACCTGCGCGCAGTTGCGCGGCTGGTCGCTGATCGACCTGCATCGCGAGTTCGGTGCGTTCGGCCGGCGGCTGTACCAGCTGGCGCGCGGCATCGACGAGCGGCCGGTGCGGGCCGACCAGGAGCGCAAGTCGGTCAGCGTCGAGACGACCTACGTGACCGACCTGACGACGCTCGAGCAATGCGCGGACGAGATCCGCCGCCTCGTCGTGCAGCTCGACGCGCGCATCGCGCGCGCCGGCGCGGCCCGCACGATCCGCAAGCTTTACGTGAAGATCCGCTTCGCCGATTTCCAGCGTACGACGGTCGAGTGCGTGGCCGACGCGACGAACGCGCAGACGGCCGTCACGCTGCTCGCGAAGGGGCTGCAACGGCGCGCGCAGGCCGTGCGGTTGCTCGGCGTGGGCGTGCGCATCGACGAGGACACGGCCGAACGTCACGGGCAGTTTTCGCTGTTCGATGACGATGCGGACGATGCGGACGAGGGGGCTGATACTGACGCCGCTGCCGCTGCCGCTGCCGCTGCCGCTGCCGCTGCCGCTGCCGCTGCCAACGCCAACGCCAACGCCAACGCCAACGCCAACGCGGCAACCGACGCAACCGACCCGAACGACGTGAACGGCGCGAACGAGGCGAACGAGGCGAACGAGGCGAACGAGGCGAACGAGGCGAACGAGGCGAACGAGGCGAACGAGGCGAACGAGGCGAACACCGCCAACGACAAACCTCCCACGCCATGAAAAAAGGCACCGCCGCAGCGGTGCCTTTCGATGCAACCGGACAAGCCGGACAGCGCGCGCTCAGTGCGCGGGCGAGGCCATCCCGTTGTGACGCAGCAGCGCGTCGATTTCCGGCTCGCGGCCGCGGAACGCCTTGAACGAATCCATCGCCGGCCGGCTGCCGCCGACTTCGAGGATTTCGCGGCGATAGCGCGTGCCGGTCGCCGCGTCGAGCACGCTGCCGCTGGCGGCGGCCGCTTCCTCGAACGCCGCGTACGCGTCGGCCGACAGCACCTCGGCCCACTTGTAGCTGTAGTAGCCGGCCGCATAGCCGCCCGCGAAGATGTGGCTGAACGTGTTCGGCCAGCGCGAGAACGCGGCCTGCGGGATCACGTGGTAGCGCTCGTTGATCTCGCGCGCGAACGCATTCACGCCGGTCGTGCCGGCCGGGTCGAAGTCGACGTGCAGCAGCATGTCGAACATCGAGAACACGATCTGGCGCAGCGTGCCGAGGCCGCTCTGGAAGTTCTTCGCGGCGATCATCTTGTCGAACAGCTCGCGCGGCAGCGCGGCGCCCGTATCGACGTGCGACGACATCGACGACAGCACGTCCCATTCCCAGCAGAAATTCTCCATGAACTGCGACGGCAGCTCGACCGCATCCCATTCGACGCCGTTGATGCCCGACACGCCGAGCTCGTCGACGCGCGTGAGCATGTGATGCAGCCCGTGGCCGAATTCATGGAACAGCGTGATGACCTCGTCGTGCGTGAAGCAGGCGGGCTTGCCGCCGACGGGTGCCGAGAAGTTGCAGGTCAGGTACGCGACCGGCGTCTGCACCGCGTCGCCGCGCTTGGCGCGCGCACGCGCATCGTCCATCCACGCGCCGCCGCGCTTGCCTTCGCGTGCGTACAGGTCGAGATAGAACTGCGCGACGAGCGAGCCGTCGCGGTTCTCCACGCGGAAGAAGCGCACGTCCTTGTGCCACACCGGTGCGTCGTCCGGCTTGATCCGAACGCCGAACAGCGTTTCGGTGACGTTGAACAGGCCCTTCAGCACGGCCGGTTCCGGGAAGTACTGCTTGACCTCGTTTTCCGAGAACGCGTAGCGCTGCTGACGCAGCCGCTCGGCCGCGAACGCGACGTCCCACGGGGCGAGCTCGGTCAGGCCGAGTTCCGTCGCGGCGAACGCGCGCAGTTCGTCCCAGTCCTTGTCCGCGTGCGGACGCGCGCGCGTCGCGAGATCCTCGAGGAACGCGATCACCTGTTGCGGCGATTCGGCCATCTTCGGCGCGAGCGACACTTCGGCGAAGTTGCGGTAGCCGAGCATCTGCGCCTCTTCGCGGCGCAGCTTCAGCTCGTCCGCGACGATCGCCGTGTTGTCCCACTCGGCCTTGCCGCCGCCGTATTGCGGCCCGAGTTCGGACGCGCGCGTCGCATACGCGCGGTACAGCGTCTCGCGCATCGCACGGTTCTCGGCGTACTGCAGCACCGGGAAGTAGGACGGAAAGTGCAGCGTGAACTTCCAGCCTTCCTTGCCTTCCTTCTGCGCGGCCTCGCGGGCCGCTTCGATCGCATCGCCCGGCAGGCCGGCCAGCTCGGCCTCGTCCTGCGCGAAATACGCATACGCGTTGGTCGCGTCGAGCACGTGGTCGGAGAACGCCTTCGACAGCGCGGCCTGCTGCTCCTGCAATTCCGCGAAACGCGGCTTCTGATCCTCGGGCAGCTCGGCGCCCGACAGGCGGAAATCGCGCAGGGCGTTGTCGAGGATCTTCTTGCGCTCGGCGGACAGCGTCGCGTATTCGGCGCTCGCGGCGATCGCCTTGTACTTCTCGTACAGCGCGAGGTTCTGGCCGACGCTCGACCAGAATTCGGTCACGCGCGGCAGGTTTTCGCCGTACGCGGCGCGCAGCTCCGGCGTATCGGCGACCGCGTTCAGGTGGCCGACGACGCCCCATGCGCGCCCGAGCGGCTCCGTCGCCTGCTCGACCGTCTCGACGATCGCGGCCCAGGTCGCCGGCGTCGCGGGTGCGCTCGCCGTGTCGACCGCGCGGTTGGCGGCATCGAGCAGCGTGTCGAGCGCGGGCGTCACGTGTTCCGGACGAATCTCGCCGAAGCGGGGCAGGCCGGAGAAATCGAGGAGCGGATTGGTGTTGGCGCTGGCGGACATTAAGACTCCCTGTCTGTTGCCGGATGAACCGGGGTGAAAAGGGTGAGGCGCGATGCGGCGGCGCCCGATATCGACATTATTGGGGCGCATCGCGCGCTTTCCAATCGTTAGTTTCTAACGAGGCGATTGGCGCTGGGCGACGCGGAGCCCGAAAGGGTCGAAAGGGGCGGAATGAAGCGGAGCGCGGCAGTGTGGCAGGGCGCTGACGCGGCCGCGACGGGCGGCCGACGGGACGCCGGCGCACGCATGCGCGCCGGCTGGACGGGCGAGAGGGGCGAAGGCGCTCAGGCGGCCGCGGCGGCGCGCTCGGCGGCTTCGATCGTGTTGATCAGCAGCATCGTGATGGTCATCGGGCCGACGCCGCCCGGCACCGGCGTGATGTGGCCGGCGACTTCCTTCACGCCGGCGAAGTCGACGTCGCCGCACAGCTTGCCCGCGTCGTCGCGGTTCATGCCGACGTCGATCACCGTCGCACCCGGCTTGACCATGTCCGCCGTCAGGATGTTGCGCTTGCCGACCGCGGCGACCACGACGTCGGCCTGGCGCGTGTGCGCGGCGAGGTCGCGCGTCTTGCTGTGGCAGATCGTCACGGTCGCGCCGGCTTCGAGCAGCAGCATCGCCATCGGCTTGCCGACGATGTTCGAGCGGCCGATCACGACGGCGTTGGCGCCTTGCAGCGGGATGCCGTGCGCTTCGAACATCTTCATCACGCCGTACGGCGTGCACGGGCGGAACAGCGGCTTGCCCGTCATCAGTGCGCCGGCGTTCGCCACGTGGAAGCCGTCGACGTCCTTCTCCGGCGCGATCGCCTCGATCACCTTGTGGCTGTCGATGTGCGCGGGCAGCGGCAGCTGGACCAGGATGCCGTGGATCTTCGGGTCGCGGTTCAGTTCATCGATGCGCGCGAGCAGGTCGGCTTCCGACAGCGTGTCCGGATACGCATCCTTCTGCGAGAAGAAGCCGTTGTCCTCGCACGCCTTGATCTTGTTGCGCACGTAGACTTCGCTCGCCGGGTTGGCGCCGACGAGGATCACCGCGAGGCCGGGCTGGTGGCCGCGTGCGGTCAGGGCGGCGGCGCGTTCGGCGGCCTGCGCGCGCAAGGTCTTCGAGAGGGCGTTGCCGTCGATGAGGAGGGCTGTCATGGTGGTGGTCCTGCCGGGAAGTTGGAATGCGGGCGTACGGCGCGCGAAACGCCGCAGCAAAACACGCAATTATACCGGTCGCCTGCCGTCGTCCGACAGCGAATACAAGGAAAGCGTCATGGCGGCGGTGCCGGCGCCCCGGGAGGTGGCGCCGGACCGTGCCGCGCGAGTGGGCCGCATCGCGCGGCGCGGCGGTGCGGCCGGCCGGGCAGGCGCCCGGCGGCCGCGCGCAACGTTCAGGCCTGCTTCTTCGACAGCGCGAGGCGCAGCAGATCGGCGACCGTGTTGACGTTGAGCTTTTCCATGATGTTCGCGCGGTGCGCTTCGACCGTCTTGATGCTGATCCCGAGATCGTCGGCGATCTGCTTGTTCAGGCGGCCGGCGATGATCCGCTCGAGCACCTGCTGCTCGCGCGCGGTCAGCTTCGACAGGCGCTCGCTCGCCGCGCGCTGTTCCTGGACGCTCTTGCTTTCGCTTCGGGCCTTGTCGAGCATCCGCTCGACGAGCTTGCGCAGCTCGGCCTCGTCGAACGGTTTCTCGATAAAGTCCATCGCACCCTTTTTCATCGTCGACACGGCCATCGGCACGTCGCCGTGGCCCGTGACGAAGATGATCGGCAGCGCGGCGTTGTCGGCGATCAGGCGCTCCTGCAGCTCGAGGCCGCTCATGCCCGACATCCGCACGTCGAGGATCAGGCAGGCGATCTGGCCGGCCTGCTGCGCCGGCTGGTACGCATCGAGGAACTGCTCGGCGCTCGAGAAACATTGCACGCGATAGCCGTTCGCCTCCAGCAGCCAGCGCAGCGAGTCCCGTACGGCTTCGTCGTCGTCGACGACGAAGACAGTTTCCTGAGTGGTGGTGACAGGGCTATTCATAGTTCTCCCGTAACGGTATGTGATGCCGATGCCTCGCGCCCCCCTTGGCCGAGATCAGCGGGTTCCCCAATGGGCAGGCTGCAGTGGAATGTCGCGCCGGAAATGCGGCCGTCCGGTTCGACATTGTTGACCACCCACAGACGCCCCCGATGCGATTCGATGATCGAACGGCAGATGTTCAGCCCCATGCCCATGCCGTCGGACTTGGTGCTGTAAAACGGTTCGAACAGGCGTTCGGCGGTCGCTTCGTCGACGCCCGGACCCTGGTCGATCACGCGGATGTCGACGAAACCCGCATCGATGTCGGCGACGACGCGGATCACGCCGTCCGCCGACGCCGGCTTCACGTCGGCCATCGCCTCGGCCGCGTTCTTCATCAGGTTCACGAGCACCTGCTCGATCAGCACGGGGTCGACATAAATAATAGGCATTCTTGCGAGGATTTCCGTGACGATCCGGATCCTGCGCTTCCTGGCCTCGATTTCGGCGAGCCCGACTGCGTCGGCGACGATGTCCGCGACCCGCGCCGGCTGGCGCTTCGGCTCGCTGCGCTTCACGAATTCGCGGATCCGCTTGACGATCATCCCCGCGCGCAGCGCCTGCTGCGCGGTCTTTTCCAGCGCGGGCTGCAGCGTCTCGGGCGTGCCGCGGCCGCTCTTCACGAGCGCGAGCGTGCCCGAGCAATAGTTGTTGATCGCGGCGAGCGGCTGATTCAATTCGTGCGCAATCGACGACGCCATTTCACCCATCGTCATCAATCGGCTCGTGAACTGCAGCTTCTCTTCCTGCTGGTGCGCGAGTTCCTGCGCCTTCTTGCGGGTCGTGATGTCGGTCGCGATCTGCATCTGCGCGAGGTGTCCGTCCACCCACTGGATGTACTGGCGGCGCACCTCGAACCACTTCTGGATGCTCTCGACGTACACCTCCTGCGCGTCTGCCGTGCTGCTCGTCAGCGCGGCGGCCGGCAGGCCCGCGAACGCATCGACCATGTCGATCGAGTCGGACGACGCCTGCGCGCGGTCGAAGCCGCCGCCCGACAGCTCGAGGTGGCCGTCCGGGCGGATCCCGAACAGGTGGCGGTAGTAGCGGTTCGCGAACAGCAACTCGGCTTCGTCGGCGGCCAGCACCGATACCGCGGCGTCGAGGCTTTCGAGCACCGTCGTGAAGCGCTCGTGCGCGGCCGCGAGTTCCTCGCGCGCGCGCTTCGGCTCGGTGATGTCGGTCATCGACGACATCCATCCGGTCTGGCGGCCGGAGCTGTCGATCAGCGGCGAAACGTAGAGGCGCGCATGGAACAGCGTGCCGTTCTTGCGCCGCACGCGCAGCTCGAAGCCCGAGCTCGGTGCCTTGCCGCGCAGCGTCATGTCGAGCTGGCGCTGCATTTCGGGATACGAGTCGCGCGGCCAGTAGGGGAACGGTGCGACCTTGCCGACGAGGTCGGTTTCGTCCCAGCCCGTCATCCGGCAGAACGCGGGGTTCACGTGCGTGATGCGGCCGTGCATGTCGAGCACGCGCATGCCGATCAGCACCGAATTCTCCATCGCGCGGCGGAAGAACGCCTCCGCATACAGCGCCTGCTGTGCCTCGAAGCGTTGGCGCGTGTGCTTCCACAGGCTCCAGAGGCTCCACAGCACGAAGCACGACAGGCCGGCCACGAGCCACACGAGCGTGTTGTTGGTCAGGTTCGTGAGCTGCGGGAACGCGTACACGCGCACGGTCAGCCCCTGGCCGGGCGGGTCGAGCGGCAGGTCGTAGTGGGAGTCGCGCGGCAGGCGCGGGCGCGTCGACGTGGACGACAGCTCGCGGTTGTTCGAGTCGGTGATCGAGATCTTGTACTTCGACGACAGCTCCTGCGGGATGTCGTGCTTCAGGATTCCTTCGACCGAGAACACCGCGGCGAGCGAGCCGAGATATTCGCGGTCGCCGCGCATCACGGGCGTCTGCAGCGTGATGAAGCCGTTGCCGAAGTCGTCGTAGATCAGCGGCGAATAGGCCTGGCGGCGCGTGCTGCGCGCTTCGTCGTACGCGCCGCGCACGGCGTCCTGCATCTGCGCGTCGCCGGGTTTCGCGAGCCGCTGGCCGAGCAGCGGAGGATGCACGGTCGGCCAGCGCTGCACGCCGGGCGCGGTGTACCAGTTCAGATAGAGGATTTCCGGATGCGTCTGCATCACGTCCGCGACGGCCATCTGGAATGCGTTCTGGTCGAGGCGGCCGGACGCGAGATCGCGCGACAGCGCCTGCAGCTGCTCCTGCGCGCCCGTCATCGACAGGCGGATCTGCTGCTGCGCCCACGCGACGTTACGGAACAGGGTGTCTTCCTGCTGCTGCTGTTCGCGGCGATTGAGGCTCCATAGAATGAGGCTCATCACCACGAGGAACACGAGGATCGACAGCAGCGGCGTCAGCAAATAGGAATTGGACCACCACGGTCCGTGGTGCCAGCGGGACGGCTGCGACTCCGCCGGCGGGCCCGACGGTCGCGCCGAGCGTGCGAAAAGCCGATCGGTCAACATGGCAGGATTGTAGCGCAGCGCAATACATGGAAAACCTATACCGGATATGTTGAACGGAAACGGATTTATGCCCGCGGCGCGTGCCGGAGAGGCCCGCCGCAAGGGTGCAGCGCAGCAATATTCCGCATTACGAGAAAAGATCTCATAATTCGAAAATTCTGTTGCGCGGGGCCGGCGACGCTCATTACAATCCGTCGGAGCTTGCCCGCAGGCCGCGCCGCGTCGTCTGCACGAGAGCGATCCTCACATTCCAGGACCCAGGAGACGAGAATGTCCGCTGTACCGAACGAAGTGATGAAATATGTCGCCGCCGAACGTGACGACGACCCGCAAGAAACCGTTGAATGGCTCGAGTCGCTCGACGGCGTGATCTCCTCGGTGGGCACCGGCCGCGCGCATTACCTGATCGAAAAGCAGATCGAGTTCGCCCGCATGCACGGCGAACACCTGCCGTTCTCCGCCAACACCCCGTACATCAACACGATCCCGGTCGAAGCCCAGGCGAAGATTCCGGGCGACCAGGACCTCGAGCACCGCATCCGTTCGTACACGCGCTGGAACGCGCTGGCGATGGTGCTGCGCGCCGGCAAGGATACGAACGTCGGCGGCCACATCGCGTCGTTCGCATCGGCCGCGACGCTCTATGACGTCGGCTACAACCACTTCTGGCACGCGGCGTCCGACCAGCATGGCGGCGATCTCGTGTTCGTGCAGGGCCACTCGTCGCCGGGCGTGTACTCGCGCGCGTTCCTGCTCGGCCGCCTGTCGGAAGAGCAGCTCGACAACTTCCGCCAGGAAGTCGACGGCAAGGGCATCTCGTCGTACCCGCACCCGTGGCTGATGCCGGACTTCTGGCAGTTCCCGACGGTGTCGATGGGTCTCGGCCCGATCATGGCGATCTACCAGGCACGCTTCATGAAGTACCTGGAATCGCGCGGCATCGCGAAGACCGCCGGCCGCAAGGTCTGGGCGTTCCTCGGCGACGGCGAGACGGATGAGCCGGAATCGCTCGGCGCGATCGGCATGGCGAGCCGCGAGAAGCTCGACAACCTCGTGTTCGTGATCAACTGCAACCTGCAGCGTCTCGACGGCCCGGTGCGCGGCAACGGCAAGATCATCCAGGAACTGGAATCGGAATTCCGCGGCGCCGGCTGGAACGTGATCAAGGTCATCTGGGGCAGCCGCTGGGATGCGCTGTTCGCACGCGACAAGACGGGCGCGCTGATGCGCCGCATGATGGAAGTCGTCGACGGCGAATACCAGACGTACAAGTCGGAGTCGGGCGCGTTCGTACGCGAACACTTCTTCAACACGCCTGAACTGAAGGCGCTCGTCGCCGACTGGTCGGACGACGACATCTGGGCGCTGAACCGCGGCGGCCACGATCCGCACAAGATCTACGCGGCGTTCCACGAAGCGACCAACACGAAGGGCGCGCCGACCGTCATCCTCGCGAAGACCATCAAGGGCTACGGGATGGGCGAGTCGGGCCAGGCGATGAACATCACGCACCAGCAGAAGAAGCTGCCGGTCGAGCAACTGAAGAAGTTCCGTGACCAGTTCCGCCTGCCGATCACCGACGAGCAGATCGCCGACGTGCCGTACCTGAAGTTCGAGGAAGGCTCGAAGGAACTCGAATACATGCGCCAGAAGCGCATGGACCTCGGCGGCTACCTGCCGCATCGCCGCGAGAAGGCGACGTCGCTGCCGGTGCCGGCACTCGACGCATTCGAGCCGCTGCTGAAGGGCACGGGCGAAGGCCGCGAGATCTCGACGACGATGGCGTTCGTGCGGATCCTGAACATCCTGCTGAAGGACAAGGCGCTCGGCAAGCGCGTCGTGCCGATCGTCCCGGACGAATCGCGCACGTTCGGCATGGAAGGCCTGTTCCGCCAGATCGGTATCTGGAACCAGGAAGGCCAGAAGTACGTGCCGGAAGATTCCGACCAGCTGATGTTCTACAAGGAATCGGAAACCGGCCAGATCCTGCAGGAAGGCATCAACGAAGCGGGCGGCATGTGCGACTGGATCGCGGCGGCGACGTCGTATTCGACGCACGGCGAGATCATGGTGCCGTTCTACATCTTCTATTCGATGTTCGGCTTCCAGCGGATCGGCGACCTGGCATGGGCGGCGGGCGACATGCGCTCGCGCGGCTTCCTGCTCGGCGGCACCGCGGGCCGCACGACGCTGAACGGCGAAGGCCTGCAGCACGAAGACGGTCACTCGCTCCTGTGGGCCGCATCGGTGCCGAACTGCATCAGCTACGACCCGACGTTCGGCTACGAACTCGCGGTGATCGTCCAGGACGGCCTGCGCCGCATGGTGCAGGAGCAGGAAGACGTGTACTACTACATCACGGTGATGAACGAGAACTACGAGCACCCGGCGATTCCGCAGGGCGAGCACGTGGCGGCCGACATCATCAAGGGCATGTACGCGTTCAAGAAGGCCGACGCGGACGCGAAGGCGCCGCGCGTGCAACTGCTCGGCGCGGGCACGATCTTCAACGAAGTGATCGCTGCCGCCGACCTGCTGAAGAACGACTGGGGCGTCGCGGCCGACCTGTGGAGCGTGCCGAGCTTCACCGAACTCGCGCGTGAAGGCCACGAGATCGAGCGCTGGAACCTGCTCCATCCGACCGAGGAGCGTCGCCTGTCGCACGTGCAGAAGTGCCTGAAGGACACGCAGGGTCCGGTCATCGCATCGACCGACTACGTGCGCGCGCTGGTCGACCAGATCCGCGGCCAGATCGATCGCCGCTTCGTCGTGCTGGGCACGGACGGCTTCGGTCGTTCGGACACCCGCGAGAAGCTGCGTCACTTCTTCGAAGTCGACCGTCACTGGGTCACCGTCGCCGCGCTGAACGCGCTGGCCGACGAAGGCACGATCGAGCGCAAGGTGGTCGCGGACGCGATTGCCAAGTACAACCTCGATCCGTCCAAGCCCAACCCGATGACCGTTTAACGCACACGCGCCGTGTGATGCCGCGCGCCGCTTCCGGGAGGGGCGCGCGCGGCCATGGAGACACAAAAAGATGAGTCAAGCGATCGAAGTGAAGGTGCCGGATATCGGCGATTACAAGGACGTGCCCGTCATCGAGGTGCTCGTGAAGGTGGGTGACACGGTCGAGCCCGAGCAGTCGCTCGTCACGCTCGAGTCGGACAAGGCGACGATGGACGTCCCGAGCCCGGCAGCCGGCACGGTCAAGGAAGTGAAGATCAAGGTGGGCGATTCCGTGTCGGAAGGCTCGCTGATCGTCCTGCTCGAAGGCGGCGCCGCCGCTCAGGTGAACGGTGCGGCCGCGCCGGCAGCCGCACCGGCTCCGGCGGCAGCGCCCGCACCGGCACCGGCTGCAGCCGCGCCGGCTGCCGCGCCGGCAGCGTCGGGCGGCACGCTCGAGGTGAAGGTGCCCGACATCGGCGACTACAAGGACGTCCCGGTGATCGAGATCGGCGTGAAGGTCGGCGACACGGTCGAGAAGGAGCAGTCGCTCGTCACGCTCGAGTCCGACAAGGCGACGATGGACGTGCCGAGCCCGGCCGCCGGCGTCGTGAAGGAAATCAAGGTCAAGGTGGGCGATTCGGTGTCCGAAGGCACGCTGATCGTGCTGCTCGACGCCGCTGGCGGCGCGCCTGCCGCCGCGCCGCAGGCGAGCGCACCGGCTCCGGCCGCTGCCGCGCCGGCACCCGCCGCCGCACCGGCACCCGCGAAGGCTGCACCGGCTCCGGCTGCTGCTGCCGCGCCGGCCGCCGCAGCGTCGGGCGAGTACCGCGCGAGCCACGCATCGCCGTCCGTGCGCAAGTTCGCGCGCGAGCTCGGCGTGGAGGTCGCACGCGTGCAGGGTAGCGGTCCGAAGGGCCGCATCACGAAGGACGACATCACCGGCTTCGTGAAGGGCGTGATGACGGGCCAGCGCGCGGCACCGGCCGCGGCAGCCGCGCCGGCAGGCGGCGGCGAGTTGAACCTGCTGCCGTGGCCGAAGGTCGACTTCTCGAAGTTCGGCCCGTTCGAGGCGAAGCCGCTGTCGCGCATCAAGAAGATCTCGGGCGCGAACCTGCATCGCAACTGGGTGATGATCCCGCACGTCACGAACAACGACGAAGCGGACATCACCGAGCTCGAAGCGTTGCGCGTGCAGCTGAACAAGGAGCACGAGAAGGCGGGCGTGAAGTTCACGATGCTCGCGTTCGTGATCAAGGCGGTCGTCGCCGCGCTGAAGAAGTTCCCGACCTTCAACGCGAGCCTCGACGGCGACAACCTGGTGTTCAAGCAGTACTACCACGTCGGTTTTGCCGCGGACACGCCGAACGGCCTCGTCGTGCCGGTGATCCGCGACGCGGACAAGAAGGGCCTCGTCGACATCGCGAAGGAAATGGCCGAGCTGTCGAAGGCCGCGCGCGACGGCAAGCTGAAGCCGGACCAGATGCAGGGCGGCTGCTTCTCGATCTCGTCGCTCGGCGGGATCGGCGGCACGAACTTCACGCCGATCATCAACGCGCCGGAAGTCGCGATCCTCGGGTTGTCGCGCGGGCAGATGAAGCCGGTGTGGGACGGCAAGCAGTTCGTGCCTCGACTCACGCTGCCGCTGTCGCTGTCGTATGACCATCGCGTCATCGATGGCGCGGAAGCCGCGCGGTTCAATGCGTATCTCGGCGCGTTGCTGGCCGATTTCCGTCGCATCATTCTTTGATGAGCGTGGGAGTGGCTCGCGGGGGCGTGGGTTTTGTGTCGGTCATCCATGCCTCGTCGTTGAACCTGTTTCGCTAACGGTCTATTAGCGTCGCCCCTGCGCGGGGCGGCGGTCACTTTTCTTTGTCTTCCAAAGAAAAGTAACCAAAAGAAAGGCGCGTCCTTGGGCGGACGGCAAAGGTGGTCCTGCCCAGGTTCGCGTTCTTTTGTCAGGCCGTAGTCGGTTCTTGTGCGAGTTCCTCCCCCTCTGTCTGCAGCTAATCAAGAAGGGGACAGTAATGAGTCTCATCGAAGTCAAGGTTCCGGATATCGGCGATTTCAGCGGCGTCGATGTCATCGAAGTCAACGTGAAGCCGGGCGACGTGATCGAAAAAGAGCAGACGCTCATCACGCTCGAATCGGACAAAGCCTCCATGGAAGTGCCCAGCGACGTCGCCGGCACGGTCAAGGAAGTCAAGGTCAAGGCCGGCGAGAAAGTCTCGCAAGGCACCGTGATCGCCATCGTCGAAGCAGCGGCAGGCGCAGCCGCGCCCGCGAAAGCAGCCGAACCCGCAAAGGCCGCAGCACCGGCTCCGGCCGCCGCGCCCGCCGCCGCCCCGGCCGTCGCTCCGCAAGCCGGCAGCTACAGCGGCTCCGCCGACATCGAATGCGACATGCTCGTGCTCGGCGCCGGCCCCGGCGGCTACTCGGCTGCGTTCCGCTCAGCCGACCTCGGCATGAAGACGGTGCTCGTCGAACGCTACTCGACGCTCGGCGGCGTCTGCCTGAACGTCGGCTGCATCCCGTCGAAGGCGCTGCTGCACACGGCGCTCGTCATCGACGAAGCCGCGGCGCTCGCGTCGCACGGCATCTCGTTCGGCAAGCCGGAAGTCGATCTCGACAAGCTGCGCGACTTCAAGGGCGGCGTCGTCAAGAAGCTGACGACGGGCCTCGCCGGCATGGCGAAGGCGCGCAAGGTCGAAGTGGTCACCGGCGTCGGCGCGTTCGTCGATCCGTATCACATGGAAGTGCAGGGCGAAAACGGCAAGAAGGTCGTCAAGTTCAAGCAGGCAATCATCGCCGCCGGCTCGCAGGCGGTGAAGCTGCCGTTCATGCCGGAAGACCCGCGCGTCGTCGATTCGACGGGCGCGCTCGAACTGCGCCAGCTGCCCAAGCGCATGCTCGTGATCGGCGGCGGCATCATCGGCCTCGAAATGGCGACGGTGTACGCGACGCTCGGCGCCGAGATCGACGTCGTCGAAATGATGGACGGCCTGATGATGGGCGCGGACCGCGATCTCGTGAAGGTCTGGGAAAAGTACAACGCGAAGCGCTTCGGCAACGTGATGCTGAAGACCAAGACGGTCGGCGCGGAAGCGAAGGAAGACGGCATCTACGTGAAGTTCGAGGGCGAGAAGGCGCCGGCAGAAGCGCAGCGCTACGACCTCGTGCTGGTGGCGGTGGGCCGCAGCCCGAACGGCAAGAAGATCGGTGCCGACAAGGCAGGCGTCGCGGTCACCGACCGCGGCTTCATCGACGTCGACAAGCAGATGCGCACGAACGTCCCGCACATCTTCGCGATCGGCGACGTCGTCGGCCAGCCGATGCTCGCGCACAAGGCCGTGCATGAAGGCCACGTCGCAGCGGAAGCCGCGCACGGCGAAAAGGCGTACTTCGACGCGCTGCAGATCCCGTCGGTGGCGTACACCGATCCCGAAGTGGCGTGGGCCGGCAAGACCGAAGACCAGTGCAAGGCCGAAGGCATCAAGTACGGCAAGGCCGTGTTCCCGTGGGCCGCATCGGGCCGCGCGATCGCGAACGGCCGCGACGAAGGCTTCACGAAGCTGATCTTCGACGAGGAAACCCATCGCGTGATCGGCGGCGGGATCGTCGGCCTGAACGCGGGCGACCTGATCAGCGAAGTGTGTCTCGCCGTCGAGATGGGCGCGGACGCGGAAGACATCGGCAAGACGATCCATCCGCACCCGACGCTCGGCGAATCGATCGGCATGGCCGCCGAGCTGTACGAAGGCGTCTGTACGGACCTGCCGCCGCAACGCAAGAAGTAACGCAATCGGCTCGGCCGGCCTCGCGCCGGCCACGAAAAACGCCGCCGCCCGGGATACCCGGACGGCGGCGTTTTCTTTTGCCCGCGGCCGACGGCAGTGCCCGGTCCGTGCCGCGCCATCGCGCCGGCGCCACCGGGATGCCCGGATGCCCCGTCGCCGGAAACAAAAAAGCCGCGCAGTGCGCGGCTTTGTCAGGAGCAGGGGACGCTTACGCGGCCGGCTTGCTCGAACGGCGCGATGCAGCAGCGCTCGCAGCCTTCGTCGCGACAGCGGCAGCCGCGTTGAAGTTCGTTTCGGCGATCTCGACGGCTTGCTTGGCAGCCTTCTGGACCGTTTCGTACGTCGTGTTCGCAGCGTTCAGTGCCGACTTCAGTGCGGCGACAGCCGTTTCCGAACCGGCCGGAGCGTTCTTCGCGACGTTGTCGACGAGTGCCTGGACCTTCTTGTTCTGCTCTTCGAATTGCGCTTCGGCAACCTTCGCGAACTCGGCTTGCGTCGACGACGCGATTTCATACAGGTGACGGCTGTACGACAGCACCTTTTCCGCGACCGGCTGCGACAGGCTCGCTTGCAGCGCGATCAGTTCCTGTGCGTCCTTCACCGACAGCAGGCGCTGCGCGTTTTCCTGGCTTTCGGTCAGCGTCGACTTCACGACCTGCAGGTTGAGTTCGATCAGCTTTTCGACGCCTTCGAACGCCTTGGTCGTCAGACCGAACAGGCTTTCGAGGTTGGCTTTCTGTGCGGCGGCGATTTGCTCGGGGGTCAGCAAGGACATGTCAAGCTCCTGAAAAGCGATCACGTCGATCGCAGGGATAAAGGGCACTACGATGGGGAACCTCGGCGCCGCGTGCTTTGTGCAACGCAGCAATGAGTCATATTTTAGGGCAGAGAAAAGTCTTGTCAAGCACTTTTTGTGCATTGCACAATCGCGACAAATTATCGATAAAACAACGGGTTATCGCGGCCGGTTCGGAATCGGTTTCAGACGTGTTCCCACATGGTGCGCACTTGGCCGGGGCAGGCGCGCCGCACCGTGATCATGCACAGGTAAACCTGACAGGCATGTGGAACGTTATGCTTCTGTTCCTGTCGAAAAGCGCGCCGTTTCGCGATGCGCATGCCGTGGCGACGTGCCGCCGCCGCGGTCAAGACCGGTGCCTGGTACACCGAACGCCGGATACGTACTTTCCCCGCTTTAATTCGTCGCCAAAGTGACGTTATCTCAATTAACCGCGTGGTAATTCGGGAGACGGGTACTGTCGGGCGGCGCATCCCATGAATTTTTTCGATGGGAGCGCGAGGGTTGATCGACTCATCGTTGGTCGACCCTTACATTCCGGTTTAACGACGATCGGTAAGTGCCTAATATTGCTCTTTTTTTCAGCTTTAACTACACTTGCGGAAACCCCGCCCGCTTTGTCCAGACCCCAATGAAAGCCGAATCGTTTTCACCGCGCAGATTGTTGCAGAGCATGACGCTCGGCACGGCTGTGTCGGTCGCCGTCGCCTTGCTGGCGACCGCCGCGTCCGTCGCGCCCGCTGACGCCTTTGCCGCCACTGCGAAGACCCACCAGGCCGCCAAGAAAGCCGCTTCCTCTTCGGCAACGAAGAGGACGGTGAAGGCCGCCTCCGCGAAATCCGCCAACGTCGCGTCGGCCGATGCGCCGAAGGCGTCGCGCAAGCGCGCGACGCTCGCGTCGAACGTGCACGGCCACCGCGGCGCGGTGCGCAAGGTCGCGTTCCAGCCGCGTCGCCCGACGGTCGGCCAGGCATTCGGCCTGCACGACACGCCGGACGCGCTCGCGCTGCGCTCGAGCGTCGCGTACGTCGTCGACCAGAACACCGGCGAGTCGCTGTTCGACAAGAATTCGCTCGCCGTCGTGCCGATCGCCTCGATCTCGAAGCTGATGACGGCGATGGTCGTGCTCGACTCGAAGTCGCCGATGACCGACCAGATCGAAGTCACCGACGAAGACCGCGACTACGAGAAGGGCACGGGTTCGCGCCTGTCGGTCGGCTCGGTGCTGTCGCGCGAGGACATGCTGCACATCGCGCTGATGGCGTCGGAAAACCGCGCGGCCGCCGCGCTGTCGCGCTACTACCCGGGCGGCCGTCCGGCGTTCATCGCCGCGATGAACGCGAAGGCGAAGTCGCTGGGCATGAACGACACCCACTTCGAGAATTCGACGGGCCTGTCGAGCTCGAATGTGTCGAGCGCACGCGACCTCGTGAAGATGGTCAACGCGGCATACCAGTACCCGATGATCCGGCAGTTCTCGACCGATCGCACGTACGACGTCAATACGGGCAAGCGCAACCTGGTCTACAACAGCACGAACGCGCTGATCCGCGGCAACGGCTCGTGGGACATCGGTCTGCAGAAGACGGGCTTCATCAACGAGGCGGGCGAATGTCTCGTGATGCAGGCGACGATCCATGGCCGGCCGATGGTGATCGTGCTGCTGGATTCGTTCGGCAAGTATTCGCGCTTCGCCGACGCGGCACGCCTGCGCAACTGGCTCGACGCCGGCGGCGGCGAGCGCCTGACGGCCGCCAATACGGCGAACGGCGGCACCTGAGCGTGTCACGGCGGTTCGCCGCCGTGCCGATCGCCGCAAAGAAAAAGCCCCGCGATGCGGGGCTTTTTTCGTTCGGCGCCATGCTGCGGGCGGCGCGGCTCATGCGTGCCGTTGCAGCCCTTCGGCATCCTTCGCGGGCGCGGGCCGGTAGCCGAGCGATTCCGAGATGGTCAGCGCGGTGCGGCTCAGCTGGCCGAGCCACGCGTCCTGCAGGCGGTCCGCCGGGGCCGACAGCGACAGGCCCGCGACGAGCTTGCCCGAGTCGTCGTAGATGCCGGCCGCGATGCAGCGCACGCCCAGCTCCAGTTCCTCGTTGTCCCGCGCGCACGATTGCTGGCGCACGAGTGTCAGCTCGCGCTCGAGCTTCGCGATGTCGGTGATGCTGTTCTGCGTATGGCCGGACAGCCCGGTGCGCGTCGCATAGGCGCGCACGCGCGAGGTTTCGTCGACCGCGAGAAACAGCTTGCCGACCGACGTCAGGTGCAGCGGCGCGCGGCCGCCGATCGCGCGGACGACCTGCATCCCCGAGCGCTCGGAATACGCGCGCTCGATATAGACGATTTCGTCGCCCTGACGCACCGACAGGTTCACGGTCTGGCCGGTCAGGCGATGCAATTCGCGCATCGGCATCAGCGCAGCGTCGCGTACCGACAGGCGCGCCTTCACGAGGTTGCCGAGTTCGAGCAGCCGCATGCCGAGCCGGTAGGTGCCGGGATCGGAGCGGTCGACGAGGCGGCAGGTCACCATGTCGTTGAGGATGCGGTGTGCGGTCGACGGATGCAGCTCCGTGCGCTGCGCAAGCTCTTTCAGGCTGACGGGGTCGCTGTGCGCGGCGAGCGCGTCCAGCAGCCGCATCATGCGTTCGATCACCTGGATCGACGTTTTGGAATCCGGGGTGGGTTGGCTCATGTCGGGGGAGAATCGGTTGACGCGTCAAGCGGTGTTGCGTCGATTGTATCTCGTATCGTGAAAAAAGCGAACGCCGTTCGAGGAAGTCCTCGTTTCCGGCATCGCGCACTTGCGCGCGTGCCGGCGTTGGTCTTGCCGGCCAAACGGCGGATAATGAGAGCCGTTTTCTCGAAGGAGCGCGTATGCGAGTCGGTTTGTTCGTGACCTGCCTGGTCGACCTGATGCGTCCGGAAATCGGCTTTTCCGCGCTGAAACTGATTCGCGAAGCCGGCTACGAAGTGTTCGTGCCGCCCGCGCAAACCTGCTGCGGCCAGCCGGCCTACAACTCGGGCGACCGCGCGCTCGCACGGGATCTCGCCGAAAAGACGCTGCGCGAGTTCGAGCAGTTCGATTACGTCGTCGCGCCGTCGGGCTCGTGTGGCGGCATGATCCGCGCGCACTACGGCGACCTGTTCCGCGACGACCCCGAACTGATGGGGCGCTATGCGCGATTCCAGCAGAAAGTCTACGAACTGACCGATTTCCTCGCGAACGTCGCGAAGGTGACGCTCGCCCCCGGCGAATTCACGGGTCCCGTCACCTATCACGACTCATGCTCGGGCCTGCGCGAGCTCGGCGTGAAGGCGCAGCCGCGCGCGCTGCTCGCGCAGCGCGGCGTGGCCGTCACCGAGATGAAGGACTGCGAGCACTGCTGCGGTTTCGGCGGCACGTTCGCGGTCAAGTACGGCGACATTTCGGCGGCCATCGCGGACGAAAAGTGCGCGAACGTGCGCGCGTCCGGTGCGGGCGCCGTCGTGCTCGGCGATCTCGGCTGCATGCTGAACATCGAAGGGCGGTTGCGCCGCACGGGCGATCGCGACACCCGCGTGCTGCACGTCGCGCAGGTGCTGGCGGGCGACGTCTGACGCCCGGTTCCCGCTTACTTTTCCTCGATACCGCGATGCAAGTTCAATCGATGCATTTCAAGGCGCGCGCCGGCCAGAAGCTGGCCGACCAGCGCCTGCAGCAGAACCTGAAGAAGCTGTCGACGAAGTTCGTGTCCGCGCGCGCCGATGCGATGACCGCGATCGACTTCCAGGCGACGCGCGCCGCGCTGAAGGCGCGCCGCAACCGTGCGCTGGAGAACCTCGACGTGTGGCTCGAGGCGTTCGAGCGCGAGGCGACGCGGCGCGGCACGACGGTGCTGTTCGCGGAAACGACCGCGGACGCCGCGCGGCTCGTCGCCGACATCGCACGGCGTCACGACGTGAAGAAGGTCATCAAGACGAAGTCGATGGTGTCCGAGGAAATGCGCCTGAACGCGGTGCTCGCCGAGATGGGCGTGCAGTCGATCGAGACGGACCTCGGTGAATACATCCTGCAGATCAACGACAACGAGCCGCCGAGCCACATCATCGCGCCCGTCGTGCACAAGGACAAGGACGAGATCGCCGATCTGTTCGCGCGCACGCACCACCGCGAGCGGCTGACCGAGATTCCGGACATGACGCGCGAGGCGCGCGAGGTGCTGCGCCCGCATTTCCTGTCGGCCGACATGGGCGTGACGGGCGGCAACTTCGTGATCGCCGAGACGGGGTCGGTTGCGCTCGTCACGAACGAAGGCAACGAAGGGATGTGCACGGTGATGCCGCGCGTGCATGTCGCGGTGACGGGCATCGAGAAGGTGCTGCCGACGCTCGAGGATCTCGCGACCGCGATGCGTCTGCTGCCGCGCTCGGCGACCGGCCAGAAGACCTCGAACTACTTCTCGGTGCTGACCGGGCCGCGCGGCCCCGGCGACGAGGACGGCCCGGAACACAACTACGTGGTGCTCGTCGACGGCGGCCGCACGGGCCTGATCGGCGGCGAATTCCAGGAGATGCTGCGCTGCATCCGCTGCGGCGCGTGCATGAACCATTGCCCGGTTTACCAGAAGGTCGGCGGGCACGCGTACGGATGGGTCTATCCGGGCCCGATGGGGTCGGTATTGACGCCGAGCTACGTCGGGATCGACCGTGCGCTCGACCTGCCGCAGGCCGCGACGCTGTGCGGCGAATGCGACAGCGTGTGCCCGGCCGGGATCCCGCTGTCGCACCTGCTGCACACGCTGCGCGAGAAACAGGTCGAGCGACACCTGCGGCCGTGGCGCGAGCGCGCCGCGCTCGCCGCGTGGGGCTTCGTCGCGCGCCGGCCGCTCCTTTACGCGCTGACGACCAAGCTCGCGGTACGGATCCTGGAGCGGCTGGGCAGCAACGGCGGCTCGCTGCGGCGCCTGCCGATGATGGGCGGCTGGATGGACACGCGCGACATGCCGACGCCGACCGGCCGGACGTTCCGCGAACTGTACGCGGCCTCGCAAAGCCACCTGGGCTGACGACTGTTCATCGGGCGGCAACAGTGCGTTCGCTATTCATGTATTTATCTTGATAGGTGCGGTCTATAGAATCCTGCCTGTAGTCCCCGGAATCGGGTTTCGGGGCATGAGGTCAAGGAGCCGCATCATGAAAAAGACAATATCGATGTACTGGCCGCTGGCAATCGTCGTCCCGCTCGCGGCGGCCGCTTATCTGCACGCGATGACCGACGCGCCGGCGCGTGGACCGATCGCCGTTCACCAGGCATCGGCCGAACTCGCGCGCGCGGTGTCGTTCGGTCTGGTCGACGACGCGGCGAAACCGTTACCGGCCGCATCCGGCGACGTCGTGCTCGCCGCGCCCAAGGCGCTGTAAGGCACGCCGCCGTCGCTTCGCGCGGCGGCGCGATTCCGGGCGCCTTTGTATAATGGCGCGTTCTTCTCCCGCGCGGCTCGCCGCCGCTTTCCGATAGTGCGATGACCCGCGTTGCGATCTGTTTCGTCTGTCTCGGCAATATCTGCCGTTCGCCCACCGCAGAAGGCGTGATGCGCCACCAGGTGGACGCGGCCGGGCTGGCCGACCGGATCGAGGTCGATTCGGCCGGTACCGGCGACTGGCACGTCGGCGAGCCGCCCGACACGCGCGCGCAGGCGGCGGCCCGCATCCGCGGCTACGACCTGTCGGCGCTGCGCGCGCGGCAGGTGAGCGCGGCGGATTTCGAGCGGTTCGACCTGCTGCTGGCGATGGACGAAGCCAATCTCGCGGAATTGCGGCGGCGCTGCCCGCCCGGGCAGCGCGACAAGGTGCGCCTCCTGATGGAATTCGCGCCGGGCGCGGCCGAGACCGAAGTGGCCGATCCTTATTTCGGCGGCGCGCAGGGCTTCGAACAGGTGCTCGACCAGGTCGAGCGCGCGTGCGCGGGCCTGCTGGACACCCTCCGGAGCGGCGCCGCACGCTGATCGCGGCGGGGTATTCAGCGGTCTGCGAATACCCTGTCGAAGACATGGATACTTGACTAAAAACGTCAAATATTTATACTTGACCAAAATCGTCAAGATTGCAGTCCCCTAGACACCATGAGACTCACCACCAAAGGCCGTTTCGCCGTCACGGCGATGATTGACTTGGCACTGCGCCAGGAGCAGGGCCCGGTGACGCTTGCAGGCATCAGCCAGCGCCAGCGGATTTCGCTCTCGTATCTCGAACAGCTGTTCGGCAAGCTGCGCAGGCATGAAATCGTCGAATCCGTGCGCGGCCCGGGCGGCGGCTACAACCTCGCGCGTCGCGCGCAGGACGTCACCGTCGCCGACATCATCATCGCGGTCGATGAACCGCTCGACGCCACGCAGTGCGGCGGCAAAGGCACGTGCGACGGCTCGAAGCAGCCCGACGGCCATTGCATGACGCACGAGCTGTGGTCGACCCTGAACCAGAAAATGGTCGAATACCTCGATTCGGTATCGCTGCAGGATCTCGTCGATCAGCAGCGCGCACGCGAGGGCGCGCCCGCGGTGCTGCGCGACCGGCGCACGCCGGAGCCCGCCGCGGCGCCGGCCGAACCGGTGCGCACGATGCCGCTCGGTCCCAATTCGGTGTTCAACATCGCGAGTTCGTGAGCGCGAACGCGCCGCACACCCCATAACGCACATAGTCCCTGCACAGAATACCCGGAGCGACAGATGACCCAAGAGACTCTCCACCTGCCCATCTACATGGATTACAGCGCGACGACGCCGGTCGACCCGCGCGTGGTCGACAAGATGGTGCCGTACCTGCGCGAGCAGTTCGGCAACCCGGCATCGCGCAGCCACGCGTACGGCTGGGATGCGGAACGCGCGGTCGAGGAAGCGCGCGAACAGGTGGCTGCGCTCGTGAACGCGGATCCGCGCGAGATCATCTGGACGTCCGGCGCAACGGAATCGGACAACCTTGCGATCAAGGGTGCCGCGAACTTCTACAAGGGCAAGGGCAAGCACATCGTCACGGTGAAGACCGAGCACAAGGCCGTGCTCGACACCTGCCGCGAGCTCGAGCGCGACGGCTTCGAAGTCACCTATCTCGACGTGAAGGAAGACGGCCTGATCGACCTCGACGTGTTCAAGGCCGCGCTGCGCCCGGACACGATCCTCGTATCCGTGATGCACGTGAACAACGAGATCGGCGTGATCCAGGACATCGAGACGATCGGCGAGATCTGCCGCGAGAAGGGCATCGTGTTCCACGTGGACGCCGCACAGTCGACCGGCAAGGTCGAGATCGACCTCGCGAAGCTGAAGGTCGACCTGATGTCGTTCTCGGCGCACAAGACCTACGGCCCGAAGGGCATCGGCGCGCTGTACGTGCGCCGCAAGCCGCGCGTGCGCATCGAAGCGCAGATGCACGGCGGCGGTCACGAGCGCGGCATGCGTTCGGGCACGCTGGCGACGCACCAGATCGTCGGCATGGGCGAAGCGTTCCGCATCGCGCGTGAAGAAATGGCGACCGAGAACGAGCGCATCCGCATGCTGCGCGACAAGCTGCTGCGCGGCCTGTCGCAGATCGAGGAAACGTACGTAAACGGCGACATGGAGCACCGTGTCCCGCACAACCTGAACATCAGCTTCAACTTCGTCGAAGGCGAGTCGCTGATCATGGCGATCAAGGACGTCGCGGTGTCGTCGGGCTCGGCTTGCACGTCGGCGTCGCTGGAGCCGTCGTACGTGCTGCGTGCACTCGGCCGCAACGACGAACTCGCGCACAGCTCGATCCGCTTCACGGTCGGCCGCTTCACGACGGAGCAGGACGTCGACTTCGTGATCAACCTGCTGAACAGCAAGATCGCGAAGCTGCGCGAACTGTCGCCGCTCTGGGAAATGCACCAGGAAGGCATCGATCTGTCGACGATCGAATGGGCCGCACACTGAACACCGCATTGAGTACATTCGCGGGCGGATTTGCGCACGCAGACGTAACGAGTCAAGGAGTTTGAGTCATGTCATACAGCAACAAGGTTCTGGATCACTACGAAAACCCGCGTAACGTCGGTTCGTTCGCGAAAGACGACGACGCGGTCGGCACGGGCATGGTCGGCGCGCCGGCCTGCGGCGACGTGATGAAGCTGCAGATCCGCGTCGGCGCGGACGGCGTGATCGAAGACGCGAAGTTCAAGACGTACGGCTGCGGCTCGGCCATCGCGTCGAGCTCGCTCGTGACCGAGTGGGTGAAGGGCAAGACCCTCGACGAGGCACTGTCGATCAAGAACACGCAGATCGCCGAAGAGCTGGCCCTGCCGCCGGTGAAGATTCACTGCTCGATTCTCGCGGAAGACGCGATCAAGGCAGCCGTGGCCGACTACAAGAAGCGCCACGACACCAAGGAAGGCGATCAGGCAGCAGCCTGAGCGGCATCGAGCGGCTTGTGAAGGATCGCGGCGGGCCCGGGTGGCGCGCCGCGGCAAGGACATCATGGCAATTACACTGACCGAAAAAGCAGCACAGCACGTCCAGAAATACCTCGTCCGTCGCGGCAAGGGTGTGGGCCTGCGGCTTGGCGTTCGCACGACCGGGTGCTCGGGGCTCGCGTACAAGCTCGAGTATGTCGACGAGCTGGCTCCCGAGGATCAGGTGTTCGAGAGCCATGGCGTGAAGGTCGTCGTCGACCCGAAGAGCCTCGCGTACATCGACGGCACCGAGCTCGACTTCGCACGCGAAGGCCTGAACGAGGGGTTCAAGTTCAACAACCCGAACGTGAAGGACGAGTGCGGCTGCGGCGAATCGTTCCGCGTGTGACGCGGGTTTCCGCGCGATGCGGGCAAGAGGCGGCACGGGCCGCCTTTTTAATGTGCGGCGTTTGCCGCGCGACGAACCGGAATTGAACGCGACGATGGTTTCGCTGAAAGACAGCCACTTCGATCTGTTTCACCTGCCGGCGCAATTCGCGCTCGACGAGACGGCGCTCGACAGCGCCTATCGCACGGTGCAGACGCAGGTGCACCCGGACCGCTTCGCGGCGGCCGGCGACGCGCAAAAGCGCATCGCGATGCAATGGGCGACCCGTGCGAACGAAGCCTACCGCACGCTGCGCGATCCGCTGAAGCGCGCGACCTATCTGCTGTCGCTGCGCGGCGTCGACATCGGTGCCGAAAACAACACCGCGATGGAGCCCGCGTTCCTGATGCAGCAGATGGAGTGGCGCGAAGGCATCGAGGATGCCGCGGCTGCCCGCAACGTCGACGCGCTCGATGCGCTGCTCGCCGAGCTGCGCGACGAAAAGCGCGTGCGCCTCGAGCGCCTCGGCACGCTGCTCGACAGCGCGGCCGACCAGGCCGCCGCCGAGGCCGTGCGCCAGCTGATGTTCATCGAACGGGTCGCGTCGGAAGTGGGCGCGCAGATCGAGCGCCTCGAAACTTAACCGCGTGCCTCGCGGCACGCGCAGCAAACGGGCCGAGCGCCCGAACGAACCAAGATGGCTTTACTGCAAATTTCCGAACCGGGCATGGCGCCGGCGCCGCACCAGCGGCGACTCGCTGTCGGGATCGATCTCGGCACGACGAACTCGCTCGTCGCGGCCGTGCGCAACAGCGTGCCCGAAGTGCTGCCGGACGAAGCGGGCCGCGCGCTGCTGCCGTCGGTGGTCCGTTATCTGGAGAAGGGCGGCCGCCGCATCGGTCACGAAGCGAAGGAGCAGGCCGCGACCGATCCGCGCAACACGATCGTGTCGGTCAAGCGCTTCATGGGCCGCGGCAAGGCCGAGGTCGAAGGCGCGGCGAACGCGCCGTACGAATTCGTCGATGCACCCGGCATGGTGCAGATCCGCACGATCGACGGCGTGAAGAGCCCGGTCGAAGTGTCGGCCGAGATTCTCGCGACGCTGCGTTACCGTGCGGAAGACACGCTCAGCGACGACCTGGTCGGCGCGGTGATCACGGTGCCCGCGTACTTCGACGACGCGCAGCGCCAGGCGACGAAGGACGCCGCGCGCCTCGCGGGCCTCAACGTACTGCGCCTGTTGAACGAACCGACCGCGGCCGCGATCGCCTACGGTCTCGACAACGCGGCCGAAGGCCTCTACGCGGTGTACGACCTCGGCGGCGGCACGTTCGACCTGTCGATCCTGAAGCTGACGAAGGGCGTATTCGAAGTGCTGGCCGCGGGCGGCGATTCCGCACTCGGCGGCGACGATTTCGACCACGCGCTGTTCGGTCACGTACTTGCGCAGGCCGGCATCGACGCGAAGGCGCTCGCGCCCGAGGACGTGCGCCTGCTGCTCGATCGCGTGCGCGTGCTGAAGGAAGCGCTGTCGTCCGCGCCGCAGGCGTCGCTCGACGTGACGCTGTCGACCGGTGCACACCTCGTGCAGACGATCTCGCACGACACGTTCGCCGCGCTCGTCGAGCCGCTCGTGCAGCGTACGCTGACGCCGACCCGCAAGGCCCTGCGCGATGCGCAGGTGAGCCCGGCCGACATCAAGGGCGTCGTGCTGGTCGGCGGCGCGACGCGCATGCCGGTGATCCGCGAGGCGGTCGCGAAGTATTTCGGCCAGCCGCCGCTCGTCAACCTCGATCCGGACCAGGTCGTCGCGCTCGGCGCGGCGATCCAGGCCGACCTGCTCGCCGGCAATCGCGGCAGCGGCGACGACTGGCTGCTGCTCGACGTGATTCCGCTGTCGCTCGGCGTCGAGACGATGGGCGGTCTCGTCGAGAAGATCATTCCGCGCAATTCGACGATTCCGATCGCGCGTGCGCAGGAATTCACGACCTTCAAGGACGGCCAGACCGCGATGGCGATCCACGTCGTGCAGGGCGAGCGCGAGCTCGTCGCCGACTGCCGCTCGCTCGCGCGCTTCGAGCTGCGCGGCATCCCGCCGATGACGGCCGGTGCGGCGCGCATCCGCGTGACCTACCAGGTCGATGCGGACGGGCTGCTGTCGGTGTTCGCGCGCGAGCAGCATTCGGGCGTCGAGGCGTCGGTCGTCGTGAAGCCGTCGTACGGCCTCGCCGACGACGACATCGCGAAGATGCTCGAGGACAGCTTCAAGACCGCCGAGATCGACATGCGCGCACGCGCGCTGCGCGAAGCGCAGGTCGAGGCCGAGCGGATGATCGAGGCGACGCAGGCGGCGCTGGCGGCCGACGGCGAATTGCTCGACGATGCCGAACGCACGCAGGTCGACGCGCTCGTCGCGGCGCTGCGCACGATCGCGCAGGGCGACGACACGGACGCGATCGAGACCGCGACCAAGACGCTGGCCGACGGCACCGACGAATTCGCGGCGCGCCGGATGGACAAGAGCATCAAGCGCGCACTGTCGGGCCGCCGCCTCGACGAGATCTGAACGAACTGCACGCGGGCCGGCGACGGCCCGCGCGATATTGAACCGTGCGGCGCCAGCCGCCGCACCCTGACTGACGGAACGGACATGCCTCAACTGGTGGTGCTGCCTCACGTCGAACTGTGCCCGGACGGCGCAGTGATCGACGCGACGCCCGGCAAGAGTATTTGCGACAACCTGCTCGACCACGGGATCGAGATCGAGCATGCGTGCGAGAAGTCGTGCGCGTGCACGACCTGCCACGTGGTGATCCGCGAGGGCTTCAACGATCTCGAGCCGTCCGAGGAGGACGAAGACGACCTGCTCGACAAGGCATGGGGCCTCGAGCCGACATCGCGCCTGTCGTGCCAGGCGATCGTGAAGGAAGATTCGGACCTGGTGGTCGAGATCCCGAAGTACTCGATCAACCACGCGAAGGAAAATCACTGACGGATCGGCGGGGCGGACTCGCCACGTATACGGGAGAGCAGGCCATGAAATGGACCGATTCGCGCGAAATCGCCATCGCGCTGGCAGACAAGCATCCGGACGTCGATCCGCAGCGGGTCAATTTCGTCGACCTGCGCCAATGGGTCATCGAGCTGGACGGCTTCACCGACGACCCGGCGCACTCGGGCGAGAAGATCCTCGAAGCGATCCAGGCTCACTGGATCGACGAATCGGACTTCGACGACGAAGACTGAGGTTCGCGCCGACGCCCGCACCGCGTGGCGCCCGCCAAAAAGAAAAGGCTCGTGACGCGTCACGAGCCTTTTTCATTTCCGCGCGGCGCAAGAGCCGCGCGGCGATTCGTCATGCATTACGAGCCGACCAGCGTGCCGTTCTCGATCCGCACGCGCTGGCCCTGGCCGAACGGCGGCGGGTTGTGGTACGTGAACGTGCGCGTCGCGCCGCTTTCCATCTGGACCTGCACCTGGTAGTCGGTTTCCGCGCGCACCTGCTTCTCGACCTGGTTGCCGGCGAGACCGCCGCCGAGCGCGCCGATGATCGTCATCGCGGTGCGGCCGTTGCCGTGACCGAACTGGTTGCCGAGCAGGCCGCCGGCCGCTGCGCCGCCGACCGCGCCGATCCCCGAGCTCTGGCCCGGCGTGCGCGTCTGCGTGATCGCGACGACCGTGCCGCAGGTCTGGCAATAGGCCGGCTGCGCGGGTGCGGACGGCTGTTGTGCGTATTGCGGCGGTTGCGGTGCCGGCGTATGGCGGTGGTGCGTGGCTGCCGGGCGCGGCGCGGGCCGCGGCTCGGCTTGTGCCGCAGCTGCCTTCTCAGCAGCGGCCTTCTCGGCCGCAGCCTTCTGCGCGGCCTGCTCGGCTGCCTGCTGCTGCGCTTGCGCGGCGAGCGCGGCGCTGGCTGCCGCGGCCGTATCGACGGCCGGCTGCGACGCGATCAGCGCGGCCTGGGTCTGGCCGTTCTGCGCGTTGTTGCTGCTGGCCTTCGGGAAGATGCCCGTGATCGCGGCAGTGGCGGCGAGGCTGGCGACGATGACTGCGCCTGCGGCGGTCGCGATGAGGGGGTGCAGGCGTTGCTTTTGCGGCGTGGTTTGATTCTGGTTGTCCATTTTCTTCTCCGGTGTCGACCCGGTTTCGCACGTTGGCGCTGGCCGGATCCCACGCTCGGGAGCGAGCAGACTTGGCGTTCCGGCGCCTCGTTCTGGTCCCGTGGTCATGCGTGGTGACGCAACAGGAGTGTCGTCCACGAGCGAGCGGCGCACCGTATCAAGGTGTAACGAATTGCAGCGCGGGATCGGCGTTTGCTACAGGGAAAACCCGGAGAAGGCCGTCGCGACGAGGGAATAAAACGGGGGAGGATCGAAAACCGGCGAACGCCGGCAGGCGGGATTTACGCGTGGTTACAAAGCTGACGCGTGCGCGCCGCAGGGCGCGGCGCACACGCGGGCACGGCCGTCAGTCTTCGCGGCGCAGGTGCGGGAACAGCAGCACGTCGCGGATCGTCGGGCTGTCGGTCAGCAGCATCACGAGACGGTCGATGCCGATCCCGCAACCGCCCGTCGGCGGCATCCCGTGTTCGAGCGCGCGGATGTAGTCGGCGTCGAAGAACATCGCTTCCTCGTCGCCCGCATCCTTCTGCTCGACCTGCTTCTTGAAGCGCGCGGCCTGGTCTTCCGGATCGTTCAGCTCCGAGAAGCCGTTCGCGATCTCGCGGCCGGTCATGAACAGCTCGAAACGCTCGGTGATGCCCGGCACCGTGTCCGACGCGCGTGCGAGCGGCGACACTTCGACCGGGTAGTCGATGATGTAGGTCGGCTCCCACAGCTGCGATTCGGCGGTTTCCTCGAACAGCGCGAGCTGCAGCGCGCCGATGCCGGCGTTCAGGAAGGCCGGCTGCGACACGTCGACGCCGAGGCGCTTCAGTTCGGAGCGCAGGAACGCGTCGTCCGACAGCTGGCCGTCGGTGTACTGCGGCGCGTACTTCTGGATCGCCTGCGTGATCGTCAGGCGGTGGAACGGCTTCGCGAGATCGAGCTCGCGGCCCTGGTACTGGATCGTCGCGGTGCCGAGCGCATCGATCGCCGCCTGGCGGATCAGCTGCTCGGTGAAGTCCATCAGCCAGCGGTAGTCCGTGTACGCGGCGTAGAACTCCATCATCGTGAATTCCGGGTTGTGGCGCGGCGACACGCCTTCATTCCGGAAGTTGCGGTTGATCTCGAACACGCGTTCGAAACCGCCGACGATCAGGCGCTTCAGGTACAGCTCCGGCGCGATGCGCAGGAACATCTGCATGTCGAGCGCGTTGTGGTGCGTGACGAACGGCTTGGCCGCGGCGCCGCCCGGGATCGGGTGCAGCATCGGCGTCTCGACTTCCATGAACTCGGCGTTGTCCATGAACTTGCGGATCGACGCGATGGTCTTGGTGCGCGCGCGGAACGTATCGCGCGTTTCCGGCGTGACGATCAGGTCGACATAGCGCTGGCGATAGCGCATTTCCTGGTCGGCGAGGCCGTGGAACTTGTCCGGCAGCGGACGCAGCGCCTTCGACAGCAGACGCAGTTCCTTGCACTGGACCGACAGCTCGCCCTTGTTGGTGCGGAACAGCACGCCGCGTGCGGCGACGATGTCGCCCAGGTCCCACTTCTTGAATGCGTCGTAGGTTTCCGCGCCGACGTCGTTCGGCGTCACGAAGAACTGGATCTGGCCCGAACCGTCCTGCACCGTCGCGAAGCTCGCCTTGCCCATCACGCGCTTGAGCATCATGCGGCCGGCGACCGACACCTCGACCGGGTTCGCTTCGAGCGCGGCCTTGTCCGAGTCGGCGAATTTCACCTGGAGATCGGCGGCGTGATGCGTCGGCCGGAAATCGTTCGGATAGGCGACGCCTTGCTCGCGCAGTGCGCGCAGCTTCTCGCGGCGCTCGGCGATGATCTGGTTTTCGTCCGCCGCGACGGCGGGCTGCGTTTGGGTCGGTTCGGTCATGATGGTCGGAATTCGGAGTGGGTGCGGCAACGCAACGGGAAGGGCGGCGCGACCGGAGGGGCCGCGCCGCGCCGCGGCGCTTACACGCCCTGTTTGAGGCTCGCGCTGATGAAGTCGTCGAGATCGCCGTCGAGGACGGCTCTCGTGTTGCTCATTTCGACGTTCGTGCGCAGGTCCTTCACGCGGCTCTGGTCGAGCACGTACGAACGGATCTGGTGGCCCCAGCCCACATCGGTCTTGCTCGATTCGAGCTTGTCCTGTTCGGCCTGGCGCTTGCGCATTTCGACTTCGTACAGGCGCGATTTCAGCATCGCCATTGCTTCGGCGCGGTTGCGGTGCTGCGAGCGGTCGTTCTGGCACTGCACGACGATACCGGTCGGCATGTGCGTGATCCGCACCGCGGAGTCGGTCTTGTTGATGTGCTGGCCGCCCGCGCCCGATGCGCGGTACGTGTCGATGCGCAGGTCGGCCGGGTTGATCTCGACTTCGATCGAATCGTCGATTTCCGGATAGACGAACACCGACGAGAACGACGTGTGACGGCCGCCCGACGAGTCGAACGGCGACTTGCGCACGAGGCGGTGGATGCCCGTTTCGGTGCGCAGGAAGCCGTATGCGTATTCGCCCGTGACCTTGACCGTCGCGTTCTTGATGCCGGCGACGTCGCCGTCGGACTCTTCGAGCACCTCGGCCTTGAAGCCCTTGCGTTCGCAGTAGCGCAGGTACTGGCGCAGCAGCATCGATGCCCAGTCGCACGCCTCGGTGCCGCCGGCGCCGGCCTGGATGTCGATGAAGCAGTTGTTCGGGTCGGCCGGGTTCGAGAACATCCGGCGGAACTCGATGTCGCCGACGCGTGCTTCGAGCTTCTTCGCGTCGTCTTCCGATGCGACGAGGGTGTCTTCGTCGCCTTCCTCGCGTGCGAGCTCGAACAGGTCGAGCGCATCGCGCAGGTCGCTATCGAGCGCCGTCAGCGTCGTGACGACGCCTTCGAGCAGCTTCTTCTCGCGGCCAAGTGCCTGGGCGTTCTTCGAATCGTTCCAGACGTTCGGGTCCTCGAGTTCCTTGTTGACTTCGGTCAGACGCGCAGCTTTGGCGTCGTAGTCAAAGATACCCCCGAAGCTCGCCCGCGCGGTTGCGCAGGTCGAGCAGGGAGCTTTCGATCGCGTTGAGACGTTCCGCTTCCATGATCGTTCGCTGTTCTTGCTTCGTAAAAAAGCGGAATTATAGCCGATCGGCAGGGTTTCCCGGTGACGCGGAGTGTGCTTGCGCGCGCGCCGCGGCCCCGTCCGGCGCGGCGCGCATGTGGTTCGTATGTGGTTCGCACATGGCCCGCGGGCGCCGCGGGCCGGGTGGCCGGCCGGTCGGCGCTCAGCCGGCCGCGTGTTCGACGATCAGCTGGACGCGCGTCACGCCGTTCCACGTGTCGGCCACGAGGCGGTACGCGATCAGCGCGCTCGCAGGCAGCGGCTCGGTGTGGTTGAACCAGATCGCGTTGAAGCGCTGGCGGCCGCGCGCCAGTTGCAGCTTCAGGTGCTTTTCCTTCACGAGCGACTGCGACACGACGTCGAATTCGCCGGAGAAAAGCGGGGCCGGAAAGCCCTGGCCCCAGACGGCTTCGTCGAGCAGCCCGACGAACTGCGGCGTGAAATACGCTTCCTCCAGTTCGCCGTCGGTCTCGATCACGCGCGCCAGCGCGTCGTCGGACAGCCATTCGCGCGCGACGGCCTCGAACGCTGCCGCGAAGCGCGGCACGTTGTCGGTGTCGAGCGTGAGACCGGCCGCCATCGCGTGGCCGCCGAACGCGACGATCAGGTCGGGCTCGCGCTTCGACACGAGGTCGAGCGCATCGCGCAGGTGGAAGCCGGGAATCGACCGGCCGGAACCCTTGACCCGCGTGCCGGCCTCGTCCGCATGCGCGAACGTGAACGACGGGCGGTGGAATTTCTCCTTGAGCCGTCCGGCGACGATGCCGATCACGCCCTGGTGCCATTCGGGATTGAACAGCGTGATCGTGCACGCGTCGGCCGGATCGACGTCGGCGAGATCGGCGAGCGCCTGCTGCTGCATGCCGGCCTCGATCTCGCGGCGCTCGCGGTTCATCACGTCGAGCTGCTGCGCGAGGTCCCACGCGCGGCCGATGTCGTCGGTGATCAGGCACTCGATGCCGAGCGACATGTCCGAGAGCCGCCCGGCGGCGTTCAGGCGCGGGCCGAGGCCGAAGCCGAGGTCGAAGCCCGATGCGGTGCGCGCCTCGCGGCCGGCGGCGCGGAACAGCGCGGCGATGCCCGGCTGCATGCGGCCGTTGCGGATGCGCTGCAGCCCCTGTGCGACGAGCACGCGATTGTTGCCGTCGAGCCGCACGACGTCGGCGACGGTGCCGAGCGCGACGAGGTCGAGCAGCCCGTCGAGGCGCGGTTCGGCCTCCTTGCTCGCGAATGCGCCGCGGCGGCGCAGCTCGGCACGCAGCGCGAGCAGCACGTAGAACATCACGCCGACGCCGGCGATGTGCTTGCTCGGGAACGCGCAGCCGGGCTGGTTCGGGTTGACGATCGCGCGCGCGGCGGGCAGCGCGTCGCCGGGCAGGTGGTGGTCGGTCACGAGCACGTCGATGCCGCGTGCGTTCGCGGCCTCGACGCCCGCGACGCTCGCGATCCCGTTGTCGACGGTGATCAGCAGGTCGGGCTTGCGCGCGGCCGCGAGTTCGACGATCTCGGGCGTGAGCCCGTAGCCGTATTCGAAGCGGTTCGGCACCAGGTAGTCGATTTGCGCGCCGAACATCCGCAGGCCGCGCACCGCGACCGCGCAGGCGGTCGCGCCGTCGCAGTCGTAGTCGGCGACGACCAGCAGGCGCCGCTGGTCGGCGATCGCGTCGGCGAGCAGCGCCGCGGCGTCCGCGCAGCCTTTCAGTTCGGTGGGCGGCACGAGCCGCGCGAGCGCGGTTTCGATGTCGGTCGGGGACTGCACGCCGCGCGACGCGTACAGGCGCGCGAGGACGGGATGCAGGCCGTGGCGCGCGAGCGCTTCGGCGTCGGCGGGCGCGACGGGGCGGGTAACGATCCGGGTCATACAGGTCGGGTTATTCGAACAGGGATGCCAGCGCGCGGCGGCGCCAGAACTTGCGCAGGTCGCCGCGCGTCGCGTGCAGCGTCACGGAGCTGGTGTCGCCGCACAGCGTGAAGTCGACGCCGGCCAGCTCGCCGTTCTGCAGCGCGGCGAGGGCGGGCGCGAACCAGTCGCGCTCGAGCGCGGCGAGCGCGTCGTGCCAGCGTGCCCAGTCCTGTTCGATGAACGGGGCGGACAGCGTGGGCAGCTCGACGAGCGTCGCGCCGGCGGCGGCGGGCAATGTGCCGAATGCGGCCGGCACGGCGCCGGCCTCGGCCTGCGCCGCGCGCGCGAGGCCGAGCGCGGCGGGCGACACGGACAGCACGCGCGCGAACGGCTTGCCGACCGGCTTCAGCGTGCCCTGCGCGTGGAACCAGATCGAATTGACGGCGGGCAACCCGCGCGCTTCGCGCGCTTCGTTGACCGGATGCTGGAACCACGCCATCTGCACTTCGTTCTGCAGCTTCATCCACATCCGCGAGCGTTCGCCGGTGTGCGCCTCGTGCGGCAACCAGATCTCGATGTTGCGGCCGCTGGCGCGCAGCGGCGCGGCGCCGGCGAGGCGGGCGAGCTGCTCGCTGGACAGGTACCAGCGCGCCGGATGCGGTGCTTCCAGTCGCACGCCGAGCTCCTCGATCAGCGGGCGCGCGACCGCCAGCAACGCGGCGGCGTCGCCGTCGTCGAGCGCGAGGCTCGCCGGGTCGACGAGCACGAGGTGATCGTGCGCGATTTCGACATGGACGGGCTCGACGCACGCCCAGGCCTGGGTGCCCGGGTCGCCGCCGTCCGCCAGCAGCATGTAGGGCGCGAGCGGCGCCTCGTCGGCGGCGTTGCCCTGGGTCGCGCCGAACCGGCGGGCCAGCCAGCGCTCGTGCGGCAGCGTGCGCTGGAAGTCCTCGCCGGCCACGCGCTCGACGAGGCTCGCGCGGGCGAGCAACTTTTCGAGCGCGGGGCTGTCCAGCGTGTGCAGGGACGAGGCCGCATCGGCCGCCGACGGCAGCGCGAACGGAACGAGAAAATGGAGGCGTCGGTCGTGCATGATGGTGCGCATTGTATGGCAAACTGCGCGCGTGATCGGGCCGGCTGACGGTCCGATTGGGCCCGATTGCGTCCGGCGACCGCTTTTTTCGACCGCGCCCCGGGCGGCGCTCCGGCCTCGGGCCGCCATCCCCGCCGTAACCAGCAGAAAGGATTCGCTTGAAACTTCCGTACGAATGGCAGATCGGCTGGCGCTACACGCGCGCCGGCAAACGCACGACCGGCAACGGCTTCATTTCCTTCATCGCGCTCGTGTCGATGCTCGGGATCGCGCTCGGCGTCGCGGCGCTGATCGTCGTGCTGTCCGTGATGAACGGCTTCCAGAAGGAAGTGCGCGACCGCATGCTGTCGGTGCTCGCGCACGTCGAGGTGTTCTCGCCGACCGGCTCGATGCCCGACTGGCAACTGACCGCGCAGGAAGCGCGCCGCAATCCGTCGGTGACGGGCGCGGCGCCGTACGTCGACGCGCAGGCGCTGCTCACGCGCCAGGACGCGGTGAGCGGCGTGATGCTGCGCGGCGTCGAGCCGTCGCTCGAACCGCAGGTGTCGGACATCGGCAAGGACATGAAGGCAGGCCAGCTCGCCGCGCTCGTGCCCGGCCAGTTCGGCATCGTGCTCGGCGACGCGCTCGCCGGCAACCTCGGCGTGACGGTCGGCGACAAGGTCACGCTCGTCGCTCCCGAAGGCACGATCACGCCGGCCGGGATGATGCCGCGGCTCAAGCAGTTCACGGTCGTCGGCGTGTTCGAGTCGGGCCACTACGAATACGACAGCACGCTCGCGATGATCAACATCCGCGACGCGGAGGCGCTGTTCCGGATGGCCGCGCCGACCGGCGTGCGGCTGCGGCTCACCGACATGCAGAAGGCGCCGCAGGTCGCGGTCGAGCTGTCGCATACGCTGTCGGGCAGCCTGTACATCCGCGACTGGACCCAGCAGAACAAGACCTGGTTCTCGGCCGTGCAGATCGAGAAGCGGATGATGTTCATCATCCTCACGCTGATCATCGCGGTGGCCGCGTTCAACCTCGTGTCGTCGCTCGTGATGACGGTGACCAACAAGCAGGCCGACATCGCGATCCTGCGCACGCTTGGCGCGCAGCCGGGCTCGATCATGAAGATCTTCGTCGTGCAGGGCGTGACGATCGGCTTCGTCGGCACCGCATCGGGCGTCGCGCTCGGCTGCCTGATCGCGTGGAGCATTCCGTGGCTGATCCCGATGATCGAGCACCTGTTCGGCGTTCAGTTCCTGCCGCCGTCGGTGTACTTCATCAGCGAGCTGCCGTCCGAGCTCGTCGCGGGCGACGTCATCAAGATCGGCCTGATCGCGTTCGTGCTGTCGGCCGTCGCGACGCTCTATCCGAGCTGGCGCGGCGCGAAGGTGAAGCCGGCGGAGGCGCTGCGCTATGAATGATCGCGCGACCGCATTCGCGGATTCACGACAACCCATCAGACAGGATTCGGCAGGTATGCAGGAATACGTGCTTCAGGCGCGCGGGATCACGAAGGCGTTCGTGCAGGGCGGCTTCAACGTGCAGGTGCTCAACAACACCGAGCTGACGGTGCGGCGCGGCGAGAAGCTGGCGGTCGTCGGCGCGTCGGGCTCCGGCAAGAGCACGCTGCTGCACGTGCTGGGCGGCCTCGACGAACCGAGCGCGGGCGAAGTGTCGCTGCTCGGCAAGCCGTTTACGCAGCTCGCCGAGCGCGAGCGCAACGAGCTGCGCAACCGCGCACTCGGCTTCGTCTACCAGTTCCATCACCTGCTGCCGGAATTCACCGCGCTCGACAACGTCGCGATGCCGCTGCGCATCCGCCGGATGACGACCGAGGACGCGCGCGCGCAGGCACAGGCGATGCTCGAACGTGTCGGTCTCGGCCCGCGTGCGAAGCACCGGCCGGGCGAGCTGTCGGGCGGCGAGCGGCAGCGCGTCGCGATCGCGCGCGCGCTGGTGACGAAGCCGGCCTGCGTGCTCGCCGACGAGCCGACCGGCAATCTCGACGGCACGACGGCCGATACCGTGTTCAACCTGATGCTCGAATTGTCCGAGACGCTCGAAACGAGCTTCGTGATCGTCACGCACGATCCCGAGCTCGCCGCGCGCTGCGACCGCATCATGCGCCTGCGCGACGGCGTGCTGCACGAGGAGCCGGCGCTGCCGGTGTGAACGAACGCCTCCGCCGTGCCGCCGGACGAGTCCCGGCGTTGCGGCGGGGCGCAGGAAAGCCGCCATGTGGATCGATACGCATTGCCATCTCGATGCCGCCGAATTCGACGCCGACCGCGACGCGGTCACGCAGGCGGCGCGTGCGGCCGGCGTGTCGCGCATCGTGATTCCGAGCATCGGGCGCGACAACTTCACGACCGTGCGCGAACTGGCGCAGCGCACACCGGGCGCGGTCTATGCGCTCGGCATCCACCCGATGTATACGCCGCACGCACGCGACGAGGATCTCGACCGGCTGCGCATGGAGATCGAGGCGAGCCTCGACGATCCGCGCTTCGTCGCGATCGGCGAGATCGGGCTCGACTACTTCGTGCCGGGGCTCGACGAAGCGCGGCAGCAATTCTTCTATCAGGGGCAGCTCAAGCTCGCGCGGGAATTCGACCTGCCGGTGCTGTGCCACGTGCGCAAGTCGCAGGACCGCGTGCTCGCCGGGCTGCGCCGCTTCGGCGTGCGGCGCGGCATCGCGCATGCGTTCAACGGCAGTTTCCAGCAGGCCGACGCGTATCTCGCACAGGGGCTGCATCTCGGTTTCGGCGGCAACGTGACGTTCGGACGCGCGTTGCAGATCCGCCGGCTCGCCGCGCAGTTGCCGCTCGACGCGATCGTCGTCGAGACCGACGCGCCCGACATCGCGCCCGAATGGGCGTACAAGTCCCGCAACGCGCCCGACCAGGTGCCGCGCATCGGTGCCGTGCTCGCCGAGCTGCGCGGGATCGACGCGCACGCGCTGTCCCTATCCACAACGGCTAACGCGCTCGCCGCGCTGCCGCGCCTCGCCCTTTCGTCCGCATAATCGTTGCCGGAAGGCGCCGTCTCGACAGCGGCGGCGCCAGGTCGACGAGGAGGCGCGATGCGCGTGTGGTGGATCGCGTTCGCGCTCGGCGTCGTCGTGCTGCAGCGGCAGGCGGCGTTGCCGGGCGCGGGCGTCTGGGCAGGCGGGGCGGCGGTGCTGGCCGGTTGCGGCGCGCTGCTCGCATGGTGCGCGCGGCGCCGTCGAACCCGCGCGATCGTCGCGCTCCGGTGGGTGCTGTGCGCGTGCGCCGCCGGTGCGATCGGATTCGGCTATGCGGCCGCGCGCGCCGAATGGCGGCTGCGTGACAGCCTGCCCGTCGAGCGGGAAGGGCGCAACATCGTCGTCACGGGCGTGATCCGCGGGTTGCCGGTGATCGACGACACCGGCGCGCGACTGCTGTTTGCCGTCGAATCGAACGATGCGGCGCTGGCCCGGTTTCCTCCCGTGATCCGGTTGTCATGGCGCACGTACGGCGCGCCCGCGGCACGCGACGCGATGCCCGATTTGCGCGCCGCGCAGCGCTGGCGCCTCGTCGTGCGCCTGAAGCGTCCGCATGCCGAGGCGAATCCCGGCGTGCGCGACAGCGAGGCGGCATGGCTCGCCGCAGGCATTCGCGCGATCGGCTATGTGGTCGCGCCCGAACGGGCGGAACTGCTCGACGCGCGTGCGTCGGGATGGCGCGCGTCGATCGATCGGCTGCGCGACGCGCTGCGTGCCGGTATCGGCGATGCGCTCGGCAGCGGCGCGCGCCATCGCGGCATCGTGACCGCGCTCGCGGTCGGCGATCAATCCGGCATCGGCGACGACGCGTGGCGCGTGCTGCGCAATACGGGCACGAGTCATCTGGTCGCGATCTCCGGGCTGCACGTCGGGCTCGTCGGCGCGCTCGCCGGCGGGATCGCATCGATCGTCTGGCGGCGTCTGCGCTGGCGAGGACGTGCGGCGGCGCTGATGATACCCGCGCCTTACGTGGCTTCCGTTGCCGCGCTGGCGGCCGCCGCCGGCTATGCGATGCTCGCCGGCTTCAACGTGCCGGCGCAGCGTGCATGGTGGATGATCGCGGCCGGTGCGGCCGCCTATCTGGCCGGACGCAGCGTGCCGACGTCCGCGGTGCTGTGCGCGGCACTCGGCGGCGTGCTGCTCGCCGATCCGTGGGCCGTGTTGTCCGCCGGTTTCTGGCTGTCGTTCGGCGCGGTCGCGGTAATCCTGATGGCGGTCGCGGGCTGGCGCGCGGTGCGCGAATTCGACGGGGGCGACAGGCGCGACAGCGGCGACGGTGCGGGGGATGGCACCGCCACGGTCGACCGCTGGCGGTGGCTGAGAGCAGGGTGCGCGCGTGCCGGGCGCCGAATCGCGGAGGCCACGCGCGTGCAGTACGCGGTGACGATCGGCCTCGCGCCGCTGACGGCCGCGTGGTTCGCGCAGATCTCGGTATCCGGCCCGTTCGGCAATGCGTTCGCGATTCCGTGGGTCAGCGCCGTCGTGACGCCGGTCGTGCTCGCCGGTATCGGGTTGCCCGCGCCGTTGGACGGCTATGCGTTCCGGCTCGCGCATGCGGCGCTCGAACCGATGATGGCGCTGCTGGGGCATCTTGCCGACTGGCCGGCCAGCGTATTCTGGCTGCGCATGCCCGACTGGCCGGTGTTGATGCTGGCGTGCATCGGCGTCGCATGGGTGTTGATGCCGCGCGGCTGGCCGCTGCGCTGGGCCGCGCCGATCACATGGCTGCCGCTCGTCGCGCCCGCATCCGATGCGCCGCCGCCAGGCGGTTTTCGCCTGACCGTGCTCGACGTCGGGCAGGGCGCGTCGGTGCTGGTCGAGACCGCGCGCCGGACCTTGCTGTTCGATGCGGGGCCGGGGCCGGAGTCGACCCATGCCGGCCAGCGGATCGTTGCGCCGTCGTTGCGCTCGCGCGGAATCCGGACCGTCGATACGCTCGTGCTCAGTCATGCGGACGCCGATCACGCGGGCGGCGCGGCGGCCGTCTATGCGGCGGTCGAGGTGCGTCAGCTGCTTGCCGGCATCGCGCCGCGGCACCGGCTGTGGCGCGACGCGCAGGCGGCCGGCGTGACCGATCGACTGCCTTGCGCGGCCGGGCAGCGGTGGAGCTGGGACGGTGTCGTGTTCACGATGCTGTGGCCGCCGCGCGTGGCGGGGGCCGGTCCGTCGAACGAACAATCGTGCGTGCTGCGCATCGACGCGGTGGGCACGTCGGCCCTGCTGACGGGCGACATCGAGGCACGCGCCGAGCGCCGCCTGGTGGCCGATGCGCGCGACGCGCTGGCCGCGCAGATCCTCGTCGTGCCGCACCATGGCAGCCGCACGTCGTCGGTCGAGCCTTTCCTCGATTCGGTCGGGCCGCGCGTCGCGGTATTTCCTGTAGGCTATCGCAATCGCTTCGGGCATCCGCACCGGACGGTCCTCGCGCGCTACGAGGCGCGGGGGATTCCGCTGCCACGCACCGATCGCGACGGGGCCGTGCGGTTCGACGTCGCGCCGGCGGACGGCGGTTTTGCGTTCGAGCGTTATCGCGATGCGCAGCGACGGTACTGGATGGACCGGTGAGTTGGTGTGATGGCGCGCAGCAGGAACGAAGAGACCGGACAGGTGCTGGAGCAGCGGAGCCCGCCGATCGCGAAGCATGGGGCGGGAGTAAGTGCTAAAGCGCCAACTCCCGTCGACCGCGAAGCATGGGACAGGAGTAAGCGCTAAAGCGCCAACTCCCGTCGACAAAGGAGACATTGGCGTTTGAAGGACATCCTCCACTTCTCGCATGCGAACGGTTTTCCGGCCTCGACGTACCGGACGATCTTCGCCGAGCTGGCAGACGACTACGACCTGCGTTACATCGAGCGCATCGGTCACGACCGCCGCTACCCGGTGACACGCGACTGGCCGCATCTCGTCGAGCAGCTGCTCGACGACATCGGCAGCCGCTACGAGCGCCCGGTCTGGCTCGTCGGCCATTCGCTCGGCGGCTACCTGTCGCTGATGGCCGCGCTGAAAAAACCGCACTGGGTGCGCGGCGTGGTGATGATCGATTCACCGATCATCGCGGGATGGCGCGCCGGCGCGCTGCGCGCGAGCCAGTGGGCCGGGCTCGACGAGCGGCTGTCGCCGGCGGCCGCGACGCGCAACCGGCGCACGCGCTGGGCGAGCCGCGACGAAGCCTGGCGGCACTTTCACGAGAAACCCGCGTTCGCGCGCTGGGACGAGCGGATGCTGTCGGACTACATCGACCACGGCATCCCGCAGGCGGGCGCCGACGGCGAACGCGCGCTCGCATTCGACCGGCAGGTCGAATACCTGATCTACCGGACGCTGCCGCACACGCTCGGCCCGCGGCTCGCGCACGGCGCGCCGGTGCCGCTCGGCTTTCTCGCCGGCACGCGCTCGCGCGAGGTGCGGCAGGTCGGGCTCGAGGCGACGCGCCGCGCCGCGCGCGGGCGCATCGAATGGATCGAGGGCAGCCACCTGTTCCCGATGGAGCGGCCGATCGAGACGGCCCGCGCATTGCAGCGGATGCTGAATTCGCTGAAAACGGCGGAGGGCGGCGTGCCGCGCGACAGCGCGGCGCTCGCGAACAGCGCCTGACGCCTTGGTCCGGTGCTCCGCGTCCGGCGTGCGCGGTTGCACCGGCCGGCCGGCCGGTTCGCCCCGGCGCGCACGGCTGGCGCGGCACAGCGCGAAAGGGCGGGATCATCGCGTCAATTGCTGAGAGAAGGGCGGGCTTTACGGTATAATCCGTTTTTCCCGCGAGCATCCAGCGATGACCAAATATGTTTTCGTCACCGGCGGCGTAGTTTCTTCCCTCGGCAAGGGTATTGCCGCCGCCTCTCTCGCCGCGATCCTCGAATCGCGCGGTCTGAAAGTCACCCTCCTCAAACTCGATCCCTACATCAACGTCGACCCCGGCACGATGAGCCCGTTCCAGCACGGCGAAGTGTTCGTGACGGAAGACGGAGCGGAGACCGACCTCGACCTCGGCCACTATGAGCGCTTCATCAGCACGAAGATGCGCAAGGCCAACAACTTCACGACCGGCCAGATCTACGAATCGGTGATCCGCAAGGAACGCCGCGGCGACTATCTCGGCAAGACCGTGCAGGTGATTCCGCACATCACGAACGAAATCCAGGCGTTCATCGAGCGCGGGGCGGCATCGGCCACCTGCGGCGAACCGGACGTCGCGATCGTCGAGATCGGCGGCACGGTCGGCGACATCGAGTCGCTGCCGTTCCTCGAGGCCGCGCGCCAGATGAGCCTGCGCCTCGGCCGCAACAGCGCGTGCTTCGTGCACCTGACGCTCGTGCCGTACGTCGCGACGGCCGGCGAGCTGAAGACGAAGCCGACCCAGCACAGCGTGCAGAAGCTGCGCGAGATCGGCATCCTGCCGCACGTGCTGCTGTGCCGTGCGGACCGCCGCATCCCGGACGACGAATCGAAGAAGATCTCGATGTTCTCGAACGTGCCGGAAGACGCCGTGATCTCGGTGTGGGACGCCGACAGCATCTACAAGATTCCGCAGATGCTGCACGACCAGGGCCTCGACCGGATCATCTGCGAAGAGCTGAAGCTGTCGCCGAAGGACGCCGACCTGAGCATGTGGTCGGAGCTCGTCGAGAAGCTGGAAAACCCGAAGCACGAAGTGACGATCGGCATGGTCGGCAAGTACGTCGACCTGACCGAGTCGTACAAGTCGCTGATCGAGGCGCTGCGCCACGCATCGCTGCACACGTCGACCAAGGTCAACATCGAGTACATCGACTCGGAAGAGGTCGAGACGAACGGTGTCGACAGCCTGAAGCATCTCGACGCCGTGCTGGTGCCGGGCGGTTTCGGCCGTCGCGGCACGGAAGGCAAGATCGCGGCGATCCGCTATGCGCGCGAGGCGAAGGTGCCGTACCTCGGCATCTGTCTCGGCATGCAGCTCGCGGTGATCGAATTCGCGCGCGACGTCGTCGGCCTGAAGCAGGCGAACAGCACGGAATTCGATCCGGAAACGCCGGAACGCGTGGTCGCGCTGATCACCGAGTGGCACGACCGCGAAGGCAAGGTCGAGACGCGCACCGAGGAATCCGATCTCGGCGGCACGATGCGCCTCGGCTCGCAACGCTGCCCGATCAAGCCCGGCACGATGGCCGAAGAGATCTATGGCAAGGACGTGAACGAGCGCCATCGCCACCGTTATGAAGTCAATAACCGCTTCGTGCCCCAGCTCGAAGCCGGCGGCCTTATCATCAGCGCCCGTACCCCGAGCGAGGATCTGCCGGAAATGATGGAGCTGCCGCGCTCGATGCACCCGTGGTTCGTCGGCGTCCAGTTCCACCCGGAATTCACGTCCACGCCGCGTGACGGTCATCCCCTCTTCAAGTCGTTCGTCGAAGCCGCGCTCGCCAACAAGCAAGCGCGCGGAGTGTAAAGCATGAAGCTGTGCGATTTCGAGGTCGGTCTCGACCAGCCTTTCTTCCTGATCGCGGGTACCTGCGTCGTCGAATCGGAGCAGATGACGATCGACACGGCGGGCCGCCTGAAGGAGATCTGCGAGAAGCTGAACGTCCCGTTCATCTACAAGTCGTCCTACGACAAGGCGAATCGCAGCTCGGGCAAGTCGTTTCGCGGCCTCGGAATGGACGAGGGCCTGCGGATCCTCGGCGAGGTGAAGCGCCAGCTCGGCCTGCCGGTGCTGACCGACGTGCATTCGATCGAGGAGATCGAGCAGGTCGCGTCGGTCGTCGACGTGCTGCAGACGCCCGCGTTCCTGTGCCGCCAGACCGACTTCATCCACGCGTGCGCACGCTCGGGCAAGCCCGTCAACATCAAGAAGGGCCAGTTCCTCGCGCCGCACGACATGAAGAACGTGATCGACAAGGCGCGCGACGCGGCGCGTGAAGCCGGGCTGTCGGAAGACCGCTTCATGGCGTGCGAGCGCGGCGTCTCGTTCGGCTACAACAATCTCGTGTCCGACATGCGCTCGCTCGCGATCATGCGCGAGACGAACGCGCCGGTCGTGTTCGACGCGACCCACTCGGTGCAGCTGCCGGGCGGGCAGGGCACGAGCTCGGGCGGCCAGCGCGAATTCGTGCCGGTGCTCGCGCGTGCTGCCGTCGCGACGGGTGTTGCGGGCCTGTTCATGGAAACGCACCCGAATCCGGCCGAAGCGAAGTCGGACGGCCCGAACGCGGTGCCGCTGAACCGGATGGGCGCGCTGCTGGAGACCCTCGTCACGCTCGACCAGGCGGTGAAGCGCAATCCGTTCCTGGAAAACGATTTCAACTAAAGATCGAATGAACCATGCGACGGCCTCGCGCGTCAGTAGCGTAAGCAATGTCGGCGCGCATGCCGTCGCAGTTTGAAGAATCCATCGTCATTCTCAGAGGAAACCCATGAGTGCAATCGTAGATATCATCGGCCGCGAGATTCTGGATTCGCGCGGCAACCCCACCGTCGAATGCGACGTGCTGCTCGAATCGGGCACGATGGGCCGCGCGGCGGTGCCGTCGGGCGCGTCCACCGGCTCGCGTGAAGCGATCGAACTGCGCGACGGCGAAGCCGGCCGCTACAACGGCAAGGGCGTGCTGAAAGCGGTCGAGCACATCAACACCGAAATCTCCGAAGCCATCATGGGCCTCGACGCGTCGGAACAGGCGTTCCTCGACAAGACGCTGCTCGAGCTGGACGGCACCGACAACAAGTCGCGCCTCGGCGCGAACGCGATGCTGGCCGTGTCGATGGCCGTCGCGAAGGCAGCGGCTGAAGAAGCCGGCCTGCCGCTGTACCGCTACTTCGGCGGCTCGGGCGCGATGCAGCTGCCGGTCCCGATGATGAACATCGTCAACGGCGGCGCGCACGCGAACAACAGCCTCGACATCCAGGAATTCATGATCGTCCCGGTGAGTCAGCCGACGTTCCGTGAAGCCCTGCGTTGCGGCGCGGAAGTGTTCCACGCACTGAAGAAGATCCTGAGCGACCGCGGCATGAGCACGGCAGTCGGTGACGAAGGCGGCTTCGCGCCGAACTTCGGCAGCAACGACGAGTGCCTGTCGACGATCCTGCAGGCGATCGAGAAGGCAGGCTACCGTGCGGGCGAAGACGTGCTGCTCGCGCTCGACTGCGCGGCATCCGAGTTCTACCACGACGGCAAGTACCAGCTCGCGGGCGAAGGCCTGCAACTGTCGTCGGCCGAATTCACCGACTACCTCGCGACGCTCGCCGACAAGTTCCCGATCGTGTCGATCGAGGACGGCATGCACGAAGGCGACTGGGACGGCTGGAAGCTGCTGACCGAGCGCCTCGGCAAGAAGGTGCAGCTCGTCGGCGACGACCTGTTCGTCACGAACACGCGCATCCTGAAGGAAGGCATCGAGAAGGGCATCGCGAACTCGATCCTCATCAAGATCAACCAGATCGGTACGCTGACCGAAACGTTCGCGGCAATCGAAATGGCGAAGCGCGCGGGCTACACGGCCGTGATCTCGCACCGCTCGGGCGAAACGGAAGATTCGACGATCGCGGACATCGCGGTCGGCCTGAACGCCGGTCAGATCAAGACGGGTTCGCTGTCGCGCAGCGACCGCATCTCGAAGTACAACCAGCTGCTGCGCATCGAGGAAGATCTCGGCGACATCGCGAGCTACCCGGGCAAATCGGCTTTCTATAACCTGCGCTAACGCGCTACTATCGGGTTCGTCATCTCGACGCCGCTCTGTGCATGTCGCGCGGAGCGGCGCTTCTTATATCTGCGTCTCTTACATGCGGCTTGTCACTGTCGTCCTGATTGCCTTGCTGGCGCTCATTCAGTACCCCCTATGGTGGGGACACGGCGGCTGGTTGCGGGTGCACGAATTGCGCCAGCAGCTCGGCGATCAGTTGCAGAAGAATGCGGACGAGAAGCTGCGCAATGAACGGATCGCGGGCGAAGTGCAGGATCTGCAGGGCGGTACCGCGGCCATCGAGGAGCGCGCGCGCTACGAGATGGGCATGGTGAAGGATGGCGAAGTGTTCGTGCAGTTCGTATCGCCGAACGCGCCGGCCAGCCCGCTGAACAACACGCCGTCGAGCACGTCGACGCGCGGTACCGTGTCCGCGGCACCCGTGCGTGTCGTGCCGAACCCGCAGTCGATCGCGAAACCGTCGCGGCATCACGGCGGCGAGAAGGGCAAGGCCGCGCATCACTGAGCGCGGGAGTCCGAACCATTGAAAAAGCGCGGGAAATGCCGCGCTTTTTTATTTCCTGCCAGTCGTCAATCGGGTCGGTCGACGCGATGTCGCGTCACCACCACCAGCCCGGGTAACCGTAGCCATAGCCGATGCCGGTGCCCCACCGGTTGCCCCAACCGCCGCCGTAATAGCCGCCGTAGACAGTCACGGGCGGCGGCGAGTAATACGACCACGCGCGCGCGGCGGCCTCGGCCGCCATCGCGTCGTTCTGCTCGCGCAGCACCTGCCGGTCGATCTCGTCGTAGCGTTTGCGCTCCGCGCTCGACAGGGCGGGCGGCCGGCCGCCCGACGCGCCCGGCTCGGGCAGGCGGCTCAGGATCGTCGACGAAGGCGGCTGCACCGCGCAGCCGGCGAGGGCCAGCGTGCCGGCTGCGACGCTGGTCAGGACGAGGGTGCGGAACGGGCGATTCATGAGTTTCTCCAGCAGCGCGCCGCAGTGCAAAGCGGCTTGCGCCGAAGGCGGGACCTGCGGCGCGTGAGCCGTACGGGCGACGCTCGTGCGTCATTATGCGCCCGCGCCCGCATCGCGGGCACGGACGCGCGGCGCGCTCAGTGACGCTGCTCGGTCGCGGGCGTGATGCCGGTCGCGAGTTCCGGCGCGGCGAACAACTGCGCGACGTCGACGGGATCGAATTCGTAGCGCTGGTTGCAGAACTCGCAGTGGATCTCGACGTGACCGCGCTCGACGATCACGCTGTCGACTTCGTCGCGGCCGAGCATGCGCAGCATCGCGCCGACCTTCTCGCGGGAGCACGAGCACTGGAAACGCGTCCCGGCCGGGTCGAAGTGCTGCACGTTTTCCTGCCAGAACAGCCGGCGGAACACGACTTCCGGTTCGACCTCGAGCAGTTCCTTGGCGGACAGCGTGCCGCCGAGCGTGCAGACGCGCTCCCAGGTGTCGGCGTCGGTTTCGGCGTTGCGCGGCACGATACCGCCGTCGCCAGGCAGCTTTTGCAGCAGCATGCCGACCGCGCGGTCGCGATCGGCCGCGAGCCACAGCCGCGTGTCGAGCTGCTCCGAGTGGTGCATGTAGTGCTCGAGCACCTGCGACACCGATTCGAGCGGGCCGTCGACGCCGTTCAGCGGCACGATGCCCTGGTACGGCTGCTGGCCCGGCAGCTTCTCGGCCGGGTCGAGCGTGATCACGCAGCGGCCGTGACCGCTCGCGTTGACGAGCGACGCGAACTGCATGTCGTCGCCGATCGTCTGCGCCGCGTCGCCGGCGAACTTGGCCGTGGCGCGCATCGACAGGTCCGAGCCGCACTGGACGACCAGCATCTGGACCGGTCCGTCGCCGAAGATCTGCATGATCAGGGTGCCGTGAAATTTCAGGTTCGCCGACAGCAGCGCACACGCGGCCATCATCTCGCCGAGCACCGTGCGCACCGGGGCAGGGTAGTCACGGCGGGAAAGCACCTCTTGCCACGTGTTGCGCAGCGACACGATCTCGCCGCGCACGGGTGCCGAATTGAACATGAATTTCTGTAACTGGTCGCTCACTCTTCTTCCTTGAAATCCGCGCGAATCAGCCGATCCGCACGAGTTGCTCCTTGAAATGCGCACGCCGCTCGACGTACGTCTTCGCATTGGCGCGCAGCCGCGCGATGTCGTCTGCCGACAGCTCGCGCACGACTTTCGCCGGGGCGCCGAGAATCAGCGAATTGTCCGGGAACGTCTTGCCTTCCGTCACGACCGCGCCGGCACCGACCAGACAGTTGCGGCCGATCACCGCTCCATTCAAGACCACCGCCTGAATCCCGACCAGCGAACCCTCGCCGATCGTGCACCCGTGCAGCATCGCCTGGTGCCCGATCGTCACGTTTTCGGCAATCGTCAGCGGAAAGCCCGGGTCCGTATGCAGGACCGCGCCTTCCTGGACATTGCTGCCGGTGCCGACCGTGATCGTCTCGTTGTCGCCGCGAATCGTCGCGCCGAACCAGACGCTCGCGTTTTCCTCCAGCACGACCTTGCCGATGATGGCCGCCGTATCGGCGACGAATACGCTTTCGTGGATCGTCGGGGCCGTCTCGCCCAGTTTGTAGATCGTCACGGAGTCTCCTGGTCTCTTCGATGATGGGCGCCGGTAGAATGGCGCGTCTGGCGTGCCGGGCGCGTCGCGTGACGGCACAAACGCTTATTGTAAACCGTCGCGTGCGTGCGCTCCCGCGATGCGCGCGAATGGTGCCCCCGTTTGATGAGCATGCAGCCTTCTTTCCTTACCGCGGCGCCGCGTTGCGTGCGCCGCGCCGCACTCGACGCGCTGCGGATCGCCGAGCCGGCCGCGAAGGCCGCGCAGGTCCGTGCGCTGTATGACGCGCTGCTGGCCGGACAGGCCGCGATCGCGCCGGCGCTCGGCCTGGACGAGCCGGCCGACCTGCCCGGCCGTCCGGCGCGCCCGCCGCTCGTCGAGCCGCGCCAGCTCGAGCGCCGCAGCATGCGCTCGCCCGCGGGGCGCGCGGTGTTGCTGCACGCGCTCGCACATATCGAATTCAACGCGATCAACCTCGCGCTCGACGCCGTGTGGCGCTTCTCCGGCATGCCCGACGCGTTCTATGCGGACTGGCTGAAGGTCGCGGCCGAGGAGGCCTATCACTTCACGCTGCTGTCCGACCGGCTGGCCGGGTTCGGGCATGCGTACGGCGATTTCCCCGCGCACAACGGGCTGTGGGAGATGTGCGAGCGGACCAAGGCCGATGTGCTCGCGCGGATGGCGCTCGTGCCGCGCACCCTCGAGGCGCGCGGGCTCGACGCGTCGCCGCCGATCCGTGCGCGGCTCTTGCAGGCGGGCGACGACGCGTCCGCGGCGATCCTCGACGTGATCCTGCGCGACGAGATCGGCCATGTCGCGATCGGGAACCGCTGGTTCCGGCACTTGTGCGACGCCGCCGGCCGCGATCCGGTTCCCACCTACCGCGAGCTTGCCGAGCAGTACCATGCGCCGCGGCTGCGCGGCCCGTTCAATTTCGACGCGCGCCGCACCGCCGGATTCGAGCAGGCGGAGCTGGACGAACTCGCCGCGCAGGACGTGCCGGCCGGCCCGGCGGCGGGTTAGGGCGAGCGGGCGCCGCCGGCTCCGGACGGGCGGGCGAACGCTGCCGCCGGCTGGCCAACGGGCCGCTCGGCGGCATTTCCGTGGCAGCCGATGCGCCGGACACGTACCGTCGGCTCACCGTCGCTAGAGCGCAGCCTCGACTGCCGGGCGCCGGAACGGAAGTGTCATCGCTATAATCGAACGACCATTCTTTTTTTGGCGGCTGCAATGAATGCCTCGAGTTCTGTTTCGGATTTCGTCACTGTCCGCGGTGTCAAGCTGCATGTGCGGCGCTGGGGCCGGCCCGATGCGCCGACGCTGTTCATGCTGCACGGCTGGATGGACGTCGCGGCATCGTTCCAGTTCGTCGTCGACGCGCTCGCGGGCGACTGGCAGGTGATCGCGCCGGATGCGCGCGGCTTCGGCCTGTCCGACTGGCCGGTCGCGCGGCAGGGCGGCGGTCATTACTGGTTCCACGAGTACCTGGGCGATCTCGACGCGCTGGTCGATCACTATGCGCCGACCGGCGAAGTCAACCTGGTCGGGCACAGCATGGGGGCGAACGTCGTGTGCCTGTACGCGGGCGCGCGGCCGGAGCGCGTGCGGCGCGTGGTCGACCTCGAAGGGTTCGGGCTCGCCCCCGCGCGGGCCGAGCAGGCGCCGCGCCGGCTGCGCGGCTGGCTCGACGAGCTGCGCGCGCCGCCGGTGCTGCGCCCGTACGCGTCGCTCGACGACGTGGCGGCCCGGCTGACCAAGACCAATCCGCGGCTCGATCCGCGCCGCGCGGCGTTCCTCGCCGCGCACTGGTCGAAGCGCGGTGACGACGGCCTGTATCACCTGCTGGCCGACCCCGCGCACAAGATGGCGGGCCCGCAGCTGTACCGGCTCGACGAGGTGATGGCCGTCTGGAAGCAGGTGCGCGCGAAGGTGCTGCACGTCGAGGCCGTCAATTCGCCGACGCTCGCCTACATCGCGGGCGACATCCCGCTGCCGGAGTTCAAGGCGCGCTTCGGCGCATTCCCCGACTGGCGCGAAAAGCTCGTCGAGGATGCCGGCCACATGGTCCATCACGACCAGCCGGAGCAGGTCGCGGCGCTGATCGAGGCGTTCTGCGCATAGGCCGGCGGCGCCAGCGGCGGGGCAGGCGGGCGGCGCATTTGCCGCATTGCAGTAGAATGAAGCTTCACCTGCCATACCGACAATGAACGCTGATCTCCACTGCCATTCGAATGTTTCCGACGGGTTGCTGTCGCCTGCCGACGTCGCGCGCCGCGCCCATGCCGGCGGCGTGACCCTGTGGGCGCTGACCGACCACGACGAGATCGGCGGCCAGGCGGCGGCGCGCAGCGAGGCGGAAGCGCTCGGCATGCGCTATCTGAGCGGCGTCGAGATTTCGGTCACGTGGGCGTCGCGCACCGTGCACATCGTCGGGCTGCACATCGATCCGTCGAACCCGACGCTCGTCGACGGCCTGTACCGCACGCGCCACGGCCGTGCGGCCCGCGCGAAGGCGATCGCCGCGCAGCTCGAGACGCTCGGCATCCCCGGCGCGTACGAAGGCGCGCTGAAGTACGTGTCGAATCCCGACCTGATCTCGCGCACCCACTTCGCGCGTTTCCTGGTCGAGAACGGCCATGCCGCATCGACGTCCGACGTGTTCGACCGCCTGCTCGGCGACGGCAAGCCGGGGTTCGTTCCGCACCGCTGGGCGACGCTGTCCGACGCCGTCGGATGGATTCGCGCGGCGGGCGGCGAGGCCGTGGTCGCACACCCGGGCCGCTACCGCTATACGCCGGTCGAATTCGACGCATTCTTCGGCGAATTCATCGATCTCGGCGGCCGGGCGATCGAGGTCATCACGGGCAGCCACACGCCCGACCAGTACCGCGAATACGCGGACGTCGCGCGCCGCTTCGGCTTCGAGGTGTCGCGCGGTTCGGATTTCCATGCGCCGGGCGAGGGCCGCGTCGAACTCGGCAGCCTGCCGCCGTTGCCGCCCGACCTGAAACCGGTCTGGGAGCGCTGGCTCTGACGCGTCGCGGCCGCTTGCCGTTCGCCGTTCGCGCTGCCGGCGAGGCGCGCATCCGACTTCTCCCTCTTTACGTGTCCCCATGTCCCAGTTCTTCAGGATTCATCCGGATAATCCGCAGCCGCGCCTGATCAAGCACGCCGCGGACATCGTCAGCAAGGGCGGCGTGATCGCAATGCCGACCGATTCGAGCTACGCGCTCGCGTGCCACCTCGACGACAAGGACGCGGTCGAGCGCGTGCGCCGCATCCGCGGCCTCGACGAGAAGCAGCACCTGTCGCTGCTCGTGCGAGACCTGTCGGAACTGGCCAACTTCGCGATGGTGGACAACCGTCAGTACCGGCAGATCAAGTCGGTGACGCCGGGCCCGTACGTGTTCATCCTGCAGGCAACCAAGGAAGTGCCGCGCCGGCTGTCGCATCCGTCGCGCAAGACGATCGGGCTGCGCGTGCCCGATCACGCGATCACGCTCGCGCTGCTCGAGTCGCTCGGCCAGCCGCTGCTCGGCACGACGCTGATCCTGCCGCCGGACGACGAGCCGCTGAACGATCCCGACGACATCCGCGCGCGGCTCGAGAAGCAGGTCGATCTCGTGATCGACGGCGGCGCGTGTCCGCGCGAGCCGTCGACGGTGATCGACCTGACGGGCGACGCGCCGCAGCTCGTGCGCGCGGGGCGCGGCGCGCTCGAACCGTTCGGGCTGTCGGCCGCGTAAGCGCCATTCATTTTTGCGCGAGTGCGCTTGTTACAATAACGCGATATGGACGCTTCCCTGATTCAGACCATCGCCGTCTACGCGCTGCCCGTGATCTTCGCGATCACGCTGCACGAGGCTGCGCACGGCTATGCCGCGCGCCTGCTCGGCGACAACACCGCCTACATGATGGGGCGCGTGTCGTTCAACCCGATGCGCCACATCGATCCGCTCGGCACGATCGCGATTCCGCTCGTGATGTATTTCCTGACCGGCGGCGCTTTCCTGTTCGGCTATGCGAAGCCGGTGCCGGTATCGTTCGGCAACCTGCGCGATCCGCGCTGGGGCAGCCTGTGGGTGGCGCTCGCGGGTCCGGCCTGCAACTTCGTGCAGGCGCTGGTCTGGGGCGTGCTGACCATCGTGCTGCCCGCGGCCGGCATCGACGAGCCGTTCTTCACGCGGATGGCCTATGCGGGCGTCAGCGCGAACCTGGTGCTCGGCGTGCTGAACCTGTTTCCGCTGCCGCCGCTCGACGGCGGCCGCATCCTCGCGGCACTGCTGCCGCCGAAGCAATCGATCGCGCTGTCGCGCATCGAGCCGTACGGTTTCATCATCGTCCTCGTGCTGGTCACGACGGGCGTGCTGACGAATTTCTGGCTGCGCCCGCTCGTGAACGCCGCGGCCGGCGTGCTGAGCGCCATCCTGTCTCCCTTCGCCTCGCTTTTCTAACGACAATCATGTTCCCAGATCGTATTTTCTCCGGCATGCGACCCACCGGGTCGCTGCACCTCGGCCACTACCACGGCGTGCTGAAAAACTGGGTGAAGCTGCAGTCCGAGTACCCGTGCTTCTTCTGCGTGGTCGACTGGCATGCGCTGACGACGCACTACGAAACGCCCGAGGTCATCGAGAAGAACGTGTGGGACGTGCTGATCGACTGGCTCGCGTCCGGCATCGATCCGGCGCAGGCGACGCTGTTCATCCAGAGCAAGGTGCCCGAGCATGCGGAGCTCGCGCTGCTGCTCGGCATGAGCACGCCGCTCGGCTGGCTCGAACGCGTGCCGACCTACAAGGAGCAGATGGAGAAGCTGAAGGACAAGGACCTGTCGACCTACGGCTTCCTCGGCTACCCGGTGCTGATGGCGGCCGACATCCTGCTGTATCGCGGCTCGCTCGTGCCGGTCGGTGAAGACCAGGTGCCGCACGTCGAGATGACGCGCGAGATCGCGCGCCGCTTCAACTACCTGTACGGCCGCGAGCCGGGCTTCGAGGAGAAGGCGCTCGAGGCCGCGAAGAAGCTCGGCGGCAAGCGCGCGAAGCTCTATCACGAACTGCGCAATGCGTACCAACAGGAGGGCGACGACGAGGCGCTCGAACAGGCGCGCGCGATGCTGCAGGAATCGCAAAGCCTGTCGATGAGCGACCGCGAGCGCCTGTTCGGCTATCTCGAAGGCGCGCGCAAGATCATCCTGGTCGAGCCGCAGGCGCTTTTGACCGAAGCGTCGCGGATGCCGGGCCTCGACGGCCAGAAGATGTCGAAGTCGTACGGCAACACGATCGGCCTGCGCGAGGACGCGGAGACGATCACGAAGAAGGTCCGCACGATGCCGACCGATCCGGCGCGCGTGCGCCGCACCGATCCGGGCGATCCCGACAAGTGCCCGGTGTGGCAGCTGCATCAGGTCTATACGGACGAAGCGACGCACCAGTGGGTGCAGAGCGGCTGCCGCTCGGCGGGTATCGGCTGCCTCGACTGCAAGCAGCCGGTCGTCGAAGGGATCCTGCGCGAACAGCAGCCGATGCTCGAGCGCGCACAGAAGTACATGGACGATCCGTCGCTGCTGCGTGCGATCGTCGCGGACGGCTGCGACAAGGCGCGCAAGCACGCGGTCGAGACGATGCGCGACGTGCGCGAGGCGATGGGCCTGTCGTACACCTGACCTGACGGCATGCGCGAACCCGTCATTGCCGCCGCGGGCGGCCACGTCGCCCAGACCGAGCCGTCGCGCTGGGTCAGCCGGTGGTCGCGGCTCGTCCCGGCGGGCGGCGCGGTGCTCGACGTCGCCGCGGGCGGCGGCCGCCATGCGCGCTGGTTTGCGTCGCACGGGCATCCGGTCGTCGCGCTCGACCGCGATCCGGCCGCGCTGGCCGCATTGCGCGCGATTCCCGGCGTCGACGCGCGCGACGCCGATCTCGAGGGCGCGCCCTGGCCGCTGCCGGCCGGCGCGTCGTTCGCGGCGATGATCGTCACCCATTATTTGCATCGTCCGCTCTGGCCCCATCTGCTCGATGCGGTGGCGCCGGGCGGCGTGCTGATCTACGAAACCTTCGCGCAAGGAAACGAAACGGTCGGCAAACCGTCCAATCCCGCGTTCCTGCTCGCCCCGGGCGAGTTGCTGGACGCGGTGCGCGGCCGCCTGCGGGTGGTCGCGTACGAGGACGGATTCGTCGCCGCGCCGCGCGAGGCGTTCGTGCAGCGCATCTGCGCGGTACGCGAGGGCGCGACCCCGACGGCGGGGGCGGGAATTCCACGTTACGAACTGCCCGGCTAATCCGCTACAATCTCAACGTTTACCGGTACATCAATCAATCGCGTTTCATGGCTAACGGCACCCAAGACGGCATTCAAATCCGCGGCAGCATCCCCGCGATCGTCACCCCGATGCTCGAAGACGGCAGTCTCGACCTGCCGGCGTTTCGCAAACTGATCGACTGGCACATCGCGGAAGGCACCGACGCACTCGTCGTGGTCGGCACGAGCGGCGAGTCGGCAACGCTCAACGTCGAAGAGCACATCCTGATGATCCGCACGGCGGTCGAGCATGCGGCGAAGCGCATCCCGATCATCGCGGGCGCAGGCGGCAATTCGACCGCCGAGGCGATCGAACTGACGAAGCACGCGAAGGCCGTCGGCGCCGACGCGACGCTGCAGGTCGTGCCGTACTACAACAAGCCCACGCAGGAAGGGATGTACCGGCACTTCAAGGCGATCGCCGAAGCGGTCGACCTGCCGGTGATCCTGTACAACGTGCCGGGCCGCACCGTCGCGGACATGGTGCACGAGACGACGCTGCGCCTCGCGCAGGTGCCGGGCATCATCGGCGTGAAGGAAGCGACCGGCAACATCGATCGCGCCGCGCACCTGATCAAGGCCGCGCCGAAGCATTTCGCGATCTACAGCGGCGACGATCCGACCGCGATCGCGCTGATGCTGCTCGGCGGCCACGGCAACATCTCGGTGACGGCGAACGTCGCGCCGCGCGCGATGAGCGACCTGTGCCGTGCGGCGCTGGCCGGCGACGTCGCAACGGCGCGCGAGCTGCACATGAAGCTGCTGTCGCTGCACAAGAACCTGTTCATCGAGGCAAACCCGATTCCGGTGAAGTGGGCGCTGCAGGCGATGGGCAAGATGCAGGGCGGCATCCGCCTGCCGCTTACGCCGCTCGACGAGCGCTGCCACGATGTCGTACGTTCGGCCCTCGTCGAGGCCGGCGTCCTCGCCTGAGGCTCAGGCGGCCGCGTCCTGCGGCCGCCGGCTCGACCCCTCATCAACCCGCACCGGCCGGCTCCGTCCGGCGCCGCTCCTGACGAGCGTTCTAGCAAGACGAAGGATTTCATGAAACGTTTCGCCTTTTCCTCTCGCGCCATCCAGGTTTCGGTGGTGGCGCTGGCGCTGGGCGCGCTCGCCGGCTGCGATACGCTGAACGACTATCTGGCTCCTGACCGGGTCAACTACAAGAACACGGGTTCGGCGCCGCCGCTCGCGGTGCCGAGCGACCTGAAGCCGGTGCCGACGACCCAGCAGTTCGTCGCGCCGCCGAGCAACGCCGGTCTCGGCACGCTGCCGCCGCGGGCGACGACGGCCTCCGGCAACGCGACCGACGGCGTCCCGAGCGCGCAGGATCCGCTCGGCATGCATATCGAGCGCGACGGCGATCGCCGCTGGCTCGTCGTGGACGGGCGCACGCCCGAGCAGCTGTGGCCGATCCTGAAGGAGTTCTGGCAGGAAAACGGCTTCTCGCTGAAGACCGACGCACCGTCGACCGGCATCATGGCCACCGACTGGGCCGAGAACCGCGCGAACATTCCTGACGACTGGTTCCGCCGCACGATCGGCAAGGTCATCGACTTCGCGTACTCGTCGGGCACGCGCGACCGTTTCCGCACGCTCGTGAACCGCACGCCGGACGGCAACACCGACATCTCGATCACGCACAGCGCGATGGAGGAAATGATGGTCGGTCCGCAGGGCGGCACGTCGTCGCGCTGGGAGGAGCGTCCGCGCAACCCGGTGCTCGAAGCCGTGTTCCTGTCGAAGCTGATGCAGAAGTTCGGCCTGAGCGACGCGCAGGCGAAGCAGCTGCTGACCGATGCGCGTCCCGCGACGGCGCCGGCGAAGGTCGCTGACACGAGCGGCGGCGCCGCGACGCTGCAGCTGGCGGAATCGTTCGACCGTGCGTGGCTGCGCGTCGGTCTCGCGCTCGACCGCACCAACTTCGCGGTCGACAATCGTGACCGCGAGAAGGGCCTGTACACCGTCCGCTACGCGAACACGATGGAAGAGCTGAAGCGCGACGGGCTGTTCGGCAAGCTGTTCTACGGCGGCCCGTCGGCGGCCAAGCCGGGCAAGGAATACCTGGTCAACGTGCGCGCGCAGGGCAATGGCGGCACGCAGGTCGCGGTGGTCGACGCGAACGGCCAGGTCGACAACTCGTCGGACGCGCAGCGGCTCATTTCGCTGCTGCAGGCCCAGCTGAACTGACCGCGTGCGCTTCGCCAGCCTTGGTAGCGGCAGCGAAGGCAACGCGCTGGTCGTCGAGGTGTCGAGTGGCACGACGACCACCCGCGTGCTGCTCGACTGCGGTTTTTCAGCGAAGGAGGTCGAGCGCCGCCTCGGCCGCCTGAATCTCGGCATCGACGATCTCGATGCGATCCTCATCACCCACGAACACAGCGACCACGTCGGCAGCGCGCTGACGCTCGCGCGGCGCGGGTCGCTGCCGCTCTACATGAGTTGGGGCACGGCGCGCGCAGTGGGCGCGGACGAGGCCGATGTCGATCTCCACGTGTTGTGGGGCGACGAGACGGCCGCGATACGCGATCTGGCCGTGATGCCCTATACGGTGCCCCACGACGCGCGGGAACCGCTCCAGTTCGTCTTCATGGACGGCTGTCGCCGGCTCGGCGTGCTGACCGACGTCGGCATGGCCACGCCGCACATCACGACCGTCCTGAGCGGCTGTGACGCGCTGGTGCTCGAATCCAACCACGATACCGCGATGCTCGCCGGGAGCCGCTATCCGCAGTCGCTGAAGGCGCGCATCGGCGGCAATCATGGCCACCTGAGCAACGATGCCGCCGCCGGCATCCTCGCATCGCTCGAACGCAGTCGCCTCCAGCATCTGGTCGCGGCGCACCTGAGCCAGCAGAACAACCGGCCCGAGCTGGCCCGCCAGGCGTTTGCCGGCGTGCTGGGAACGGACGGGGAGGACGTGGTCGTGGCCACGCAGGACGCGGGCTTCGACTGGCTGACGCTCGGTTGAGCGGGCGCAGAGCGGCGCGGGAAGGGGCGGGCGGCGGCTTGGCCTGCTTGCCTGCCGGGTGCGATGCGCGGAACCGACAGACGTAAAAAAACCGGCCCGAAGGGCCGGTTTTTTTTCAGCTGATGCTGAGGCTTACTGGCTTGCGCCCGAAGCCGGAGCAGCCGTCGCTGCCGAAGCAGCCGACGCCACAGCAGCAGCTGCGTCGCTCGCAGCAGCCGTTGCCGACGAAGCAGCAGCCGAAGCGTCGCTCGCAGCACCAGCAACTGCCGAAGCAGCCGACGAAGCAGCAGCCGATGCGTCGCTAGCAGCCGACGAAGCAGCTTGATCAGCGCTCTTGTTGCAAGCAGCCAGTGCAACAGCAGCCAACAGGGAAGCTACGAGGAGGGATTTCTTCATGATCACGTCCTTTTATGGTTAAAGGTAAGCAACAGCGCGAAACAATACCGGTAATGTGCTCCAACACCGACCTGGGCCGCTGGTGGAGACGCACTTCTAGAGCGTGAATCTTCCCTACGGCTTGGGCGGAAATTATATGCACTTTCCTATCGACCGTCGACAAATGCGGGGTCAATACGTTGTCTTTCCCATACAGAATTTGATCTGCACGGGCATACGGGGCGGCCCACTAAATCCGGTATCCGACCCGCAGCCAGCCCGCACAATACCATTCGTGCAGCAAGGCTGTCATCGAGGGAGCCCGGGATAGTGTTACAAACCGTTTCGCCTCCATGTGGCGGAGATTGGCCAGTTCGGGCAGCCATTCGCCGGCTTGCTCGAGCGGTTGTTCCTCGCCATTAATGAAGTACGATCGCGCGTTATACATCAATGCGGCGCGTCTGTCGAGATGCACGCCCCGGCGCGACGCCTGCGCGACGAACGCGGCCTCGGACAGCGGCCGCGCCGGCGGCTCGAATACGACGTTCGATTTGGGCTCGCTCAGGTAGCAGCCGAGGAATTCGGCGACGTCGCGCTTGCGCCAGCGGATCGCCTCGACGATCTCGGCGACGCGCTCGACCATCGCCGGCGGCAGTTGCGCGGGGGTGTCGACCGCCGGCTGCTTGGGGTCGCGGTAGAGTGCGTCGCCGCGCTCGTCGCGCAGGCCGCCGCGTTCCGCGAGGTAGTACAGGAATTGCGCGCCCAGCTCCCCGGCGGAGGGCGCCCGGAAGCCGATCGAGCAGGTCATGCATTCGCCTTCGGCCACGCCGTCGTGCGCGATGTGCGGCGGCAGGTACAGCATGTCGCCCGGCTCCAGCACCCATTCGTCGCTCGGCTCGAAATGCTCGAGGATCTTCAGCGGCACGTCCGGCTGCAGCGACAGGTCCTTCTGCGCACCGATGCGCCAGCGGCGCCGGCCTTCGACCTGCAGCAGGAATACGTCGTACGAGTCGAAGTGCGGGCCGACGCCGCCGCCGTCCGTCGCGTACGAAATCATCAGGTCGTCGAGGCGCGCGTCCGGGATGAAGCGGAAGCGGTCGAGCAGCGCGCGCGCCGCGTCGACGTGCAGGTCGAGCCCCTGCACGAGCAGGGACCAGGATTTGCGCGAAACGGCCGGCAGCGCGCCCGGCTCGAACGGGCCGTGCGCAAGTTGCCACTTGTTACGAAAATGGGTGATCAGCCGCGATTCGGCGTCATAGTCGGCTGCCAGCTCGAACAATGCGTCGCGCGTGACAGGCGGCTTCACGCCGGGGATCGCCTGGCGGATCAGCAGCGGCTTTTTCTGCCAGTAGCGGCGCATGAATTGCGCCGGCGAGAGGCCGCCGAGCAGCGGCGTGGGAAGATCGGAAGGCGGCGCGCCGAGCGGGGCGTCAGCGGCATCCCGCGGTTCGGCTTGAGACCGGTTGCGCATCGTATAATGAGACTTGTATTTGGGAGAATTGGATGAAAATCGCAAAAAACACCGTCGTGTCGGTCGCTTACAAGCTGTCGGATGCGCAAGGCAATCTGATCGAGGAAAGCGACGAGCCGATGGTTTATCTGCACGGCGGCTATGATGGCACGTTCCCCAAGATCGAGGAACAGCTCGACGGCCAGGAGCCCGGTTACCAGGCGCAGGTTCAGCTCGAGCCGCAGGACGCGTTCGGCGACTACGATCCCGAACTCGTGAAGATCGAGCCGCGCGATCGTTTTCCCGAGCCGATCGAAGTGGGCATGCAGTTCGAAGGCACGCCGGAAGACGGCGACGAGGAAGTGGATTCGCTGATCTACACGGTCACCGACATCGCCGAAGACAAGGTCGTGCTCGACGGCAACCACCCGCTCGCGGGCATGGCGCTGCGTTTCGCGCTCACGGTCAAGGACGTTCGCGAAGCGACCGAGGACGAGATCGAGCATGAGCACGCGCACGGCGCGGAAGGCCTCGAAATCGTCGACGAGGACGAAGACGAGGACGGCGACGCACCGTCAGGGCGCACCCTGCACTGAACTGGCGGGCAGGCCGGGCGCCGGCCCCGAGGCAGGGGGCGGCGCGGGCCACGAGGCGCCGCCCGGCGTCGTGCCGTCGCCCTGCAGCGGCGGCGCGACCGACGACGAGTCGGGCAGGGCCGGCAAGGCCGGGATCTCCGGCATCTGCGGCAGCGGGACCTCGTCGCGCGGCACGACCGGCAGCGCGGGCGGGGTCGGCAGATTCTTCGGCACGTCCTGCAGGCTCACGTTGAAGATCGTCTGCCGGGCCGGCGACACGTTGACCTTCACCCACTGATTCGCCGGCTGACGCGGTCCGATCGCGACACGCGTCACATTTCCCACCAGCACACCGTCGTCCGCATGCAGCGGGCGATCGATCAGGAAACCATTCGCAAGCGGCTCGCTGCTCGCGTGCATCACCAGAATCGGGCCGCGGAATGTCGCCGCCGCCTTCACCAGCGTTCGTTTCAGTTCACGGAAGCCGTCGCGCATGCGCGGCCGGTTGAAACGCAACCACGCGAAGCGTTCGGTCCGCTCGTAGCGATCGAACTGCGGATCGCCTTCGAACATCACCACCATGGCGCGCGCTTCGCGCCGCTTCGCGTATTCGGCCGCATGGTCGATCCAGAAGCCGTTCGCGACGATGCGGTCCTCGAATTCGCCGTTGCGGCCGCCGGCCGTCAGATAGTGATTGTTCGGCGCCGGTGCGTTCAGCGCGACGTAGACGACGTCGTCATGCATCCAGCGCGCGTTTTCGCGATACGGCCGGAACCGCGCGACTTCACTTTCGCGGGTGATCTGCAGCGCGCCGGCGTCGGGCAGCGCGGCGTCCGCCAGCAGCGTCTGGCGCAGGAAGTCCAGGCGTTCGACCGGATCGTAGCTGCCGCCGGCCGCCGTGTTGCACGTGACCCAGTCGTCGTGGCCGGGAATGAACACGAGCGGCACGCGCGATGCGCCCAGGATCGCGCCGCGCTGCGTGTACAGCGGGTCGCGGCACGCTTCCTTCGCACCCTTGAGGTCGCCCGCATAGACGACGAAGGCCAGATTGCGCTCGCGCGCGATCGATTCGAACAGCCGCTGCGCGGCCGGCTCGTCGGCCGGCGCGTTGATGACACCCGACACGATCGCGAACGAGTAGGGGGCGGCGGCACGCTTGGGCGGCGCCGCGAGCGTGCTCGCCTGCACGAGCGCGAGCGTCGCCGCGACCAGTGCGGTTGCGGCGGCGCGGGCCGGCCGGCCCGACAGGAGGCGTTTACGCGTGCCCGTCGGCATCGTGCGAGCGGACGAGCGTGCGCAGTTCGTACAGCAGGTCGAGCGCCTCGCGCGGCTTGAGGTCGTCGGGATCGATGTCGCGCAGCTTTTCGAGTGCCGGATGCGGGACGTCGGCCGGCGCCGGCGCATCCGCGCACGCGAGTTCGTCGGCCGCGGCGGGCGGCGCGCTGAACAGGTCGAGCTGCGGCGTGTGCTGCGCGGCCGACTGCTGTTCGAGATACGCGAGATGCTTGCGCGCGGCGCGGATCACCGGCGCCGGCACGCCCGCGAGTTGCGCGACCTGCAGCCCGTAGCTCTGGTTCGCCGGGCCTTCGTTGACCGCGTGCAGGAACACGATGCCGTGGCCGTGCTCGACGGCCGACAGATGGACGTTGGCCGCTTGCGGGAATTCGGCCGGCAGCTGCGTCAGCTCGAAGTAGTGCGTCGCGAACAGCGTGTAGCAGCCGTTTTGCGCGAGCAGGTGACGCGCGATCGCCCATGCGAGCGCGAGGCCGTCGAACGTCGACGTGCCGCGGCCGATTTCGTCCATCAGCACGAGGCTCTGCGGTGTCGCGTCGTTCAGGATCGCCGCGGCTTCGGTCATCTCGACCATGAAGGTGGAGCGTCCGCCGGCGAGATCGTCGGCCGCGCCGATGCGCGTGAAGATCCGGTCGATCGGGCCGAAGCAGGCCGATTTCGCGGGTACGTAGCTGCCGACGTACGCCATCAGCGCGATCAGCGCCGTCTGCCGCATGAAGGTCGACTTACCGCCCATGTTCGGGCCGGTGATCAGCAGCAGCTTGCGCTCGGCGCCGAACCGGCAGTCGTTCGCGATGAACTGCTCGACCTGCGCTTCCACGACCGGGTGGCGACCCTGTTCGATCTCGATGCCGATTTCGTCGGTGAAGGCGGGCGCGACCCAGTCGAGCGTGCGGGCGCGCTCGGCGAACGCGGCGAGCACGTCGAGCTCCGCGAGCGCCGACGCGACGCGCTGGCACTCCGGAATGAACGGCAGCAGCGCCTGCAGCACGCCGTCGTACAGCGCGCGCTCGCGGGCCAGCGCGCGTTCCTGCGCGGACAGCGCCTTGTCCTCGAAGGTCTTCAGTTCGGGGGTGATGTAGCGCTCGGCGTTCTTCAGCGTCTGGCGGCGGCGATAGTCGTCGGGCACCTTGTCGGTCTGGCCGCGCGTGACCTCGATGTAGAAGCCGTGCACCTTGTTGTATTCGACGCGAAGGTTCGCGATGCCCGTGCGGGTGCGCTCGCGCGCCTCGAGATCGATCAGGAACTGCCCGCAGTTCTCGGAGATGTCGCGCAGTTCGTCGAGCTCCGCGTCATAGCCGCGCGCGATCACGCCGCCGTCGCGCACCATCGCGGCCGGCTCGGGGGCGATCGCGCTCGTCAGCAGGTCGAGGCATTCGGCGGGCGGCGCGAGCGCCGCGTCGACGCGGGCAAGCGCATCCGCGTTCGCGACGATCGCGCTGATGCGCTCGCGCAGCGCGGGCAGCGCGGCGAACGTGTCGCGCAGGCTCGACAGGTCGCGCGGCCGCGCGGACAGCAGTGCGAGCCGCCCGGTGATCCGTTCGACGTCGGCGATCTGGCGCAGCGCGCTGCGCAGTGCGTCGAGGCTCGCGTTCGCGGGCGCGTCGAGCAGCGCGCCGATCGCTTGCTGGCGCGACTGCGCGGCGACCGACGCGCGCGGCGGGTGATGCAGCCAGTGACGCAGCAGACGGCTGCCCATCGTCGTGCAGCAGGTGTCGAGCAGCGAGTACAGCGTCGGCGATTCGGTGCCGCGCAGCGTTTCGGTCAGCTCGAGGTTGCGGCGCGTCGCCGGATCGAGTCCGATGTATTCGGTTTCGTTCTCGACCTTCAGGCTGCGCACGTGACGCAATTGCTGACCCTGTGTGGCGGCCGCGTACAGCAGCAGTGCACCGGCGGCTCCGCATGCGCTCGTCAGCGAATGCGCGCCGAAGCCGTCGAGGCCCGCGACGTCGAGCTGGTCGCACAGGCGCTGCGTGCCCGATGCGATATCGAAGTGCCATGCCGGCACGCGCTTGATCGCGCCGGCGCCCGCGGGCACGGCGTCGGTCGCGCCGTCCGCCGTCAGGATTTCGGCCGGCCGGATGCGTTCGAGCGCGGCGCCGAGCTGGTCGGGTTCGATCTCGGCGAGCCGCAGCGCGCCGCTCGCGAGGTTCAGCCACGCGAGGCCGATGTTGACCGCGACGCCGCGCTTGTTGTGGCCCGTGCACATCGCGAGCAGGTAGACGTCGTTCTTGTCGGACAGCAGTGCCGCGTCGGTCAGCGTGCCGGGCGTGACGACGCGCACGACCTTGCGCTCGACCGGCCCCTTCGACGTGGCGGGGTCGCCGATCTGCTCGCAGATCGCGACCGATTCGCCCATCTTCACGAGCTTCGCCAGATATTGTTCGACCGCATGATGCGGGACGCCGGCCATCTTGATCGGCGTGCCGGCCGAGGCGCCGCGTTGCGTGAGGGTCAGGTCGAGCAGGCGTGCGGCTTTCTCCGCATCCTCGAAGAACAGCTCGTAGAAGTCGCCCATCCGGTAGAAGACGAGCGTGTCGGGGTGATCGGCCTTGATGCGCAGGTACTGCTGCATCATCGGAGTATGGCCGGCGAAGGCTTCGGGCGACAGCGTGGTCATAGGTCAGGCAGGAAGTTGTTGCTTTGGTTGCCCGAGTTTACCAGTCGCTTCCATGTGCACGCGCGAAGTTCGCCGTTCGGCCAGTTGCCGGCGGCCGCGACGAGCCGCCGCCGGCTTGGACGGTCGGAGGTCCAAAGCACCCGAAATCGGCTGGACGTCGCCGGATCCGCTACCTGATCTTGAACGAATAATCGCCGTGCGTGCGATGCCCGTCCGACGCGACCGCCACCCAGTGCACCGTGTACGTGCCGGGCGGCGATGGCGGCAATGCCACATGAATCGACTTCGTGTCATTCGGGTCGACTTCCGCCTTTTCCGTGTTCACCTGTTTGCCCGCCGAATTGCTGACGCTGAGCGAACTGAATGCGGGTTCGAGCGGTCCGTCGAAGATGATCGTCACGCCTGCCGGCGCCGCCACTTCCGCGCCCGCGGACGGCGATTGTTTCTGCGGAAACACATGGGCGAATGCCGTCGACGCGGTCAGGATGCCTGTCACGACCGCCGCTGCGCGCGAGCCGGGATGAAATCGGTCGAATCTGCGCATCATTATTCTCCCTTGCCGAACAGCGGCTTGCCGATGGAGCGGGGCAGGATGTCATCGAGATAAAGATGCACTTGCAACAGGATGCCCACGCCCGTTCCGCTCGCGTGATTGACCGGAATCTGCGCCTCGATGCCGAGCTGGCCCCAGCGATTCAGCCACAACGCGCCGGGGTTGATCGTTCCGGTCGTATGGCCCGAACACGGGCTGGCGGTGCAGGTGCTCATCGGCAACTCGACGACCGGGATCAGGCTGTCGAACGGCGCCTTGAGACCCACGTCGCGCACGAAGTGTTGCAGATAGGGCAGGCTGTATTGCACGGTGACGCCCCAGTTCAACGAATTCGGATCGGCACGGTTCAATGCCAAGCGGGGGCCGACGGTGCCCGTGATCGCCAGCGGCTTCAGGTACTTCAGGCTGTCGGGCAGGTCGCCGAAGCCCTTGCCGAAGTAAAGCGTCGGCGTGATCGCCGAGTGTGGATCAGCGATCGACTTCGCCCCCGTTCCGCCCAGCTCCGCGCTCGCGCCGACGGAGGCCATGAGCTCATGCCTTTCGTTGACGTAGAAGCGGTATTTGGCACCGACCTGCCAGTTGTCGAAACCGCGCGCCGAGCTGTCGTTGGGCGCATTGAGGTTGATGTACGTGCCGGTCACGGATAGCTGGAAACGGGACGTGATCAGCTTGTCCCATTCGAGTGTCGTCGTGTTGCTGTTCTGCTTGTCGCCGTCATCCGTGTCGGACTGGATGTGGCCGAACTCGAGGTTGAGTTCGTCCCCGACGCCGGGATCGTCGACCGCCATGGTCGCCGGAAACACGCGGTTGCCGGCAATCGCGTGAGCCGTCGAAACGGACGGTAAAAGCAGCAGGACGGCAAATGCGGCTGGAATGACGGACGCTACAAGCGCCGGCATGGTATTGCGTGCAGGTTGGGTGTACATGGTCCCCCCGTTCTGAAGATCGCGTCGATGCGCTCGCGGGTCCGTCAAAAGACAAAGGACGCGCGAGCACCGGCGATGCAATGTCACAAGCATCGCCGCTGGCTGACTCGTTCAGGATGAAAGCGGAGGGGCGCGCGGCTGTGCCGCGGTAAATCGGAAAGCGCTGCGGGGTGCCTGCAACAGGGGCGCCAACGCCGGATGAGCGGCCCGGTCCGTCGGCACGAATCCCGAGGTTCCGCCCAGTAACACCGGCATGTCGGCAAGCAGCCCGCAATATGCGCACGCCTGCCAGTGAACTGCCTTCCCGGGCAACGATGAATGGTCGGGGGCGGTGACATCCGGACCGTCCTCGCTCCGTACTGTACAGAACGACCCGGATACCGCCTCGAATGCTCGCTCGGACGACAGGCTCTGCGACACCGTCGGCGCAAGCGTCGTCAGCAGGATCGCAAGCAATCCCAGAATGCTGCCGATCTTCCTGCGAAGCAGAGCTGACATGACCTTGGCGGAATCATGCACCAGCAGGCGCGTTGCCGAAATTATGGCATGCGTGCCGGACCGCCCCCGATGGGTAATCTCCCGCCTCGTGCATACGCAACGGGAGGAATTTCGTGCCTGTTCTGACGCATGTCGGGCGTTCGTTTGCGCCAGACGCGACCGGCCGCTTCGGGGGGCGGGAGCGGCCGGTGCAGGCGTTTCATGGCGTAGGCTCGGGCCACATCGCCTGGTCGATGCTTGGTCGGATGACGCGCAGGTACCGCTGCCTTCATCGGCGTGACGTCGGCAGGTGCGGTGGCGGGTCGGGCGTTCATGCGACGCGCAAAGCTCGCGTCGGCCACGCTCCTCAAACGTTGTCCATGCGCCAACGACGCGGCGTAACACCGGTCACGCGCGTGAATGTTCTCGTGAAGTGGCTCTGGTCGGCGAAGCCGCATGCATCCGAGATCATTTGCAGCGGCATGGACGATGTGCGCATGTACATCATTGCGCGTTCGATGCGCTGATTGATCAGCCAGCGATGGGGCGGTAACCCGGTGGTCTGATGAAAGGCCTTCACGAAATGGCCACGAGACAGGCCGCACGCTTTCGCCACATCGGCGATCGAGATGTTGCCGGTAAGGTGTTCGAGCAGAAAGCCTTTCGCCACGCGCTCCTGCCACGCCGTGAGTTTGCCGGTCGACTTCTCCCGCCGCTCGCCGATGCCGCCGTACAGACGCGCGACATGCGTCTGGAAGGCGAGCGCGACGTGGTCGATAAACAGCTGGGATGCGTGTTCGGGCCGCGCCAGGGCGGGGAGCAGGGCTTGGCCCAGGCGATGGATGACCGGATCCGTCGCACTCAAATGCGGCGGCAAGTAAAGCTGGGGCCGCTGCCTGCCACCGATTTCATCGACTGTCTCCTCCAGCGTTCGGCGCGGGAGGTGAAAATGGATGCAGTCGAACGCCCCCTTCAGGTCGGAAACCCAGTTGCGATCGAGGTCGTGAATCGTGACGGTCCCCGCGTCATAGGGGACGAAACGAGCAACACGTCCGTCAAGCCACAATTCCTGTTCGCCGAACGCGCGCAATTGCAACACGATGAGATCGGCGTCTTCAAGTTCGTATGGCGCGGTTCGGCCAATATTTCTACGGGATGTCTGCAGTCGGCTGATGCCGACCTGGGTGTGCGGCAGCGTCTGCGTGACCACGCTTTGCCTGAGGTCGGCCGGCATGAAATCAGATGACGCGTTGTCCGACTGTGCGGCGGTCATGGATTCGTGGAAACGTGGAGAATTCGGCCGCGGAGTATACCAAAGCGAAATTTGGCCTGGCATCGGTCGCGTTCGGCACATCGACCACTAATGGCCGCGGCGCATCGCAAAGAGGGGGGAGCTTCGCGTGGCGAGCCTTGTCAGGCAGGGTGCAGATACTGCTGGATCACCCGGCGCACGGACCTTCGTGCGCCGGGCCTGACGGGCAAGATCAGGACGCGTGCGCCGACATCAGATCGAGCGCCACCGCCTGCGCGACCTCGATACCGTCGATGGCTGCCGAATAGATGCCGCCGGCATACCCGGCGCCTTCGCCGGCCGGATACAACCCTTCGACGTTCATGCTCTGGTAATTGTCCTTGCGCCGGATCCGGATCGGCGACGACGTGCGCGTTTCCACGCCGGTGAGCACCGCGTCGTGCATCGCGAAGCCGGCGATCTTCTTGTCGATCTGCGGCAGCGCTTCACGAATGGCTTCGATCACGTAGTCGGGCAGCGCGGTGCTGAGGTCGGTCGGGCGCACGCCCGGCTTGTACGACGGCACCACGGAACCGAGCGACGTCGACGGCCGTCCTGCGATGAAATCGCCGACCAGCTGGCCCGGCGCGCTGTAATCGCCGCCGCCGAGTTCGAACGCGCGTTCTTCCCACTTGCGCTGGAACGCGATGCCCGCGAGCGGCCCGCCCGGATAGTCCTCCGGCGTGATGCCGACGACGATGCCCGCATTCGCGTTGCGCTCGGCGCGCGAATACTGGCTCATGCCGTTGGTGACCACGCGGCCCGGCTCGGAGGTCGCCGCGACCACCGTGCCGCCGGGGCACATGCAGAAGCTGTAGACCGCGCGTCCGTTGCTGCAGTGATGAACCACCTTGTAGTCGGCCGCGCCGAGCTGCTTGTGACCCGCGAACTTGCCGAAGCGGCTGCGATCGATCAGCCCCTGCGGATGTTCGATCCGGAAACCCAGCGAGAACGGCTTCGCTTCGACATACACCCCGCGATCGTGCAGCATCTGGAACGTGTCGCGTGCGCTGTGGCCCACGGCCAGCACCACGTGATCGCACCGGAGCGTTTCGCCGTTCGACAGCGTCAGCGAGCGCACCTTGCCCTGATCGATCTCGATGTCCTCGACCCGGGTTTCGAAGCGCACTTCACCGCCCAGTTCGTGGATGGTCGCGCGCATCTTTTCCACCATGCTGACGAGGCGGAACGTGCCGATGTGCGGCCGGCTCAGATACAGGATGTCCTCCGGCGCGCCGGCCTTGACGAATTCGTCGAGCACCTTGCGGCCGTAGTGATGGGGATCCTTGATCTGGCTGTACAGCTTGCCGTCGGAAAACGTCCCGGCCCCGCCTTCGCCGAACTGCACGTTGGACTCGGGATTGAGGACGCTCTTGCGCCACAGGCCGAAGGTGTCCTTGGTGCGCTCGCGCACGGCCTTGCCGCGTTCGAGGATGATGGGGCGGAAACCCATCTGCGCGAGGATCAGCCCCGCAAACAGGCCGCACGGCCCCATGCCGATGACGACCGGGCGCAGGAAGTTGCCGTGCTCGGGCGCCTTCGTGACGAAGTGGTACGCCATGTCGGGCGTCACGCCGCAATGCGGCGTGCCGGCGAGTCGCGCAAGCACGGCCGCTTCGTCCTTGACCTCGACATCGACGATGTACGTGAGCTTGATGTCGGAGCGCTTGCGCGCATCGTGCGCACGGCGGAACACCGTGTAACGGAGGAGCCCGTCTGCCGCCACGCCAAGCTCCGCGAGGCGCGCGCGAATCGCGGCTTCGAGGGCGCTCTCGGGGTGGTCGAGCGGGAGTTTAAGTTCGCTTAGCCGTAACATGAATATTCGGATACGGTCGCCACGAAGTCGTGGCGGTGTTGAGACGGGCGCGGGCGCGGCGCGGATTTACTCCGCTGCCGGATGCATGTAGCTGTAGCGGTTCAGGATCGGGATCATCTGCGCGTAGATCTTCGGATTCGCCGCGACGATCTCATGACGATGCAGGAAATCGGCGTCGCCCGTGTAGTTGCCGACGAGGCCGCCGGCTTCGGTGATCAGCAGGCTGCCCGCCGCCATGTCCCACACGTTGATGCCTTGCTCGAAGAACGCGTCGAGACGACCGGCCGCGACGTTCGCGAGGTCGAGTGCGGCCGCGCCCGGGCGGCGCAGCCCCGTGCAGGCCTGGGTCATTTCGGTGAACAGGCGCGCGTAGGCGTCGAGGCCGTCCTTCTCGCGGAACGGGAAGCCCGTGCCGACCAGCGCGTCCGCCAGGCGGTCGCGGCGGCCGACGCGGATGCGGCGGTCGTTCAGGTACGCGCCGCGGCCGCGGGTGGCCGTAAACAGGTCGTTCTTGTTCGGATCGTAGACGACGGCCTGCGTGACGACGCCCTTGTGCTCGAGCGCGATCGACACGCAGTAGTAAGGGAAGCCGTGGATGAAGTTGGTCGTGCCGTCGAGCGGATCGATGATCCACTTGAATTCGGATTCGTTCTCCGATTCGCCCGATTCTTCCGCGAGGATCGCGTGGTCGGGGTAGGCGGTCTTCAGCGTCTCGATGATCGCCTCTTCGGCGGCCTTGTCCACTTCGGTGACGAAGTCGTTCTGCTGCTTCTTGCGGATCTCGATCAGGTCGAGGTCGAGGGACGCACGGTTGATGATCTGTCCGGCGCGGCGCGCAGCCTTGACAGCAATGTTGAGCATGGGATGCATGAGCCTGGATCCTGTAGCCGGCGGCACGGGCCGCCACGAAGTGGAACACACCGCCCGGAACGGCGCAAAAGGTGCCGGGCGAGATGAGACGCGAATTGACAAAGAGCAGGGTACGACCCGCGTCGCACGGGGTGCGGCGCGTAAACGCATGATTTTACCCGATTTTCGGGAGTTTCAGGTGACCGGGATGCGGGGAAACCCCACTGGCCGTCCGGACGAGTGGGTTTGCCGGGGCGATGGCGATACCATACTGCCATTCTGACGAACCGAGTCGTATGTAGTGGAAACCCCGCAGAACCCCGCCGTGCCGTCCGAATCGGGCGCGGCTTCGTCCCCGCCGCCGTCCGGCGGCTTCACTTCCACCCGTTTCGTGCTCGTCGAGCCGAGCCATCCCGGCAATGTCGGGGCGGCCGCCCGCGCGCTGAAGACGATGGGTTTCTCCAGGCTCGTCCTGGTCGCGCCGCGCGTGCCGCACGTGCAGAGCGACCCCGAGGCGATCGCGATGGCGAGCGGCGCGGACGACGTCCTCGCGTCCGCGCACGTCGTGCCCACGCTCGGCGACGCGCTGTCCGGCGTCCACTGGTCGATCGCGCTGACCGCGCGCACGCGCGAATACGGGCCGCCGCGCCTTGCGCCGCGCGCGGCCGCCGAACAGGCGCACACGCAGGTCGGCACCGGCGACATCGCGCTCGTGTTCGGCAACGAACGCACGGGCCTCGCGAACGAGCACGTCGAGCAGTGCAGCGCGCTCGCGCATATCCCGGCGAATCCGGCCTACAGTTCGCTGAACCTCGCGCAGGCCGTGCAGGTGCTCGCGTATGAACTGCGTGTCGCGTTCCTGGAGCAGGGAAGCGAGGCGTCGCGCGACGTGCAGGCCGAAGTCGGCACGCTCGCGCAGAGCGACGAGATCGAGCGGATGTACGCGCACCTCGAGAACGCGCTGGTCGCGCTCGATTTTCTCGACCCGCGCAACCCGAAGAAGCTGATGCCGCGGCTGCGGCGCCTGTTCGCGCGCACCGGCCTCGAGCGCGAGGAGGTCAACATCCTGCGCGGCATTGCGAAGCACATCCTGCTGAAGTCCGGCTCGCCCGAAGGCGACGCGTAAGCGGCCGAAGTACGCCGCGGCCGGGCGCTCATGCGTTCGACGGATGCGCTCCGCCTGCAGCCGGCGTGTCGCATCGGCCGCCGCGACGGGGGTGCCCGGTCCGTGCCCGGCCACCGGATGACCGCATAACCGCATAACCGCATAACCGCGTTACCTGGCCACGACGGGCGTCCCGCGCGAATACCCGCGCCGCCGACGGGGTGAACGCGCGACGCTGTGCGGCCGCGGGCGAGTGGCCCTACAATCGCCGAACATCATAAGCAAATTACCCGGCGCGATAACGACCGGCCGTTGCCGGCGGGCGTGCCGGCCTTTTCCCCAGCCCAGACCCGATCATGTTCACCAGACTGCGCGAAGACGTTGCGACGATTCGCGAGCGGGATCCCGCCGCTCGCAGTGCCTGGGAAGTGCTGACCTGTTATCCGGGGCTGCACGCGCTCGTGCTGCATCGCTTCGCGCATGCGTGCTGGCGCGCGAAGCGCTACTGGCTCGCACGCTTCGCGTCGCAGGCCGGGCGCTTCCTGACGGGTATCGAGATCCACCCGGGCGCGACGATCGGCCGGCGCGTGTTCATCGATCACGGAATGGGTGTCGTGATCGGCGAAACCGCGATCGTCGGCGACGACTGCACGATCTATCAGGGCGTGACGCTCGGCGGCACGTCGCTCACGCGCGGCGCGAAGCGCCATCCGACGCTCGAGGCCGGCGTGATCGTCGGCGCGGGCGCGAAGGTGCTCGGCGGTTTCACCGTCGGCGCGGGCGCGAAGATCGGTTCGAACGCGGTTGTCGTGAAGCCGGTGCCGGCAGGCGGTACCGCGGTCGGCAATCCGGCGCGCATCGTGCTGCCGGCGCAACCGAAGCCGCAGCCCGAGCGCGCCGCGTTCTGCGCGTACGGGATCACGCCGAACGCGGACGACCCGATGTCGCTCGCGATTCACGGCCTGATCGACCACGCGGCGAAGGAAAGCCGGCGCGTCGACGAGATCGTCGCGGCGCTCGAGCAACTCGGTACGCATCTGGAAACGCTGCAGGGCGCGGACGCGGCGCGTCTCGATCTGCGCAGGCTGTCGGCGGTGCTGGAAGGCAAGGCGGTCGAGCGCCAGGCGTAACGCAGAGCATGCCGGCGGCCGCCGGCAGCTGCGGTCGTGTCGCTCGCGTCAGTCGAGCGGCATCGCGTGGATGCCTTCGGCGTCCACGCGCAGATAGCCGCCGCGCGGCATGCCGTGGTCGAGATCCCAGTCGGGCAGTACCCAGCGAATCCCGCCCGGTTCGAGGTGGCGCGCGGGGCGATGCGTGTGGCCGTGAATGATCACGCTCGCACGGCTCTTCCGGAACAGCGCGGCGATACCTTCACGCGTGACATCGTAGATCGCCGAAGCGGGGCGCATCCGGCCGGCTTCGCTGTTCGAGCGCATCCGTTGCGCGAGCGCGCGGCGCCAGCGGAACGGCCACGCGAGAAACAGCGCCTGCGCGACGCCATTGCGGGCAAACCGCCGAAATATCTGATAGCCGCGATCGGCCGTGCATTGCGCGTCGCCGTGGGTGAGCACGATGCGCTGGCCGAACGACGTGATCAGCGCCGGGTCGCGCAGCAGCATCGCGCCGGCCGCCTTCATGAAGCGCCGGCCGAGCAGGAAATCGCGGTTGCCGTGCATCACGTAGAGCGCGATCCCGCGCTCCGAGAACGTATGCATCAGCGCGGCCATGCGTGCCGCGAACGGATCGTGGTCGAGCACGTCGTCGCCGATCCAGTATTCGAACAGGTCGCCGAGGATGAACACCGAGTCGGCGCTGTCGGCCGTGTATTTCACGAAATGCTCGAACGCGGCGACCGTCTTCGGAATCGCCTCGCTCAGGTGCAGATCGGAGAGAAACAGGAACGGGCGTGCGGCTTGCGCGTATTCGCGCTCGCCCGGCACGCCCGCGGAGACGCTTCGCGGCGGACTCTCCTGCAACATCGAAGTGCCTCCGTAACGGCTGTGGGTCAGACCACCACGGCCTTTTCGATCACGACGTCGTCGGTCGGGACGTCCTGGTGGAAGCCCGCGTTGCCCGTCTTGACGCCCTTGATCTTGTCGACCACGTCCTGGCCTTCGACAACCTTGCCGAACACGGCGTAACCCCAGCCCTGCGGCGTCGGCGACGAGTGGTTCAGGAAATCGTTGTCGTTCACGTTGATGAAGAACTGGGCGGTCGCCGAGTGCGGATCGTTCGTGCGCGCCATCGCGATCGTGTAGTTGTCGTTCTTCAGGCCGTTGTTCGCTTCGTTGTCGATCGGCGCGTCGGTCGGCTTCTGCTTCAGGCCCGGCTCGAAGCCGCCGCCTTGAATCATGAAGCCGTTGATCACACGGTGGAACACCGTGCCGTCATAGTGGCCCTTCTTCACGTAGTTGAGGAAGTTCTCGACCGTCTTCGGTGCCTTCGCGGCGTCCAGCTCGAGCTTGATCACGCCGTGGTTCGTGTGCAGTTCAACCATGATGAATTCCTTCGGTGAGGCGGTTTAAATGGCACGCGGCCGGTCGTGCGACGCGGCCGCGTGTGGCGCCGGACGTGCCGGCAGGTGCTTATTTCGAAACGATGCTGGCCGATTCGATCAGGACCGGCTGGGCCGGCACGTCCTGCATCGGGCCGCGCGAGGTCGTCGCCACGCCTTCGATCTTCTTCACGACGTCGAGGCCCGACACGACCTTGCCGAACACCGCATAGCCGTTGCCGTCCGGGTTCGGGTAGTCGAGGCCGCTGTTGTCGACCGTGTTGATGAAGAACTGCGCGGTGGCCGAGTTCGGATCGCTGGTACGCGCCATCGCGATCGTGCCCGTCAGGTTCTTCAGACCATTGCGGCTTTCCAGCGGGATCGGCGCGCGGGTCGGCTTCTCCTCGAAGTTGGTCTTGTAGCCGCCGCCCTGGATCATGAAGCCCTTGATCACGCGATGGAAGATCGTGCCGTTGTACTGGCCGGCCTTCACGTAGTCGAGGAAGTTGGCGACCGTCTTCGGCGCCTTCTCCGGGTAGAGCTCGACACGGATGTCGCCCTGCGAGGTCTTCAGCTGCACGACGGGGTGCGCGGTGGCCGATTGCGCGAACGCGGGCGCGGTCGCGAGAAGGGCGGCGCCGCCAAGCGCCAGCAACAGACGTTTCATTGCGATCCTCAGGTTGGGAGGGAGGGAAGGTTGCGCCGCTTACTGCGACGGCGCGATGTACGGCGCTGCCAGCGCACCGGACGGACCGTTGAACTGGAACGTCGGCGACATCGGCAGCGTAGTGGTGCTCACGTTTGCGGCGGCGCGATCGGTGTACGCGCGCGTGGCCGGCGTGACGGCGCGCGCGTTGGCGGCCGGCTTCGGCGGCGACACGATCTTCTGCAGGTCGGCGAGGCGCTGTGCGGTCGCGCCGCTCGTGCGGCCGAGCGATTGCGCGCGCTTGTACGATTCGGCCGCGAGGCGCAGATAGAGGTCGCCGAGGTTCTCGTATGCGAGCGAGTAGCCCGGGTTCGATTGCGTCGCGGTGACGAGCGCGCTGCGCGCTTCGTCGTAGCGGCCGTGCTTCGCGTAGAGCGCCGCGAGGTTGTTGTACGGTTCGGGCAGTTCGGGGTAGGCCTGCGTGATCGCGACGAACTGCTGGATCGCGTCGTCGTCGCGGTTCAGGCGGGCGAGCACGGTGCCGCGCTTGAACTGCGCCTGCACGTCGTGCGGATTCGCCGCGATGCGCGCGTCGAGTTGCGCGAGCGCCTGTTTCCATTGCTTGCCGGAGATCGACGCGTCGATTTCGGGCGTGCCGTCGGCGGTGGCCGGGGCCTTCTGCGCATGCGCCGCGGGGGCCGCGAACAGCGTCAGTGCGACGCCCATGACGGCGGTCGCAACGAGGGTCGCAGCGCTCGGCGCGCGGCCGCGATGAGGTTTCATAGGCGTAAATCGGAATGTTATACTCCGAGCCATTCTAACAAAACGTCTGCGCGTTCCGGCGAGCGGCAGACAGTCTTTCTTTGCCTCTCGTGGCCGTCACCGCTGTGCTTGCAGCCTGACCGCCCCATGTGATAACGAGGACGCGCGGCGGCGAGCCGCAGCAGGTGGTCCGTCCGTTTCGCATGCTGGGCGAGCTTCGCCAGGGCGGTTTCCTTCGGCTCACGGTTCATCTCTATGGAATCACTGCGCATCTACAACACGCTCGCGCGTGACAAGCAAGTTTTCGTGCCGCGCCAGTCAGGCGAAGTGCGGATGTACGTATGCGGGATTACCGTCTACGACTATTGTCACGTGGGCCACGCGCGCATGCTGGTCGTGTTCGACCTCGTCCAGCGCTGGCTGCGTGCGATCGGCTATCGGGTCACGTACGTGCGCAACATCACCGACATCGAGGACAAGATCATCCGCCGCGCGGTCGAGAACGGCGAGACGATCAAGTCGCTGACCGACCGGTTCATCGGCGCGATGCACGAGGATGAGGCGGCGCTCGGCATCCAGCGTCCGGACATCGAGCCGCGCGCGACGCAGTTCATTCCGCAGATGCTCGGGATGATCGAGAAGCTCGAGGCGAACGGCTACGCGTACCAGGCGAGCGACGGCGACGTCAACTATTCGGTGCGCAAGTTCGCGAACTACGGGAAGCTGTCGGGCAAGTCGCTCGACGACCTGCGCGCGGGCGAACGCGTAGCCGCAAACGATGCGAAGCAGGATCCGCTCGACTTCGTGCTGTGGAAGCGCGCGAAGGAGGACGAGCCCGACGGTGCGTCATGGGCATCGAAGTACGGGATGGGCCGGCCGGGCTGGCACATCGAGTGCTCGGCGATGGGCTGCACGCTGCTCGGCGAGCATTTCGACATCCACGGCGGCGGGCAGGATCTGCAATTCCCGCACCACGAGAACGAGATCGCGCAGAGCGAGGGCGCGACCGGCCAGACGTTCGTCAACTACTGGATGCACAACGGCTTCGTGCAGGTCGACAACGAGAAGATGTCGAAATCGCTCGGCAACTTCTTCACGATCCGCGAAGTGCTCGAGCGGTACGACGCCGAGGTCATGCGCTTCTTCATCGTGCGCACGCACTACCGGTCGCCGCTCAACTACAGCGACGTGCATCTCGACGACGCGCGCGCGTCGCTCACGCGCCTGTACACGGCGCTGAAGGATGTCGAGCCCGACACGCTCGCGCTCGACTGGAACGAGCCGCACGCGCAGCGTTTCGCGGCCGCGATGAACGACGACATCAACACGCCGGTCGCGGTGGCGACGCTGTTCGAACTGGCGGGTGAAGTCAATCGCACGCGCGATGCATCGCTCGCGCGGCAACTGAAACAACTGGCGGGCCTCCTGGGCCTGCTCGGCCGCGAACCGCGCGCGTTCCTGCAGCAGGGCACCGGTGCCGCGCAGGCGGGCGGGCTCGCAGCCGACGAAATCGAAGCGAAGATCGCCGCGCGTGTCGCGGCGAAGCAAGCGAAGGACTATGCCGAAGCGGACCGGATTCGGGCGGAACTGCTCGACGCCGGTATCGCACTTGAAGACAAACCGGGCGGATCGACCGAATGGCGTCGCGTATGAGCGCGATGCGTTCCACTGACCGATCCGTCAGGTAGGAGGCAGGATGGCAACGGCCAGAAAAGCGCCGGTCAGGCGTGCGACTCCGCTCGCCGCGCGTCCGGCAGCCAAGCGCGCGCCAGCGGCGAAGGCGGACGCGACGCGCGCCGTGCCGAACGGCGCGCTCAACGGTCATGCAAAGCCCGCGCGCGCGAAGGGCGTGGACGCGGCGCAGCCGGAGGTCGCGATGGCGGCCGCCGACGCGGCCCGCAAGGTGCGGGCAGCCGATGCGGCAGTCGACGGCGCCGATGGCGTCGTGCGTCCCGCGTACTGGGATAAAGCGAGCGCCGATCTCGTCAAGCGCGACCGCATCCTGAAGAAGCTGATCCCGAAATTCGGCCCCGCGCATCTCGTGAAGCGCGGCGACCCGTTCGTCACGCTCGCGCGTTCGGTCGTCGGCCAGCAGATCTCGGTGCCGTCCGCGCAGGCGCTGTGGGCGCGCATCGAGGATGCGTGTCCGAAACTCGCACCGCAGCCGGTCATCCGGCTCGGTGCGGACAAGCTGATCGCGTGCGGGCTGTCGAAGCGCAAGACGGAATATATTCTCGATCTCGCGCAACACTTCGTGTCGGGCGCGCTGCACGTCGACAAATGGACGTCGATGGACGACGAGGACGTGATCGCGGAACTCACGCAGATCCGCGGCATCAGCCGCTGGACGGCCGAGATGTTCCTGATCTTCAACCTGTCGCGGCCGGACGTGCTGCCGCTCGACGATCCGGGCCTGATCCGCGCGATCAGCGTCAATTACTTCAGCGGGGAGCCCGTCACGCGCAGCGAGGCGCGTGAAGTGGCCGCCAACTGGGAGCCGTGGCGTACCGTCGCGACCTGGTACATGTGGCGCAGCCTAGACGCACCGGACGCCGACGCCGATTGACGGCTATCGGGTTTTAAACATCAATAGTTGAGAGCCGGTTTTGCACGTCGCCCGCGCGGGTAGAATACGCGCTGCCGCAAGACCCAAGGATTCGAACACATGAAGACCACGTTTCTGGATTTCGAACAGCCGATCGCCGAACTCGAGGCCAAGATCGAAGAGCTGCGATTCGTGCAGGACGACTCGGCTGTCGATATTTCGGAAGAAATCGAGCGGCTGTCGAAGAAAAGCCAGCAACTGACGAAGGACCTCTACGCGAACCTGTCGCCGTGGCAGGTCTCGCAGATCGCGCGGCATCCGCAGCGTCCGTACACGCTCGATTACGTTGCGGAACTGTTTACCGATTTTCACGAACTGCATGGCGACCGCGCGTTCGCGGACGACCTGTCGATCGTCGGCGGCCTCGCGCGTTTCGGCGGCCATCCGTGCATGGTGATCGGCCACCAGAAGGGCCGCGACACGAAGGAGCGCGCCGCGCGCAACTTCGGGATGCCGCGTCCGGAAGGCTATCGCAAGGCCGAACGGCTGATGCGTCTCGCCGAGAAATTCGGGCTGCCGATCTTCACGTTCGTCGACACGCCGGGCGCATACCCGGGCATCGGCGCGGAAGAGCGCGGCCAGTCGGAGGCGATCGGCCGCAACCTGTACGTGATGGCCGAACTGAAGACGCCGATCATCACGACCGTGATCGGCGAGGGCGGTTCGGGCGGTGCGCTCGCGATCGCGGTGGCCGACACCGTGATGATGCTGCAGTTCTCGACCTACTCGGTGATCTCGCCGGAAGGCTGCGCGTCGATCCTGTGGAAGAGCGCTGCGAAGGCGCCCGAGGCCGCGGAAGCGCTGGGCCTGACCGCGCATCGCCTGAAGGCGCTGGGCCTGATCGACAAGATCATCAACGAGCCGCTCGGCGGCGCGCACCGCGATCCGAAGGGCATGGCCGCGCTGCTGCGCCGTGCGCTCGCCGATTCGCTGCGCCAGTTCCAGGGCATGAGCATCGATGCGCTGCGCGAGCGCCGCTTCGAGCGCCTGATGGCCTACGGCAAGTTCAAGGAAACCACGCCCGGCGCATGACCGGCGTGTTCGCATCGCGCGCCGTCCGGCGCGCGTCTCGCTCGTGATCCCCCCGACCGAATTCTCCGCCGACCGCGTCGTCCTCGACGCGGTCGGCGTTGCGCTTGCCGATCTGCCGGCCGATGCGCGCATCGCGATCGCGTACAGCGGCGGCCTCGACTCGACGGTGCTGCTCGACGCGGCCGTGCGTGTGGCGGGCGCCGCGCGTTGCGTCGCGCTGCACGTGCACCACGGCCTGAGCGCGAACGCCGACGCATGGGTCGCGCATGCGCAGGCGACGGCCGGGCAACTTGGCGTCGCGTTCGAGTCGGAGCGTGTCGATGTGCCGCGCGACAGCGGCCTCGGCATCGAGGCGAGCGCGCGCGAGCGCCGTTATGCGGCGCTCGACGCGATGTGCGAGCGCCACGGCGTGGCCGCGCTCTGGGTCGCGCAGCATGCGGACGACCAGGCGGAGACCGTGCTGCTCCAGCTGTTGCGCGGCGCGGGGATCGCGGGCCTGGCCGCGATGGCGCCGCGTTATCGGCCTGACGGCGCGAGTGTCGAGCGCGTGCGGCCGCTGCTGCGATTGTTGCGCGCGCAACTTGAGCGCTATGCGGCGCAGCGCGCGCTGACGTGGATCGACGACGAATCGAACGGCGACACGCGCTACGCGCGCAATGCGCTGCGCATCGACGTGCTGCCGGCGCTCGCCGTGCATTTCCCGGGTTTTCGCGATGCGCTGGGCCGCGCGGCCCAGCATGCGGCCGCCGCGCAGCGGCTGCTCGACGATCTCGCCGAACTGGATTTCGCCGGCGCCGCGCGCGACGACGGCCGCGCGCTGTCGCGCGATGCGCTGGTCGCGTTCGACGATACGCGCGGCGCCAACCTGCTGCGTTTCTGGATGCGCCGGCTCGGGCTGCCCGGTGCGTCGGCGGGGCGGCTGGCGAACATGATGCGGCAGCTGCGCGCTGCGCACGACGCGCATGCGCTGCGGGTCGATCACGCGGGGCAGTGCCTGCGGCTCTATCGCGACACCGTGTACTGGGAGGCGGGCGACAGCGCCGAGCCGGCCGACGACGGCACCGGAACGCCGCATCCCGAATCCTCGCTCGCGTGGGACGGCCAGGAAGTCTGGCGCGTGCCGGCATGGCGCGGCACGTTCGTGTTCGCGCCGGCCGAGGCCGGCAGCGACGGCGCGGTGCCGGAGGCGCTGCTGCGCGGCGCGACGCTCGCCGCGCGCGCCCGCGCGGGCGGCGAGCGGCTGCGTACGTCGCCCGGCGGCCCGGGCCGCACACTGAAGAACCTGTTCCAGGAGCGCGGCGTGCCGGCCTGGCAGCGCGACGTGCCGCTGTTGTTTGCGGGCGAGCGGCTCGTCTACGTGCCGCGGCTCGGCGTGAATCACGGCGACGGGCTGGCCGATGCCGGCGCGTGGCGCCGGATCGAATGGCGTCCCGACCTGCTGATCGCATAGCGGCGACACGCTTGCCGCCGCGCGATCGCGCGCCGGTTTTCACCATTTGGTAAACAGCGCCGGAACGCTTGCCGAACCGGCGAGCGGCTTGTCAAGCGGGCCTCTATCGGGTACGCTCGGTCGTTTGCTCGGCTCGATTTTTGAGCGATTTGTGCAGGTTTTCCGCGTGACGTACCCGGTTTGCGCGGCCTGATCGGCCTTCCGGGCAAAATCCGTCACGCTTGCGTGTTGCGTCCCAGCCGTCCCCCTCGTCGTCCGTCCACAGCCACAAGCCGCGTGACCGAACGGCAACGCGGCCTGCCCAGCGCGCCCGTGCGGCTTCTCCTCCAGTTCAGAACGACAATGGCACTCATCGTACACAAATACGGCGGCACTTCGATGGGCTCGGTCGAGCGCATCAAGAACGTCGCGAAACGCGTCGCAAAATGGCATCAGGCCGGGCACCAGATGGTGGTCGTGCCGTCCGCGATGTCCGGCGAAACCAACCGTCTGCTCGGTCTCGCGAAAGAGATTTCGAGCCAGCCGAGCCCGCGTGAGCTCGACATGATCGCGTCGACCGGCGAGCAGGTCAGCGTCGGCCTGCTGTCGATCGCGCTGCAGGAAATCGGCGTCGAGGCCGTGAGCTATGCCGGCTGGCAAGTGCCGATCAAGACGGACAGCGCGTTCACGAAGGCGCGCATCCACTCGATCGACGACGAGCGCGTGAAGGCCGATCTGAACGCCGGCAAGGTCGTGATCATCACGGGCTTCCAGGGCGTCGATCCGGACGGCCACATCACGACGCTGGGCCGCGGCGGCTCGGACACGTCGGCGGTGGCGGTCGCGGCTGCGCTGGATGCCGAAGAGTGCCTGATCTACACGGACGTCGACGGCGTCTACACGACCGACCCGCGCGTGGTCGAAGAGGCGCGACGCCTCGATCGCGTGACGTTCGAGGAAATGCTGGAAATGGCCAGCCTCGGCTCGAAGGTCCTGCAGATCCGCTCGGTCGAATTCGCCGGCAAATACCAGGTGAAGACGCGCGTGCTGTCGAGCCTGACCGATCCGCTGATTGCGCTCGACGAAGAAATGCGCTCGGGCACCCTGATTACTTTTGAAGAAGACGAGACCATGGAAAAGGCAGTCATTTCCGGCATCGCGTTCCAGCGCGACGAAGCACGCATTGCGGTGATGGGCGTGCCCGACAAGCCGGGCATCGCGTATCAGATCCTCGGCCCGGTCGCCGACGCGAACGTCGACGTCGACATGATCATCCAGAACCAGAGCGTCGAAGGGAAGACGGACTTCACGTTCACGGTCGGCCGCGGCGACTACCAGAAGGCGATGGACATCCTCACCAACCAGGTGCAGGGCCATGTGAGCGCCGAGCGCGTGCAGGGCGACCCGAAGGTGTCGAAGGTGTCGGTCGTCGGCGTCGGCATGCGTTCGCACGTGGGCGTCGCGAGCAAGATGTTCCGCACGCTGTCGGAAGAAGGCATCAACATCCAGATGATCTCGACGTCCGAAATCAAGATTTCGGTGCTGATCGACGAGAAATACATGGAGCTGGCCGTCCGCGCGCTGCACAAGGCATTCGAACTCGACCAGGCCGCGTGAATTTTTTCGTGATGCATTGAAGAAAATGCATCACGGAAATTGACGCACGGTTCGAAACCCTATATTATCTCGTTCTCGTCGCACTGCCTCCCTGGTGCGAGCGAAAGTTTGGGAGACGTGGCCGAGAGGTCGAAGGCACTCCCCTGCTAAGGGAGCATCTGGGCCAAAACCTGGATCGAGGGTTCGAATCCCTCCGTCTCCGCCAAAAGCGGTGACAAAGCCCCGCAAGTTCTCGGACTTGCGGGGCTTTTTCTTTTCCGGCGTCGTTTCCGCACGCGCCGCCGGCGCCACGCTTCGTCCGGACAGCCAATCAATGCTCGACTCGGGCGGCGCTCATGCGCTAAATAGGCGTATCGCCTCGCGCGGCTCAATCGGGAGTTCCGGCACGCATGCATTCCGTACTGACCATCCTTTCGCACCGTCCCGTCGACGGGCTCGTCGACAATCACGAACGTTACGCGCGGGCCCACGGCTACCGGCACACGATCGTCGACGGCACGCACGTGTACGGCGAGCGCCAGCAGGTGCTGCACAAGTACCACGCGATCATCGCGCAGCTCGTCGCGATGGAGCAGGGCGCGTTGCTGCTCGTGCTCGATCCGTTCTCGGTCGTGTTCGGCCAGCATGCGTTGCCGGCCGTCGCGGACGGTTATGACGCGATCGTCACGACGCAGACCTCGAAGTCGTCGTTGCCCGCCGCGAGCGGCATGATCTTTCGCAACGTGCCCGACGTGCGCGAGTGCTTGCGCAAGCTGGTGGTCGAGCTCGGCAAGTGGGCGATGCGCTTGCCCGAGCGGCAACACGCATGCGAGGCGACGCTGCTTGCCGAGCACTTCCCGCCGCTGCCGTTCGATCAGCCGCTCGCGACCGGCCATTTCGCGTCGGCCCAGACGGTATGGCGCGACGGGCTAGCGATCGACGCGGTCGTCGGCGCGCATCCGCTCGTGGCGCACCAGGCGCCCGAATGGCAGCAGATCGATGGCGTATGGGCGCCGACGCCCGACTACGACTTTCGCTACGTGCTCGCGCTCGTCGACGACGCGGCGCGTGTCCAGCGGGGCGAGCAGCCGAGCGCGATGGACGACTGGCGCACCGCGCAGGAACGGCCGCGCGAGCCGGTGCGGCACCTGAACCCGCATGCAGGCATTGCGTTCGTGAGCCTGCACACGTCGCACATCGCCGGTTACGGCGATCTTCACGAAGAGAACTTCGTTCGCTACTGCACGCGACACGGCTATGCGTACCACGCGTATCGCGAACCGCCCGCGTTCCTGCCGGCCGGCGTCGATGCGAACTGGGCGAAGCTGCACCTGATTCGCGAACATCTGCCAGATCACGCGTTCGTGTTCTGGGTCGACGCCGACATCCTCGCGATCGACCAGCGCCAGACGGTCGACGGCGTGATCGACGGCCGCGATTTCGTGATCGGCACCGACCACACGGCCTGGGCGATCAACTCGTGCATGATCGGCGTGCGTAACGTCGCGCCGATGCGCGAACTGGTCGAACGCATATGCGTGCGCATCGAGCGCATCGGCGATCGGTCGTCGGTCTATGCGAGCGGCGGCGACCAGCAGGCGATCTATGTCGAACTGCTGGAGGCGGGCATGATCGACGCGCGCTACATCGTCGATGCGATGTCGCTCGCGTCATCGCCGGTCTATGCGACGCGCGACAGCCGCTTCGTCCATTTCCCCGCGCAACACAACCACTATCGCGCGGTGACGATGCGCGTATGGGACAGGCTGAGCCATCAACGCTGACGGAATGTGCCGCGATTTCCGGTGTTCCGGATCGCGGCGATCGGCGGTCGGTGAAATAAAAATGAAAGTATTCGTGTAAGGTTTGAATCGCTCTCATTCATCCTTCCCCGCATTCCGCGCTTGCGCCCGAAGAATCGGTCTTCCGGCCAAAAATGCGGCATCGCACCGATTCGTGCGATCGGCGCCGCATCACAATACGAAAAATTACGCATAAAAATCAGCGATCTATCCGGGCGTCGTGAAAAGCTCCTCTGCTGCGATGCAAAAAATAATCATTCGCCTTATGCTGGTTAACCCGATTGCGCTTGAGCGGCGTCAAGCTTTGCCCTGATTCCGCTTTACATTTTGCCAACATTGGCGGTCCGCGAAATCTATCTGTCGATTTGATTTCGTTTCCTTCGTCACGCCTGTTTCCGATGCAGCGCGCGACCCTCTCAAGGCCTGTTGACATGCATGATTTCCCCTTTCTGAGCCTGGCGATCTGGGTTCCGATCCTGTTCGGCGCGTGCCTGCTGCGCGCCGGTTCCGACCGTCATCCGCATCGCACGAGGCTGATCGCGCTGGTCGGCGCACTCGCGGGGCTGGCCGCTGTCGTGCCGCTCGTCACCGGTTTCGATTCGCACTCGGCCGCGATGCAGTTCGCCGAAACCCGCAACTGGCTGGCGGCCTTCAACGCCGGCTGGCGCGTCGGGATCGACGGCGCGTCGCTGTGGCTTGTCGTGCTGACCGCCTTCACGACGCTCGTCGTCGTGATCGCGTCGTGGGAGGCGGTGACGGTGCGCGTCGCGCAGTACTACGCGTCGTTCCTGATCCTGTCGGGGCTGATGGTCGGCGTGTTCGTCGCGCAGGACGGGCTGCTGTTCTTCATCTTCTTCGAGGCGACGCTGATTCCGCTGTACCTGCTGATCGGTACGTGGGGCAGGGAGCATCGCGTCTACGCGGCCGTGAAGTTCTTCTTCATCTCGTTCGCGGGTTCGCTGCTGCTGCTGATGGCGATGCTGTACCTGTACGCGAAGTCGCATACGTTCGACATGAACGCATGGCGCACGCTGCAGCTCGGCTTCGCGCCGCAGCTGCTGGTGTTCCTCGGTTTCTTCGCCGCGTTCGCGGTCAAGGTGCCGATGTGGCCGGTTCATACGTGGCTGCGCGACGTCTACACGGACGGCCCGACGGGTGCCGCGCTGATGCTCGCGATGCTCAAGCTCGGCGGCTACGGCTTCCTGCGCTTCGCGCTGCCGATCACGCCGGACGCGAGCCACTTCTTCGCGCCGGCCGTGATCGCGCTGTCGCTGTTCGCGATCGTCTACGCGAGCCTGATCGCGCTCGCGCAGACCGATCTCGGCAAGCTGCTCGCGTATTCGACGGTCGCGCACATGGGGATCGTCACGCTCGGGCTGTTCCTGTTCAACCAGATCGGCGTCGAAGGCGCGATCGTGCAGCTCGTGTCGTACGGCTTCGTCGCGGGCGCGATGCTGCTGTGCGTGAGCGTGCTGGTCGATCGCACGAAGCAGCGCGAGATCGCCGCGTACGGCGGCGTGGCGGGCGTGATGCCGCGCTTCGCGACGTTCGCGCTGCTGTTCGCGATGGCCAACGTCGGCCTGCCGGGCACGTCGGGTTTCGTCGGCGAGTTCATGGTCATCATGGGCGCGATCCGCGTCAACTTCTGGATCGGCGCGATCGCGGCGCTCACGCTGATCCTCAGCGCGTCGTACACGCTGTGGATGGTGAAGCGCGTCGTGTTCGGCAAGATCGCGGGTCCGCGTATCGCGAAGCTCGCCGACCTGAGCCGCCGCGAGATCGTGATGTTCGCGTCGCTTGCGCTAATCGTGCTGATGGTGGGCGTCGATCCGAAGCCGTTCACCGACGCGATCGATCCGACCGTCGCACGGCTGATCGAGGAAGCGAGCCGTTCGAAGCTGCCGGCCGGGGACGGCGGCGCACCGGCGCAGCCGGCGTACATGGCCGCGGCGCACGGCTGAGCGCGTGACGCCGCGCACGATGTCCGCATCGCGTGCCGATGCGGACATCGTTGCGCGCGCATTCATCGGGGCAGGGCGGACACGAGCCCGCGCCTTCCGCCGATTTCGGCCGTCTCAAGGCCCTCGGCGTGAGGCCCGCGGCCGCCTCCCGGCTGCGTGAAATTGCCCCGCGACAATCTGTCTCACTGCGGATTTTGCAATGATGATTTGTCGCACCCACCGGTTTTTCGCCGCGCCCGCGCGACGTATGATTCGGCCACTTTCGTGGATCGAATGCGCATCGGGCAAACGCAACGGATTCAATGACCCTCGGGCTGTGTGATGAAAAGAAGAGCTTCAAAAGGCTGGACGGCGCTGATATCGATCGGCGCGGCGCTGAGCCTGTCAGGCTGTAATTTAGATGTACTAAATCCGAAAGGAAGCGTCGGGGCCGCCGAAAAGGCGCTGATCGCGACCTCGACATGGGCGATGCTGATCGTCGTCGTGCCGGTGATCCTGCTCACGCTGTGGTTCGCGTGGCGTTACCGCGCATCGAACCGCAACGCCGCCTATGCGCCGAACTGGTCGCACTCGACCGCGATCGAGGTCGTGATCTGGACGGTGCCGACGCTGATCATCCTGTTCCTCGGCGTGCTCACGTGGAAAACCACGCACGAGCTCGATCCGTACAAGCCGCTCGAGTCGTCGGTGAAGCCGATCGACGTCGAGGTCGTCGCGCTCGACTGGAAGTGGCTGTTCATCTATCCGGAACTCGGCATCGCGTCGGTGAACCAGCTCGCGATTCCGGTCGGCACGCCGGTGAATTTCCGCATCACGTCGGATTCGGTGATGAACTCGTTCTTCATTCCGCAGCTCGGCGGCCAGGTCTACGCGATGGCCGGCATGCAGACGCGCCTGCACCTGATCGCCGACGAAGCCGGCGACTACGCGGGCACGTCCGCCAACTTCAGCGGCCGCGGCTTCTCCGACATGAAGTTCCGCACGCTCGCCGAGCCGCGCGAACAGTTCGACGCGTGGGTGCAGAAGGTCAAGGCGTCGCCCGACCGGCTCGACGCGACGGTGTACGGCACCGTCGCGCAGCCGAGCGAGAAGGCGCCCGTGCGCTACTTCTCGTCGGTCGATCCGCGGCTCTTCCACAACATCATCGCGAAATACAACGATGGCCACGTCCTCGATCTGAAGGACGCCGCCTGCGGCACGAAGGGGTAACGCATGTTCGGCAAACTCACACTGGCGGCGATCCCGTTCGATCAGCCCATCATCATGGTGGCAGGCGCCTTCATGGGGCTGGTCGTGCTGGGCATTCTCGCCGCACTGACGATCACCGGCCGCTGGAAGTGGCTGTGGACGGAATGGCTGACGACGGTCGACCACAAGAAACTCGGCGTGATGTACATCATCGTCGCGCTGATCATGCTGCTGCGCGGCTTCGCCGACGCGATCATGATGCGCATGCAGCTCGCGCTCGCGTACAACGCGCCCGGCTACCTGCCGCCGCACCACTATGACCAGATCTTCACGGCACACGGCGTGATCATGATCTTCTTCATGGCGATGGTGTTCATGGTCGGCCTGATGAACCTCGTCGTGCCGCTGCAGATCGGCGCGCGCGACGTCGCGTTCCCGTTCATCAACTCGCTGTCGTTCTGGATGACGGCGGTCAGCGCGATCCTGATCAACATCTCGCTCGTGATCGGCGAGTTCGCGCAGACGGGCTGGCTCGCGTATCCGCCGCTGTCGGAGCTGCAGTTCAGCCCGGGGGTAGGGGTCGACTATTACCTGTGGGCGCTGCAGATTTCGGGTGTCGGCACGCTGCTGACCGGCGTGAACTTCTTCGTGACGATCATCAAGATGCGCGCGCCGGGCATGACGCTGATGAAGATGCCGGTGTTCACGTGGACGGCCCTCTGCACGAACGTGCTGATCATGGCGTCGTTCCCGATCCTGACCGCGACGCTCGCACTGCTCGGCCTCGACCGCTACCTCGGCATGCACTTCTTCACGAACGAAGCCGGCGGCAACGCGATGCTGTACCTGAACCTGATCTGGGCGTGGGGCCATCCGGAGGTGTACATCCTGATCCTGCCGGCGTTCGGCATCTTCTCGGAAGTCATCGCGACGTTCTCGAAGAAGCCGTTGTTCGGCTACAAGACGATGGTGTACGCGACCTGCGCGATCATGGTGCTGTCGTTCCTCGTGTGGCTGCATCACTTCTTCACGATGGGCTCCGGTGCGAACGTGAACGCGTTCTTCGGCATCATGACGATGATCATCGCGATCCCGACCGGCGTGAAGGTGTTCAACTGGCTGTTTACGATGTACCGCGGCCGGATCGAATTCACGACGCCGGTGCTGTGGACGATCGGCTTCATGGTCACGTTCACGCTCGGCGGCATGACCGGCGTGATGATGGCGATCCCGGGCGCGGACTTCGTGCTGCACAACAGCCTGTTCCTGATCGCGCACTTCCACAACGTGATCATCGGCGGCGTGCTGTTCGGCTATCTCGCGGGCTTCAACTACTGGTTCCCGAAGGCGTTCGGCTTCAAGCTGAACGAGAAGCTCGGCAAGGCCGCGTTCTGGTTCTGGCAGGTCGGCTTCTACGTCGCGTTCGTGCCGCTCTACGTGCTCGGCTTCATGGGCATGACGCGGCGCCTGAACCACTACGACAATCCGGCGTGGCATCCGTGGCTGCTGGTCGCCGCGTTCGGCGCCGTGCTGATCGCGATCGGCATCGCGTGCCAGCTGCTGCAACTGGTGGTCAGCATCCGCAACCGCAACCTGCCGGCATATCGCGACACCACGGGCGACCCGTGGGGCGGCCGCACGCTGGAATGGGCGACCTCGTCGCCGCCGGCCGAGTACAACTTCGCGGTGATCCCGCAGGTGCGCACGCTCGACGCGTACGCCGACATGAAGGCACGCGGCGACGGCCGGCCGAACCCGGCGGCGATCCGCGACATCCACATGCCGTCGAATACGTGCGCGGGTCTCGTGGTCGCGGTCTTCAGCCTGGTGCTGGGCTTCGCGCTGGTGTGGCACATCTGGTGGATGGCGATCGGCGGCCTGGTCGGCATCGTCGCGACGCTCGTGGTCTACAGCTCGCGTGACAACGACGGCTACTACATCCCGGCGTCGAAGGTGCGCAGGATCGAAGAGAAGCAACCGGCGGCGCGCGTGGCCACGCGTGTCGACGACGTGGAACTGGAGACCAACTGATGTTGCAGAAAACCCTGAGCGCAACCCTGCTCGAGCACGACGACCATCCGCCGTCGCACTCGGTGTTCGGCTTCTGGCTGTACCTGATGACCGACTGCGTGATCTTCGCGGCGCTGTTCGCGACGTTCGCGGTGCTCGGCAACCAGTACGCGGGCGGTCCGACCGCGAAGGACCTGTTCGACATTCCGGGCGTCGCGGTGGAAACCGCCGCGCTGCTGCTGTCGAGCATCACCTACGGCTTCGCGATGCTGGCCGCCTACAAGCAGCGGCGCGGCGCGCTGCTCGCGTGGCTCGCGGTGACGTTCGTGCTCGGCGCGGCGTTCCTCGCGATGGAGCTGCGCGAGTTCTCGCACCTGATCGCGGAAGGCGCGGGCCCGCAGCGCAGCGCGTTCCTGTCGGCGTTCTTCACGCTGGTCGGCACGCACGGGCTGCACGTGACGGCCGGCCTCGTGTGGATGATCGTGCTCGCCGGGCAGATCGTGCTGCGCGGCGGCGACCTGACCGATCGCGACCTGCGGCGTCTGACGTGCCTGAGCCTCTTCTGGCACTTCCTCGACATCGTGTGGATCTGCGTGTTTTCCTTTGTCTATCTCGCGAGCGTGATCTAAATGGCCCATTCGCATTCGTCGCAACTCGAAGAAGGGCACGGCAGCGTCGGCGGCTATGTCGCCGGTTTCATCCTGTCGGTGCTGCTCACGGCCGCGTCGTTCGGCCTCGTGATGGGCGGCGTGCTGTCGCCGCACGCATCGCTGATCGCGCTCGCCGTGCTCGCATTCGTGCAGATCGTCGTGCACCTCGTGTACTTCCTGCACATGAACGGTTCGTCCGGCCAACGCTGGAACGTGATGGCGTTCAGCTACACCGTGCTGACGGCGGCGATCCTGATCGTCGGCACGCTGTGGGTGATGCACAACGTCAGCATGAACATGATGTCGCGCTGAGCCCGTGAGCGGCTGAGCGGCATCGCGGCGCAGCGGACGATCTCCATGCGCATTCATGCATCAAAGGCGGCACGCGAGTGCCGCCTTTGTCATTATGGCCGCGCGGTGTGCGTGGGCGTCGCTCGACGCCGGACGCGGGCAAGGATGAAAGATGTTTCAGGAAACGGCGGAACGGACGTCGCGGCAGCGCGTCAATTGTTACAAGACGTTAGCGGACGCTTCCACGTGCGATGCAGCGCATCAGTTCTTACAAACTTGAAATATGCGCAGACTGTGCGTGCCGTTATAGTCGAATCACACATGAAACAACTCGAAGAGGAATCCATGAAGACTTTGCGTATTGCCTCGCTCTTGACCGGTATGACGGCCTTGCTCGTGTCGGGCGCAGCAATGGCGGGAGTCAATGTCGGGATCAACGTCGGCGTGCCGGCTCCGGTCTACGTCGCACCCGCGCCCGTGTATGCGCCGCCGCCTCCGCCGGTCGTCTACCAGCCGGCGCCCGTGTATGCGCCGGCGCCCGTCTACGCGCCGGCCCCGGCGATCGTGATCGGCTGGCACGGCGATCGCTACTGGGACGGCCGCCGCTACTGGGGCCGCGACGAGTGGTATCGCCATCATGGCCGCGGCTGGCACGGCGATCGCGGTCACTGGGACAACGGCCGTCACAACGGCTGGCGCTGATCGATCTGCGGCGCACGCGCGATGCGTGCGCGCCTCGAAGGAAAACCGCCCGTGTGAACTGAACACCGGGCGGTTTTTCTTTGCCGGTGCGAGTCGCACGCGGCAGCCGCAACGCGCCGGTGCCGTGCGCGAAAACCCGCAAGTTGGCTCGACGTCGAATTGAATGGGTAGAATCGACCCACGTTCCATCCCTCAATCGACCGACAGGGCCTCTATGACGAAGGGTTCGCCCCGGACCGCCGCCACCCGCATCCGCTTCGGCGCCGCGCATGCGGTACGGGCCGCCGGCCGCACGGCGGCAGCATGGGCACTACAGGCGGTACTGGCTGCAACCGCCGCGCACGCGGCCTATGCGATCGCGCAATACGGCGAGCCGAAATATCCGCCGGGCTTCAGGCATTTCGACTACGTGAACCCCGACGCGCCGAAGGGCGGCACGCTCGTGCTCGCGAACCCGAGCCGGCTCACCTCGTTCGACAAGTTCAATCCGTTCACGATGCGCGGCAACCCCGCACCGGGCATCGATCTGCTGTTCGAGAGCCTCGCGACCGGCAGCATGGACGAACCGGCATCCGCCTACGGGCTGCTCGCCGACGACATCGCGATCGCGCCGGACCGCCGCTCGGTCACGTTTCACCTGAACCCGCGCGCGCGCTTTTCGAACGGCGATCCGGTCACGGCCGACGACGTCAGGTTTTCGTTCGACACGCTGAAGAGCAAGCAGGCCGCACCGCAGTTCGGCGCGTATTTCGCCGAGATCGCGAAGGCGGTGGTGGTCGATCCCGCGACCGTGCGTTTCGAGTTCCGCAGCACGAACCGCGAGCTGCCGCTGATCGCCGGCGGCGTGCCGGTGTTCTCGCGCAAGTGGGGGCTGCGCGCGGACGGTTCGCGGATTCCGTTCGACCAGCTCGGGTTCGAGCAGCCGATCGGCAGCGGCCCGTACCTGATCGAGCGCTACGACAACGGCCGCACGATTACCTATCGGCGCAATCCCGCGTACTGGGGCGCCGACCTGCCGGTGCGGGTCGGCACCGACAACTTCGAGCGGATCGTCTACAAGCTCTACGGCGACGGCGTCGCGCGGCTCGAGGCGTTCAAGGCCGGCGAGTACGACGTGCTGGTCGAATACATCGCGCGCAACTGGACGCGGCGCGACGTCGGCAAGCGCTTCGACAGCGGCGAGCTCGTCAAGCGCGAGTTCCGCCAGCACAACGGCGCGGGCATGCAGGGCTTCTTCATGAACCTGCGCCGGCCGCTGTTTCGCGACGTGCGCGTGCGCCAGGCGCTCGATCTCGCGTTCGACTTCGAATGGCTGAACCGCCAGTTGTTCTATAGCGCGTACACGCGCCTCGACAGCTATTTCGCCGATACCGACCTGCAGGCGACCGGTACGCCGGGCCCGGGCGAACTGAAGCTGCTGGAGCCGTTGCGCACGCAACTCGACCCGGCCGTGTTCGGCCCGATGGTCGCGCAGCCGAACACGAACCCGCCGGGCTCGCTGCGCGCGAACCTGCTGAAGGCGCGCGCGCTGCTCGCGCAGGCCGGCTGGACCTACCGCGACGGCGCGTTGCGCAACGCGCAGGGCGAGCCGTTCACGTTCGAGATCCTCGACGATTCGGGCGCGGCGATGGAAGGCGTCGTGACCGCCTACCAGCGCAATCTCGCGAAGCTCGGCATCGACGCGCGTTTTCGCACGGCCGATTACGCGCTGCTGCAGAAGCGCCTCGACGCGTTCGACTACGACATGACGACGGTTCGCCTGCCGGGTGTGCAGGTGCCGGGCGCCGAGCAGTTCTCGCGCTACGGCAGCAAGTTCGCGGACGAGCCGGGCTCCGACAACATCATCGGCCTGAAGTCGCCGGCCGTCGACGCGCTGCTGCATGCGCTCGGCGCCGCGCAGACGCGCGAGGACCTGCTCGACGCGACGCATGCGCTCGACCGCGTGCTGATGCACGGCTATTACGCGGTTCCGCAGTGGTACAGCACCACGCACCGGATTGCATACAAGCGCACGCTCGGCTATCCGCAAACGCTGCCGCTGTACTATTCGGCCGAGGGCTGGGTCGTATCGACCTGGTGGGCCAAGCCCGATCACTGAAGCCTGCCGGCCCTTCGTTCAACCCAGCCTATCGATCGCGAGTCGACGCCCTATGTGGAGCTACATCCTCAAACGCCTGCTGCTGATGATCCCGACGCTCGTCGGCGTGCTCACGCTCACGTTCGCGGTGATCCAGTTCGTGCCGGGCGGCCCGGTCGAACAGGCCGTGCAGGAACTGCGCAAGGGCGCGACGGAGCAGGGCGCGGCGCCGTTCGGAATGCGCGCGCACACCGGCGTCGACGCGCAGCAGCTCGCGCAGCTCAAGGCGCTGTACGGCTTCGACAAGCCGCCGCTCGAGCGTTACTGGCTGATGCTGAAGCGTTTCGCGCGCTTCGATCTCGGCGACAGCTACTTCCGCCACCAGAGCGTGTGGTCGCTGGTCGTGCAGAAGCTGCCGGTGTCGATCAGCATCGGGCTGTGGACGTTCTTCGTCACCTACCTGATCGCCGTGCCGCTCGGCATCGCGAAGGCCGTGCGCAACGGCTCGCCGTTCGATGTCGCGACGAGCCTCGTCGTGCTGGTCGGCTATGCGATTCCGGGCTTCGTGCTCGGCGTGCTGCTGCTCGTGCTGTTCGGCGGCGGCTCGTTCTGGCAGCTGTTCCCGCTGCGCGGGCTCACGTCGGACAACTTCGCCCAGCTGTCGCTCGCCGGCAAGGTGCTCGATTATCTGTGGCACATCGCGCTGCCGATCACGGCGTCGGTCGTCGGCAGCTTCGCGGTCATCACGATGCTCACGAAGAACGCGTTCCTCGACGAAATCCGCAAGCAGTACGTGCTGACCGCGCGCGCGAAAGGGCTCGCCGAGCGCACCGTGCTGTGGAAGCACGTGTTCCGCAACGCGATGCTGCCGCTGATCGTCGGGTTTCCGGCCGCGTTCATCGGCGCGTTCTTCACGGGCAGCCTGCTGATCGAGACGCTGTTCTCGCTCGACGGCCTCGGGCTGCTGTCGTACGAGTCGGTCGTGCGGCGCGACTATCCGGTCGTGCTCGGCACGCTGTACCTGTTCACGCTGATCGGGCTCGCGACCAAGCTGATCTCGGACCTCTGCTATGTGTGGGTCGACCCGCGCATTCAATTCGACAACCTGGAGCGCTGACATGAAACCGTCTGCCAGCACGCCGCTCGCCGGCGCGCCCGTCCGCCTGCCCGCGCTCGCCGGGCGAGGTGCGCGATGAACCGGGCCGTCGTGTCGTCCCGCATCGACGCGGCCCGTGCGCGCGTGTCGCCGTCGCCCGCGCGCCGCGTCTGGCAGCGCTTTCGCCAGCAGCGCCTCGGCTACTGGAGCTTCGTGATCTTCGTCGTCGCGTTCGCCGCGAGCCTCGCGGCGCCGCTGTGGTCGAACGACAAGCCGCTCGTCGTGCGCTACGACGGCCAGACCTATTTCCCGATGTTCCATGCGTATCCGGAGACGACCTTCGGCGGCGACTTCCCGACGCCGGCCGACTATCTCGATCCGTACGTCCGCAAGCGGCTCGAGGCGCCGGGCAACTTCGTCGTGTATCCGCCGAACCGCTATTACTACGACACGCTGAACTATTTCTCGAGCGTGCCGAACCCGGCGCCGCCGTCGCGTGCGAACTGGCTCGGCACCGACGCGCAGGGGCGCGACCTGCTCGCGCGGCTCGTGTACGGGTTCCGCGTGTCGGTCGAGTTCGGGCTGGTCCTGACCGCGATCGGCACGCTGCTCGGGATCGCCGCGGGCGCCGTGCAGGGCTTCTTCGGCGGGCGCATCGACATCGTCGGGCAGCGGCTGATCGAGATCTGGAGTTCGCTGCCCGAGCTGTACCTGCTGATCATCTTCGCGTCGATCTTCGAGCCGAGCTTCCTGCTGCTGATCGTGCTGCTGTCGCTGTTCGGCTGGATCGGCCTGGCCGACTACGTGCGTGCCGAGTTCCTGCGCAACCGCACGCAGGACTACGTGCGCGCGGCCCGCGCGATGGGGCTCACGAACTGGCAGATCATCTGGCGCCACGTGCTGCCGAACAGCATGACGCCCGTGATCACGTTCCTGCCGTTCCGGATGAGCGGCGCGATCCTCGCGCTCACGAGCCTCGACTTCCTCGGGCTCGGCGTGCCGCCGCCCACGCCGAGCCTCGGCGAGCTGCTCGCGCAGGGCAAGGGCAACCTCGATGCGTGGTGGATCTCGCTGTCGACGTTCGGCGTGCTGGTCGCAACGCTGCTGCTGCTGACCTTCATGGGCGACGCGCTGCGCAACGCGCTCGACACGCGGATCGCCGATTCGGTGCGCGCGGCAGGAGGCCAGCGATGAGCGACACGGCCGTATCGAACGCGGGCGAGCCGCTGCTGTCGCTCGAGCATCTGCAGGTGCGCTTCGGCGACACGGTGGCCGTCGACGACGTGACGCTCGCGATCGGCCGCGGCGAGCGCGTCGCGCTCGTCGGCGAGTCGGGATCGGGCAAGAGCGTGACCGCGCTGTCGATCCTGCGGCTGCTGCGCGACGCCGACGTGAGCGGCACGATCCGCTTCGCCGGGCATGACCTCGCCGGCAAGAGCGAACGCGAGATGCGCGGGCTGCGCGGCTCGGACATCGCGATGATCTTCCAGGAGCCGATGACGGCGCTCAACCCGCTGTACACGATCGGGACGCAGATCGGCGAGACGATCGTGCTGCACGACGGCGTGACGGCGGTGGAGGCGCGCAAGCGCGCGATCGCGCTGCTTGCGCGTACCGGCATCGCGGAGCCGGAGCGGCGCGTCGACAGTTACCCGCACCAGTTGTCGGGCGGCCAGCGGCAGCGCGCGATGATCGCGATGGCGCTCGCCTGCCGGCCGCGCCTCCTGCTCGCGGACGAACCGACCACGGCGCTCGACGTGACGATCCGCGCGCAGATCGTCGACCTGCTGCTCGAGCTGCAGCGCGAGGAGGCGGAAAAGCGCGGGATGGCGATCCTGCTGATCACGCACGACCTGAACCTCGTACGGCACTTCGCCGAGCGGGTCGCGGTGATGGAGCGCGGCAAGCTGGTCGAAAGCGGGCCGGTCGAGCGGATCTTCGCGGAGCCGGAGCATCCGTATACGCAGCGGCTGCTGAACAGCCGGCCGCAGCGCGCGGTCGCGCCGGTGATGCCGATCGCGCCCGTCGTGCTCGATGCGCGCCACGTCAGCGTGCAGTTCGCGCGCAAGCGGCCGGGCTTCGCAGGCTGGTTCGGCACGACGCCCGTGACGGCGGTCGCGGACGTGTCCGTGTCGGTGCGGCAGGGCGAGACGCTCGGGATCGTCGGCGAATCCGGCTCCGGGAAGTCGACGCTCGCGATGGCGCTGCTCGGGCTGCAAAGGACGGCCCACGGCGAGATCGAATTCCAGGGGCGCGCGCTGTCGACCTATCGCGGCCGCGAACAGACCGCGCTGCGCTCGAACATGCAGGTCGTCTTTCAGGATCCCTTCAGTTCACTGTCGCCGCGTCACACGATCGAGCGGATCGTCGGCGAGGGGCTGGAACTGCATCGCCCGGAACTCACGCCGGACGCGCGCCGCGCGAAGTCGCTGGCCGTGCTGCGCGAAGTCGGCCTCGACCGCACGGTGCTGCATCGCTATCCGCACGAATTCTCGGGCGGGCAGCGCCAGCGGATCGCGATCGCGCGCGCGCTCGTGCTGGAGCCGCGCATCCTGATCCTCGACGAACCGACGTCCGCGCTCGACGTGTCGATCCAGCAGCAGGTGCTGAAGCTGCTCGCGAATTTGCAACAGAAATACAACCTCGGCTATGTATTCATCAGCCACGACCTGGAGGTGATCGGCGCGATGGCGCACCGGGTCGCGGTGATGCAGGGCGGGGCGATCGTCGAGTCCGGCGACGTGGCCGATATCTTCACGAAACCTTCACATCCTTACACACAAAAGCTGTTGAAAGCGGTCTGGAAAGCGTGATAGGCGTCCAATGGTCTGACTATCTCGATTGTATTTTTTAATTTGTTTTGACAAACGATTACGCGCTGGCTAGTATCGACCGAAATTTTCCGCCAATCAGCTGATTTTTAAGCACATTCCATCGACCAATGCAGCATCGATCCCTGACCCAGGCATGCGCGCGCACCCTCGCCGGGCTGTTCATCGGCGCCCTGTTCGCAGCAGCTCCCGGCGCGTTCGCCGACGAAGTCAGCAGTTTTAACCAGAATGTCACGAATTCGACTCAAATCGGGTCGAGCTCCTCCCCCCAGCAGACCAATGCCCAGTCGTCGAGCGGCGGCGCGAAGTCGTTTCTTGCCGGCATGGCGGGCAAGGCAGGCGACGTCGTCGTCGGTGCGCTGAACATGATCGGCGTGCGTTACCGCTGGGGCGGCAACTCGCCGGATTCCGGCCTCGACTGCAGCGGCTTCGTGCGCTACGTGTTCCAGGACACGCTCGGCATGTCGCTGCCGCGTCGCGCCGAAGAGATGAGCCGCGTCGGCGAGAAGGTCAGCATGAGCAACCTGAAGCCGGGCGACCTCGTGTTCTTCAACACCATGCGCCGTACGTTCTCGCACGTCGGCATCTATATCGGCGACAACAAGTTCGTGCATTCGCCGTCGACGGGCAGCACGATTCGCGTCGACGATCTCGACAGCGGCTACTGGGAAAAGCGTTTCACCGGTGCGCGCCGGCTCGAGTCGGAGTTCCCGATGAAGGCCGACGACCTGCGCCAGCGCGTGCGTGCCACGATCGGCGACGACGCGGCGAACGGCAGCAACTGACCGACGCTCGCCGGCGAACCGCCGGATCCAAAAAACCCTGTCACCGGAAGGCGGCAGGGTTTTTTGTTTTGGGGCGTGCGCCAAGCGGCTGGTGGCGGGGCCATCGTCGGTGGCGCGCTCGCTGTCGCGCGCCGCGCGCCGCGATGCGCCGCTTATGCCGCCGCGACGCCGCGGGCCGCCGCGAGCTTGCGCTGCAGCTCGGGCATGACGCGCGCGACGGCTTCCTCGCCCGCGAGGATCGCCGCGTTGCGCTGGTTGAAGTCGCTGCCGCCCATCGCCGCGAGGTTCGGGCGGATCACGACGTCCGCGTATTTGTCGAGCTCGTAGGTCTTGATCGTCTGGCCCATGATCGTGAAGGTCTGCAGCAGCATCTCGATCGGGTTGTTGGTCGCCGCGCCGTCCGGCCGCGACGAGATGTCGACCGCGATCACGAAGCTCGCGCCCATCTTGCGCGCGAACGACGCGGGCACCGGGCTCACGAGGCCGCCGTCGACGTATTCGCGGTTGCCGATCTTCACGGGCTCGAACACCGACGGCACGCTGCACGACGCGCGCACCGCGAGCCCCGTATTACCCTGCTGGAACAGGATCGGCTGGCCGTTCTGCAGGTCCGTCGCGACGATGCCGAGCGGCTTCGCCATCTTTTCGATCGGCCGGTTGTTGAGCGTCTTGTTCAGGAAGTTCTGCAGCGCCACGCCCTGCAGCAGCCCGCGCGAGCGGAACGGCAGCGCCCAGTCGCTGATCGCCGCCTGATCCATGTCGAGTGCGATCTTGTTGATCTGCAGCCCGCTCATCCCGGCGGCATAGAGCGCCCCGACCACCGAGCCCGCGCTCGTGCCCGCGACGATCTCGACCGGGATGCCGCGTGCCTCGAGCGCTTTCAGCACGCCGATGTGCGAGAAGCCGCGGGCGGCGCCGCCGCCGAGCGCGATGCCGATCTTCACGGGCTTCTCGCGCGACTGCGCGGGATTCGCGGCGTTGTCGGGGTGGGACTTGTCGCCGAACGACGTGCAGGCGGCGAGGCTGGCGGATGCGCAAGCGATCGTGAAGTGACGGCGCGACAGGCGAGGGGACGACATCGAATGGTTCTCCGGCGGCTTGGCGGCGGGCCGTGCGGCCCGCGGCGGCGATAGGTTCCGAGCGGCCGCGCGGCACAAACCGCGCGGCCGGCGCGGCGCCGGCTGGCGGCCGCGGCGCGCACATCATAAAGCAAGCGGCGCGCTTGGCGCGAAGGGCGGCGCGAGTATAATTCCGGCTTCTTTCCCGTTCCGGGCGCGGCCGGCCCCAGTGCTGTCCGGGCTGTCGCCGTCGATCCCGCGTCGAATCATTCATGCGCCCCAGGCGTTCGAGTTACCGTTTATGACCCGTCCTGTCCGTACCCGCTTCGCGCCGAGTCCCACCGGCTTCATCCACCTCGGCAACATCCGCTCCGCGCTCTATCCGTGGGCGTTCGCGCGCAAGATGAAAGGCACGTTCGTGCTGCGTATCGAGGATACCGACGTCGAGCGTTCGTCGCAGGAAGCCGTCGACGCGATCCTCGAGGGGATGCAGTGGCTCGGCCTGGATTTCGACGAAGGCCCGATCTACCAGATGCAGCGGATGGACCGCTACCGCGCGGTGCTCGCGCAGATGCTCGAGCAGGGCCTCGCGTACCCGTGCTACATGTCGGCCGAGGAGCTCGACGCGCTGCGCGAACGCCAGCGCGAGGCCGGCCTCAAGCCGCGCTACGACGGCACGTGGCGTCCGGAGCCGGGCAAGGTGCTGCCCGAGCCGCCGGCCGGCGTGAAGCCGGTGCTGCGGTTCCGCAACCCGCTGACCGGCACGGTCGTGTGGGACGACGCGGTGAAGGGGCGTGTCGAGATCTCGAACGAGGAACTCGACGACCTCGTGATCGCGCGCCCGGACGGCACGCCGATCTACAACTTCTGCGTGGTCGTGGACGACATGGACATGAACATCACGCACGTGATCCGTGGCGACGACCACGTGAACAACACGCCGCGCCAGATCAACATCCTGCGCGCGCTCGGCGGCGAGCCGCCCGTCTACGCGCACCTGCCGACCGTGCTGAACGAGCAGGGCGAGAAGATGAGCAAGCGGCATGGCGCGATGAGCGTGATGGCGTACCGCGACGCGGGCTTCCTGCCGGAGGCCGTCGTCAACTACCTCGCGCGCCTCGGCTGGTCGCACGGCGACGCGGAGATCTTCTCGCGCGAGCAGTTCGTCGAATGGTTCGACCTCGAGCATCTCGGCAAGTCGCCCGCGCAGTACGACCACAGCAAGCTGAGCTGGCTGAACGCCCATTACATCAAGGAAGCAGACAACGCGCGCCTCGCCGCGCTGGCGAAGCCGTTCCTCGACGCGCTCGGCATCGACGACGCGGCGATCGCGACGGGCCCCGCGCTCGATGCGGTGGTCGGCCTGATGAAGGACCGCGCGACGACGGTCAAGGAGATCGCCGAAGGCGCCGCGATGTTCTACCGCGTGCCGGCGCCGGATGCCGACGCGCTCGCGCAGCACGTGACCGATGCGGTGCGCCCGGCACTGGCCGATCTCGTCGCCGCGCTGAAGGCGGCCGACTGGACGAAGGAAGCGGTGTCCGCCGCGCTGAAGGCGACGCTCGGCGCGCACAAGCTGAAGATGCCGCAGCTCGCGATGCCGGTGCGCCTGCTGGTGGCGGGCACGACGCATACGCCGTCGATCGACGCGGTGCTCGTGCTGTTCGGTCGTGACGTCGTGGTGTCGCGTATCGAGGCCGCGCTGGCCTGAGGTTGGAGCGGATGCGAAGCCGCTCGCGCAGGGTGTCACGGCGGCTTCGCAAAAAATTTCGCTCGAATCGCAAAAAGGGTATTTACAAGTTCAAATTCGGTCCATATAATCTCATTTCTGTTCTGCAAGGGGGTATAGCTCAGCTGGGAGAGCGCTTGCATGGCATGCAAGAGGTCAGCGGTTCGATCCCGCTTACCTCCACCATCAGAGCGGAACGAATTGATTTGCGAAGCAGCGGTAGTAAGTAATAAATGCTTCACAAAATGATTTAAAGCAGTTAGAATTTCGGCCTTCGCTGTTGATGATGAGTGAATAGCGAAAGTCAGACAGATCTGAAAAGATCATGTCCCCTTCGTCTAGAGGCCTAGGACATCACCCTTTCACGGTGAGTACAGGGGTTCGAATCCCCTAGGGGACGCCAGATTCAGCGGCGTTTCATAGAAGTGTCGCGAGGCTTGCAGGAACGTAACCGACGTCCTGCAGGTAACGGTGCAGAAAGTTGGAGCGGTAGTTCAGTCGGTTAGAATACCGGCCTGTCACGCCGGGGGTCGCGGGTTCGAGTCCCGTCCGCTCCGCCAGAACGAAGCCCGTTCAAGACGTTTTTGAGCGGGCTTTTGTATTAAAGATGTAAGCAGTACGTTGTCCCCTTCGTCTAGAGGCCTAGGACATCACCCTTTCACGGTGAGTACAGGGGTTCGAATCCCCTAGGGGACGCCAGGATTCAGCGGCGTTTCGTAGTAGAAGTGTCGCAACGCTTGCAGGACGTGAACGAGGTCCTGCAGGTGAGAGTAAAGAAAGCTGGAGCGGTAGTTCAGTTGGTTAGAATACCGGCCTGTCACGCCGGGGGTCGCGGGTTCGAGCCCCGTCCGCTCCGCCAGAACAAAGCCCGTTCAAATGAACGTTTTGAGCGGGCTTTTGCGTTAAAGATGTAAGCAGTATGTTGTCCCCTTCGTCTAGAGGCCTAGGACATCACCCTTTCACGGTGAGTACAGGGGTTCGAATCCCCTAGGGGACGCCAGATTTCGGCGTCGTTCGAACAAACGATGCGCCGGCAGGAAGTAACCGACGCCTGCCAGGCAAGAAGCAAGACTGGAGCGGTAGTTCAGTCGGTTAGAATACCGGCCTGTCACGCCGGGGGTCGCGGGTTCGAGTCCCGTCCGCTCCGCCAAAAATGAAAAAGCCCGCCTTGTGCGGGCTTTTTCATTTGCGTCGTTGATCGTGCCCGCTCGCGGGCGCGTGACTGCGGAGCGGAGGAAGCCGCCTGCGCGGCTTCCGGCGGGACGCGAAGGGCTGCGCGTGCACGCGCAGCCGCGGCCTGCAGAATGTAGGCGAGTCCCGTCCGCTCCGCCAGAAAATGAAAAAGCCCGCCTCGTGCGGGCTTTTTCATTTGCGTCGCCGATCCGGCGCCACTACGAGAAATTCGCGATTGCATCCGCCCGCGACTGCGCTATCGTGGCGGAATGCGTTTTTGACCCCTGCGCGATGCTCGATCCGACCGACCTGCGATTGCTGTATCAGCTCCGGCCCGCGGAGCCTGGCGATTTTCCGTTTGCCGAGGCGCTGACGCACGGCAACATGGGCGGCTATTACAAGCGCCATGGGCTCGTCTGGCGCAGCGACCTGTTCTATGCGAGCTGGCGCGAATCCGAAAACTTCATCCTGGAAGCCGACGGCGAACGTATCGGCGTGCTGCGCGTGACCGAGGAGGGCGATTCGCTGCACATCCGCGATGTGCAGATCGCGGCCGGCCATCGCGGACAGGGCGCCGGCACCTACATGCTCGACATGTCGCATCGCTGGGCGCGCGCCCGCGGGCTGCACGAACTGCAGTTGCGTGTGTTCGTCGACAATCCGGCCGCGCGCCTCTACCTGCGGATGGGCTACCGCGTCACCGGGCCGAGGCTGGCCCAGCTCGGCTCGATTCGCCACATGGTGCGTCCGGTTTGAGCGCGTAACGGTTACCCACGCGGGGGCCACGCGGCGACGGTCAGCGGGCGGCGTCGATCGCGTCGTCGTCGGGGGCGTCGTCGATTGCGATGCCGTCTTCCGCGCCGCGATGCTCGTAGCCGCGCAGCATGAACGCGCGCGGGCTTTCGCCGAACGCGCGCCGGAACATCGCCGAAAACGCGCTCTGGCTCTGGTAGCCGAGTTCGCGGGCGATATGCGACAGCGGGCGCCCCTGGTTCAACAGCGGAATCGCGCGCGCGAGCAGCGCCTGCTGCCGCCACTGCGAAAAACTCACGCCCAGTTCCTGCTTGAACAGCCGCGAGATCGTGCGCGTGCTCGCACCGACCTCGCTCGCCCAGTGTTCGAGCGATTCCGCATGCGCCGGTTGCGCGAGCACCGCCTCGCACAGCATGCGCAGCCGCTTCTCGTCGGGCATCGGCACCGCGAGCGGCAGCGGTTCGGCGCGGCTCAGCTCGTCGAGCACGAGCCCGCACAGCAGCCGTTCGCGGGTGCCGCTCAGGTCGCGCGCGTCGAGCGCGACGATCAGTTCGCGCAGCAAGCCCGTCACCTCGACCACCCGGCATGCGTCGAGCCCGTCCGGCACGACCGACTCGTCGATGTACAGCGTGCGCAAGTACGCTTCCTCGACGATCACGACCTCGTGCGTGACGTGCGGCGGCACCCAGATCGCGCGGGACGGCGGCACCATCCACGTCGTCCCGGTCGTCGCGACGCGCAGCACGCCGCGCGATGCATACGCAAGTTGCGCCCACGCGTGCGTGTGCAGCGGGATCCGGCGGCCGGCGTCGACCTGCCGTGCCCGGACACGCATCGGGTGGACGCGGGTCGGCGCGAACTCGGGCGGGATGTCGATGACGTCGTACGGGTTCGATGCGTCGGCTTGGGGTGGCGGGTTCATGGACGATTCGGTCGGCGCGGCGGCGATGCCGTCATTTTAGAAGGCGCCGCGCAGGCGCATGCGGCGGTTTTTCGGCCGATAATGCACGGTTCAAATGAACTTTGTATGGGGCAGCACGTGTGCCGGCCGGCGCAAGCCCGGGCCAGCGTGATGCGTCGCGCCGACAAGAACCATCGTGCCGCCGGCGCGGTCTATCGATGCGGGCGCGTTTTCGCACAAGCAGCGCCCCGACGACGCCGGCGCCCGCGGCACGGCCGCGACGGCCCGGCACGGCAACACCTGAATCGAAGAGGAGGACCACGATGCGCCATGTATTCGTCTACGGCACGTTGAGAGCGGGGGAAGCCAACGACATCGGCCAGGCGGCCGCGCGGCACGGGATCGCCGCGCCGACGCTGCTCGGGGCGGCCGCACTGCCGGGCGAACTGTACGATTTCGGCACGTATCCGGGCATGGTGCCCGGGCCGGCCGGCCGGTCGCTCGTGTGGGGCGACGTCTACGAGATCGACGAGCGACTGGTGCCCGTGCTCGACGAGATCGAGCGCGTCTATCCGGGCGTCGACACGCTGTTCCGGCAGGAGCCGGTGACCGTCGAACTCGGCGGTCGTCCGTATGCGTGCGTCTACTATCCGGTCGCCGCGCATGCGGCAGCCGACCGTCCGCGCATCGCGTCGGGCGACTGGGTCCAGCACCGGCGCGAGCGGGAAGCCGCCGCCGCATCCGCATAGCGAACCCGCTGCGCAGCAAAGGAAAAGCGCCCCGCGGGGCGCTTTTTTCATGCCGCCGTGTCGTGCGACCGGCGGCGGGCAGGACCGGCGAGCCGGCCCGCGTCGTCAGATTTCCTCGTACAGCGGCAGCGTCAGGAATTCGGTGAAGCCTTCCGACGTCGACATCTGTTCGAAGATCGCCGCGGCACGCTCGTACGGCTGCGTGTTGCCGCCGACCGACCGCTTCACGTTGTCGAGCTCGGCCTTCGCGAATTCGCGCACGAGCTCGGCGGTGACCTTGCGGCCGTCGTCGAGCACGCCCTTCGGCGAGCGGATCCACTGCCACACCTGCGAGCGGGAGATCTCGGCGGTCGCCGCGTCTTCCATCAGGTTGTGGATCGGCACGCAGCCGTTGCCGTCGAGCCAGGCGCCGAGATAGTGGATGCCGACGTTGATGTTGTTGCGCAGGCCGGCTTCGGTGATCGGCGCTTCAGGCTGGAAGTCGAGCAGGTTCTTGCCTTCGATCTGCACGTCGTCGCGTTGCTTCGCGATCTGGTTCGGCTGGTCGCCGAGCACCTTGACGAATTCCTCCATCGCGATCGGCACGAGGCCCGGGTGCGCGACCCAGCCGCCGTCGTAGCCGTCGGTCGCGTCGCGCTGCTTGTCCGAGCGCACGCCGCCCATCGCCTTGTCGTTCGCTTCCGGATCGTTCTTGATCGGGATCAGCGCGCTCATTCCGCCGATCGCCGGCGCATTGCGCTTGTGACAGGTCTTCAGCAGCAGCAGCGCGTACGCGCGCATGAACGGCACCGTCATCGTGATCTTCGAGCGATCGGCCAGGCAGAAGTCGCGGTCGTTCTTGAACTTCTTGATCGCCGAGAAGATGTAGTCCCAGCGGCCGGCGTTCAGGCCTGAGCTGTGTTCGCGCAGTTCGTACAGGATCTCGTCCATCTCGAACGCGGCGAGGATCGTCTCGATCAGCACCGTCGCGCGGATCGTGCCGCGCGGCACGCCGACGGCCTCCTGTGCCGCGACGAAGATGTCGTTCCACAGGCGCGCTTCGAGATGGCTTTCCATCTTCGGGAGGTAGAAGTACGGGCCCGAGCCGCGCGCGATCAGTTCCTTCGCGTTGTGGAACAGGAACAGCGCGAAATCGAAGATGCCGCCGGACACGCGCTGGCCATCGACCGTCACGTGCTTCTCGTCGAGATGCCAGCCGCGCGGACGCACGATCAGCGTCGCGACCTTGTCGTTCAGCTGGTACGACTTGCCGTTCTGTTCGAGCGAGATCGTGCGGCGCACCGCGTCCTTCAGGTTGATCTGGCCGTCGATCTGGTTCGTCCAGCTCGGCGCGTTCGAATCCTCGAAGTCCGTCATGTACGAATCGGCGCCCGAGTTCAGCGCGTTGATGATCATCTTGCGCTCGACGGGGCCGGTGATCTCGACGCGGCGGCATTGCAGGTCGGCCGGCAGCGGCGCGACCTTCCAGTCGCCCTCGCGGATCGCCTTCGTGTCGGCCAGGAAATCGGGGCGCTCGCCGGCGTCGAGGCGCTTGGTGCGTTCGACGCGGGCCTGCAGCAGCGCCTGGCGGCGCGGCTCGAACGCGCGGTGCAGCGCCGCGACGAGCGCGAGTGCTTCAGGCGTCAGGATCGCTTCGTAACCCGGCTTGATTTCGCCGGTGATCGCCATGCCTTGCGGCAGCGTGATCGGGGTGCTCATGAGTCTCATCTCCTTGGTCGGTCAGTTGCGGTTTCGGTGAAGGGGGAAGGCGGCAGCGCAGCGAACGTCATGCGCCCGGGCCGGGGCGCGCGCGGTTCGCGGGTCTGCCGGACGGAGCCGGGGTGGCGAGGAATGCGAGCAGGTCGGCCATGCCGCTGCCGGTGCCGTCGGGCGGCGCGCCGAGTTCCTCGGCGGGCGCGCCCGTGCGGTTGAGCCAGAACGTCGTGTAGCCGAACCAGGCGGCCCCCGCGACGTCCCAGGCGTTCGACGACACGAACACGATGTCGCGCGGGTTCGCGCCGAACGCGGCGGTGCCGAGTGCGTACGCGACGGGGCTCGGCTTGTACGCGCGTACCGCGTCGGCCGACAGCACGCGATCGAACAGGCCGGTCATGCCGGCGCTCTTGATCGCGATGTCGAGCATCTCCGGGTTGCCGTTCGACAGGATCGCGAGCGGCGGGCGCGGGTCGAGCGCGCGCAGCTTGCGCAGCGCGGGCACCGTGTCGGGATAGGTGGACAGGCACGCGTATTCGTCCATCAGCCGCTTCTCGGCTGCGCTGTTCAGCGCGAGCCCGAGCCTGCGCGCGGCGAACCGCAGCGCGTCGAGCGTGATGTCGCGGAACGGGCGATAGCGGGCGCCGGACGGATCGGCGAGCGTGCGCAATTGCGAGTATTCGATTTGCTTGCGTCGCCACAGCCGCGACAACCGGTCCCCGTGACCGGGAAACATCTGCTCTGCCGCGGCCACGACCGCATGCACGTCGAACAACGTGCCGAATGCATCGAAGAGGATTGCGTCGGGAGAGGAGAGTGTCGTTGTGGCCGACATAGCCTTGCGCTCCAGTTTCAGAGGTCGGAAACGATTTTATTCGTGCTCGCCAGTGCTAAAAAAGACGCTAAACATCACTTGATCTTTTACTTTCATATACCTAATCTTGACCGCTCAAGCTATTTGAAGGGCGGGAACGCCGCCCTTGCGAGTCATGGACCGGTTCAAACAGATCGAAACGTTCGCCGCGGTCGCGGCGAAGGGCAGCCTGTCGGCGGCCGCGCATGCGGAAGGCGTCGCGCCGGCGATCATCGGCCGCCGCCTCGACGCGCTCGAGGAGCGGCTCGGCGTGAAGCTGCTGGTGCGGACCACGCGCAAGCTCACGCTGACCTTCGAGGGTTCGGCCTTCCTCGAGGATTGCCAGCGGATCATCAACGACATGCAGAACGCGGAGGCGAGCGTGTCCGCCGGCGGCGTGAAGGCGAGCGGCCACCTGCGCATTTCCGCGCCGGCCGGCTTCGGACGGCGCCACGTCGCGCCGCTCGTGCCCGAGTTCAGCGGCGCGCATCCGGACGTGTCGGTCACGCTCGACCTGTCCGACCGGATGGTCGACCTCGTCAACGAAGGGTTCGATTGCGCGGTGCGGCTCGGCGAGCTGCCCGATTCGTCGCTGGTGTCGCTGAAGCTCGGCGAGAACCGGCGCGTGTGCGTCGCGTCCCCCGCGTATCTCGCGCGGCGCGGCACGCCGGCCACGCTTGCGGAACTCGCGCGCCACAACTGCCTCGCGCTTGCCGCGAATGCGAACCAGCAGCGTGGCTGGGCGTTCCAGGAGGGCGACAAGGTGGTGTCGATCCGCGTGAACGGCACGATGGAATGCTCGGACGGCGCGGTGCTGCACGAATGGTGCCTCGCCGGCTACGGCCTGGCATGGCGATCGTGGTGGGAGGTCGGCGACGATATCGCGGCCGGCCGCCTCGTCACCGTGCTCGACGCATTCGCGGCGCCACCGATCGGCATCCACGCGGTGTTTCCGCAGCGCCGTCACCTGCCGCTGCGCGTGCGGCTGTTTCTCGATTACCTGAAACATACGTACGAACGGCCGGGGTATTGGGGCGAGTAGGGCGGGGGCGAGCAGGGCGCACCGGCCCGCGCGTTTCCGATATGAGGGCGAACCCGCTGCCGGCGCCGGTCGCCCGGTTTCGCGCACTACAATCGAAACTGGCATGCGCGACGCGCCGGAGCCGGCCCGCATGGGTTCGCGGTGCGCGCGGTGCGTCTGACGCAGGAGGGCGCGATGTTCCGGCACATCCTCGTTCCAACCGACGGTTCCGAACTGTCGCAGAAGGCGATCGACGGCGCGATCGACCTGGCGCGCGCGGTCGGCGCGCGGGTCACGGCCTATGCGTGCCTGCCGCAGTATCCGTACTCGCCGTTTTCCGAAGTGATCATCGAGCCGCCCGCCGATTTCCGGGCGCGCAGCGAGCGCGAGGCGCGCGCGCACCTGGACGACGTGCAGGCAGCCGCGAAGGCGGCCGGCGTCGATTGCGACAGCTGGACGAGCGTGCATCCGTCGCCGTACCTCGGCATCATCGAGGCGGCCGAACGTGGCGGCTGCGACGTGATCTTCATGGCGTCCCACGGACGCCGCGGGCTCGGCAGCCTGCTGATCGGCAGCGAAACGCAGCGCGTGCTGACCCATACGAAAATTCCGGTGATCGTCTATCGATAGACGCGGCGCCCGTCGTTCGTAGCCGCCCGGGCGACAGCACGGCGGCGCCGCTGAAAAAAGGGCGCGCCGGACGAAGCCGGCGCGCGTCGTTGCTGGCGGCCACTGGCCGCGCGCGACCGGTCGCGCGACGTCGATCGCGCGCCAGCCGTCTCCTCCCTGATTGTTGTCCGGTGCCGCCGATGCCGCGCCGTCGCGTGACGGGCCGGCATCGGCGTGACGCTTGCGCGCGTTACGCGACCTTCTTGCCGTCGAAGAACTGTTCGTCTTCGGTCGAGCCGTGCAGCGCGGTCGTCGAGGCTTCCCGCTCGACCGTCTGCGTGACCGCGTCGAAGTAGCCGGTGCCGACTTCGCGCTGGTGCTTGACGGCCGTGAAGCCCTTGTCGGCCGCCGCGAACTCGGCCTGCTGCAGTTCGACGAACGCGCTCATCTGCGTGCGGGCATAGCCGTGCGCGAGGTTGAACATCGAGTAGTTCAGCGCATGGAAGCCGGCCAGCGTGATGAACTGGAACTTGTAGCCCATCGCGCCGAGTTCCTTCTGGAACTTCGCGATCGTCGCGTCGTCGAGGTTCTTCTTCCAGTTGAACGACGGCGAGCAGTTGTACGACAGCATCTTTCCGGGGAACTGCTTGTGGATCGCTTCCGCGAATTTCTTCGCGTACTCGAGATCCGGCTTGCCCGTCTCGCACCAGACGAGGTCGGCGTACGGCGCATACGCGAGGCCGCGCGAGATCGCCTGCCCGATGCCCGGCTTCGTGCGGAAGAAGCCTTCGACCGTGCGCTCGCCCGTCAGGAACGGCTTGTCGTTGTCGTCGATGTCGGACGTGATCAGGTCCGCCGCTTCCGCGTCGGTCCGTGCGACCAGCAGGGTCGGCGTGCCCATCACGTCGGCCGCGAGACGCGCCGCCGACAGCTTCGCGACCGCTTCGCGGGTCGGCACCAGCACCTTGCCGCCCATGTGGCCGCACTTCTTTACCGACGCGAGCTGATCCTCGAAGTGCACGCCCGAGGCGCCGGCCTCGATCATCGCTTTCATCAGTTCGAACGCATTCAGCACGCCGCCGAAGCCGGCTTCCGCGTCCGCGACGATCGGCGCGAAGAAATCGACGTAGCCTTCGTCGCCCGGATTCTTGCCTTCCGACCACTGGATCTGGTCGGCGCGCGTCAGCGTGTTGTTGATGCGCTTGACGACGAGCGGCACCGAGTTCGCCGGGTACAGCGACTGGTCCGGGTACATTTCGCCCGCGACGTTCGCGTCGCCGGCCACTTGCCAGCCCGACAGGTAGATCGCCTTCAGGCCGGCCTTCACCTGCTGCATCGCCTGGTTGCCGGTCAGCGCACCGAGTGCGTTGACGAACGGCTCTTCGTTGATGAGGCGCCACAGCTTTTCCGCGCCGCGCTTGGCCAGCGTGTGCTCGACGGCGATCGAGCCGCGCAGGCGCACCACGTCCTCAGCCGTGTAGCTGCGCTTGATGCCCTTCCAGCGCGGATCGGTTTCCCATTGCTTTTGCAGTTCCTGTGCCTGTTGCTGTCGCGACATGATGAGCTCCTTGATGCGGTGTGTTGCCAGATCGGTCGAACCGGACGGTGCTGATGCTGTTCTCGAAGCGGGGCGCGGTGCGTGCCGCTTTGAGAAGTCTTGTATAAGAGTCTAGGCAAACCGATCCGAGTGAAACAGGGGCTATACCAGGAAGTTTGAAACTTTTTAATCGTTGTTAATCAATAACTTGCGTTTTGTGTTTCACAATGAGAAACGATCTTTCCCATCTCGCAATTGTAAGGTTGTGCCGCGCAGCATGATTTTTTACGACGCAAAAAAATTTTCCGCATCGTGAAATTTGGCGCGGGACGAAAAAAAACCGGCGCGGGTGCGCCGGTTTGCCGGATGGGCGGGCGGCCACGGGGGCCGCCGGGGCGTGCTTACGACGCCGAATTGCTGCGACGCGGGCCGCCGCTGCGCTGGCCGTCGCGACGCGGGCCGCCGTCACGGCTGCCGCCCGGCTTGCCGCTCCAGCCGCCGCCATTGCCGCCGCCGTAGCTGCGGCCGTTGCCGCCATGACCGCCGCCCGGCTTGCCGCCGAAACGACGACCGCCGTTACCGCCGCCCGGACGGCCGCGGCCGCCGGTGCCGCGATCGTTGCGCGGGGGTGCCTTGCGGGGCTCGAAGCCTTCGATCACGTTGACCGGCAGCGGCGAGCGCACGAAGCGCTCGATGCGCTTGAGCGCGCCTTGCTCGGCGTGGTGCACGAGGCTCACCGCGGTGCCCGAACGGCCGGCACGGCCCGTACGGCCGATACGGTGCACGTAGTCTTCCGCGAACTTCGGCAGGTCGTAGTTGAACACGTGCGTGATGCCCGGGATGTCGATGCCGCGGGCTGCGACGTCGGTCGCGACCAGCACGCGCACACGGCGCTCGCGCAGCGCACGGATCGTGCGGTTGCGTGCGCCCTGCGGCAGGTCGCCGTGCAGCGCGGCCGATTCGAAGCCGGCGTCGGCGAGACGGCCGGCGAGCTGGTCGGCATCGATCTTGGTCGCCGTGAAGATGATCGCCTGGTCGAGCGCGTCGTCGCGCAGCAGGTGATCGAGCAGGCGGTCCTTGTGGTCGCGGTCGTCGACGTAATGGACAGTCTGCGCGATGTTCGCGCGCGATTCGAGGCGCTGCTGGATCTCGATGCGTTCCGGATCCTTCAGCAGGCGGCTCGTCAGCGAACCGATCTTGCCGTCGAGCGTGGCCGAGAACAGCATCGTCTGGCGCGACTCGGGCGTCGCGGCGACGATCGTTTCGATGTCTTCGATGAAGCCCATGTCGAGCATGCGGTCGGCTTCGTCGAGCACGAGCATCTTCAGTTCGGACAGGTCGATGCGGCCGCGCTCGAGGTGATCGAGCAGACGGCCCGGCGTGGCGACCAGGATCTCGGGGTTCTTCGCGAGCAGCATCAGCTGCTGGCCGTAGGCGACGCCGCCGAGGATGCTGACCGTGCGCAGGCGCTTCAGGTGCTTGCCGTAGGTCGACGCGGCCGTGGTGACCTGCATCGCGAGCTCACGGGTCGGCGTCAGCACGAGCAGGCCCGGGCGGGCGACGGGCTGCGGGCGGCGCGCACGGCGGTCGCCCTGGTTCGGTTCGCGCGGCGCGCGCGGTTGCTGCGCCTGCGCCTTCTGGAGCTGCGCGAAACGTTCGATCGCGGGCAGCATGAATGCGGCCGTCTTGCCCGAACCGGTCGGGCTCGACACCAGCAGGTCCCGACCGGCGATGCCGGCCGGAATCGCGCGCTGCTGGACCGGCGTCGGCTTGGCGTAGCCGGCGGCCTGCAGCGCGGAGACGATCTCCGGCGACAACCCGAGCGACGCGAAAGTCGGCTCGTCCGACGCCGGTTCGACCGCGGCCGGTGCGGCGGCGTTCTCGAGACCGAGCGCCTGGTCGGCGATCGCGTTGAGCGGGCTGGAGTTGATGCTCGAAGTCATAACAATCCTTGAAACACAGTGGGTGAAACGTCGGCGCCAATCGCGCATACCCAAGTCGTCGGATTCAGCGAGCAAATCGGGAAACGGGTGCAATCCGCCGAACCGTCGGCGGATGAGGCATTAGAAGCTGTTTTGGGTGCGGCGCGCTTCTGGAGCGGGGGCCGCCAGCCTAGTTGACGACCGCGAGGGTCGAAGCAGGAGGGGACAGGTTCTAAACCGGATTGGAGCTTAACGCTACGAGGCGTCGGGCCGGAACGGCTTGCGAGCCGAGCGCGGGAGGTGACGCAGCCAGCATTATAGAGATATTTGCTGCGCTGCGCCACTGATTTGATTGCCTATTGATTGCCTGTCTCGGCAGGCGGGACAGATCAGGACGCCGTGCCGTTCTTCAGCGATTCGACGAGTTCGATGTATTGTTGCTTCGCCGCATCCTGGGTCGTGCCTTTCAGCGCTTCCCACGCGTCGTACTTGTACTTGCCGACGATGTCGGTGAAGCCCGGCTTGTCGCCGTGCGCGTCGCCGTCGGTCGCCTGCTTGAAGAGCGCATACAGGCGCAGCAGCGTCAGGTTGCCCGGTCGCTCGGTCAGTTGCTTGACGTCGACCTGGGCCTGGTCGAATTGGGCGGTGAGTTCGCTCATCGTGTGTCTCCGTAAGGGTTTCAGGTCGGGCGATCTTAACAAGCGCCGCGCCGCGCGGGGTCGAGCGATCCTTCCAAACCGCCGGCCGCGCGGCGCGCGCATCGCGATCGGGTCCGATCGCCCGTGGGAGCGGGGCGCCGCATTACAATGTCGGCCATGACGCAAACAGTGCTCCTCGCCATCGATACGTCGACCGAATACTGCTCGGTCGCGCTGCTGCGCTCGGCTTTCGCCGATGACGCCGTTTCCACCCCGCAAACCTGGGTCCGCCACGAGCTGACGGGCGCCGTGTCGAGCACGCGCGTGCTGCCGGCCATCCAGGAGCTCTTCGCCGAATCGGGCCTCACGTTCGCCGATTGCGACGCGATCGCGTTCGGCGCGGGCCCCGGCTCGTTCACCGGGCTGCGCACCGCGACCGGCATTACGCAGGGGCTCGCGTTCGGGCGCGGGCTGCCGGTCGTGCCGGTCAGCACGCTGCTCGCGTGCGCCGAGCACGCGCGGCTGCGCGCACCCGGCACGACGCGCGTGCTGGCCGCGCTCGACGCGCGGATGGACGAAGCGTACTGGGCCGACTTCGCATGGGACGAGCAGGCGGGCGACTGGCGCACGCTGCATCCGGCGTCGCTCGATGCACCGGGCGCCGTCGGCGTGCCCGACGCGCCGTTTACGCTCGCGGGCAACGCGGCCGCCGCGTTCGGCGCGCAACTGCCGGCGGCGGCGGCCGCGGCCGTGATCGACGGCGATGCGCTGCCGCATGCGCTGGCGGTCGCGCATGCCGGGCTGCGGGCGTTCCGCGCCGGCCGGACGGTGCCGGCCGACCAGGCCGCACCCGAATACGTGCGCGACAAGGTCGCGCAGACCACCGCCGAACGCATGGCCGCGCGTGCCGCGCAGACGGACGGAGCAAAAGGATGACGGGCGTCCTGTTGAGCGACCGCTATTTGTCGCCGATGACCGACACCGATCTCGACGAGGTCGTCGCGATCGAGCAGGTCGCGTACGAATTCCCGTGGAGCCGCGGCAATTTCCAGGATTCGTTGCGCAACGGCTATTTCGGCGTGTGCCTGCGGCACGTGACGGGCGCGCTCGTCGGCTATTGCGTGCTGATGCCGGTGATCGACGAAATGCACCTGCTGAACCTGTGCGTCGCGCCGGCCGCCCAGCAGTCGGGCGCGGGCCTCGCGCTGCTGCGCGAAGCCGTGCGCATCTCGCGCGCGGAGGGGCTCGACGGCGTGCTGCTCGAGGTGCGGCCGTCCAATCCGCGGGCGATCCATCTGTACGAGCGCTTCGGCTTCGTGACGATCGGCCGGCGCAAGAACTACTATCCGGCGCGGCATCGCAGCCGGGAGGACGCGATCGTGATGCGTCTGACGATGAACAAGGACGAAGGGGACGCGCATGGCGTGGGCTGAAGCAGCGCTTGAGGAAATGGGGCTCGCGCAGATCTGGGTGCGGCGCGGCTCGCGCGCGGAAGGCGCCGAAGCGGGTGGCGCGGCGGACGATGCGTCCGCCGTTGCGGCCGCAACCGTCGCGCCCGCGTCGCGGCCGACGTCGGAGCAGTCGCGTGACACGCAGGCGCCTGCACGCGTGTTCCCGCGCGGCGATATGCCGCTGGCGGATACGCCGCCCGCTGGGGGCGCCGCGCGCTCCGCGCCACCGGCTGCGGAAACGGGTAGCGGCGCGCGTGCCGCGATCGACGAAACGGGCGGCGGCGCGCGTGCCGCGATCGACGACGATCGCGCGTCCGCCGGGCCGGCATCGTCCACGGCCGCCGCCGCCGCGGACGACCTGCCGCCGCTCACCGAAGACGATTTCGCGTGGTTCGACGCGGCGCCGCCCGGCGATCCGCTGCCGCCGGCCGAAGCGCGTCCTGCTGCAACGCCGGTCGCGATGCTCGACTGGGATGCGCTCGCCGCACGCGTCGCCGGCTGCACGAGCTGCCGCCTGTGCGAGAAGCGCACCAATACCGTGTTCGGTGTCGGCGATCGGGAAGCGGACTGGATGCTGATCGGCGAAGCGCCGGGCGAGAACGAGGACAGGCAGGGCGAGCCGTTCGTCGGCCAGGCCGGCAAGCTGCTCGACAACATGCTGCAGTCGCTCGCGCTCAAGCGCGGCGACAACGTCTACATCGCGAACGTGATCAAGTGCCGCCCGCCCGGCAACCGCAATCCGGAACCGGACGAGGTCGCGCACTGCGAGCCGTACCTGCAGCGCCAGGTCGCGCTCGTGAAGCCGAAGCTGATCGTCGCGCTCGGCCGCTTCGCCGCGCAGACGCTGCTGAAGACGGACGCGAGCATCGCATCGCTGCGCGGCCGCGTGCACACATACGAAGGCGTGCCGGTGATCGTCACCTACCACCCGGCGTACCTGCTGCGCAGCCTGCAGGACAAGTCGAAGGCGTGGGCCGACCTGTGCCTGGCGCGCGATACGTTCCAGCGGGCGGAGGGCGCCGCCGCGCACGGGCCGGCCGGACAATGACGCGCGGCGCGGCGTTCGCGTTCGTCGATACGCTGCACGATGCCGCGGTCCGCGATCTGGGCTGGCTCCTCGCGAGCCCGAGCCTGCTCACTGCCGCGCCCGGCGCGCCGCTCGCGCATCCGTGGGCGGATGCGGTCGAGCGGGTGGCGGTCGAAGCGTGGCTCGTCGCGCTCGATGCCGCGCCCGAGCCGCTGCACCGCGCGCTCGACGGGCTGCGGCCCGTGCGACTCGGCCGTTATGCCGAATGCCTGCTGGAGTATTTCCTCACACACGGGCCGTCGCTGCGGCTCGTCGCCGCCAACCTGCCGCTGCGCAGCAACGGCAAGACGCTCGGCGAGGTCGATTTCCTCGTCGATGCGCCGGGCGGGCTGCGCCTGCACTGGGAACTCGCGGTCAAGTGCTATCTATGCGCGCCGGTCGACGGCGACGCGTCGCTCGCGGATTTCGTCGGGCCGAATCTCGTCGACCGCCTCGACCGCAAGCGCAGCCGGCTGCTCGAGCATCAACTGCGGCTGAGCGATCGCCACGGGTTCGCGCTGCTGGGCTACGGCGCGCCATCCGATGCGCAGATGTTCATCAAGGGCTGGCTGTTCTATCCGCACGGCGTGCCGCTGCCGCCGGTGGCCGCGGAAATCGCGGCCGATCATCCGCGCGGGTTCTGGCTCACGCACGCGCAGTGGCCGGCGTGGGCCACCGCGCAGCCCGACGGTGCGGCGTGGAACGTGCTGCCGCGGCTCGCATGGCTCGCGCCGCGGCGGGTGGCGGCCGACGCCGCGCCCGAACCGCTGGCGCGTTCGCTCGAATTGCCGTCCGCATTGACGGCGCGCCAGGCGCCCGCGCTGATCGGCGTCCATCGACAGGACGGCAACGGCGTATGGCGGGAGACGGCGCGTGGCTTCATCGTGCCGGACGACTGGCCCTCGCGTGCGCAGGCGTTCGCTGCCCAGGACCACTGACGCCGCGTCAGCCGGTGCTTACCACCAGCGATGGAAGTGATGGACGGGGCCGACGCCGTGGCCGACGTCGAGCTGGCCGCTCGCGGCGATCGCGCCGGTCAGGTAGGCCTTCGCTTCGCGCACCGCGCTGTCGAGATCGGGCCGCTGCGGCAGCAGCGCGGCGATCGCCGACGACAGCGTGCAGCCCGTGCCGTGCGTGTTGCTGACCGGCACGCGCGTGCCGTCGAACCGCACCGCATGCGCCGCATCGACGAGCCAGTCGGGGCTCGCGGCCGCGTCGGGCAGGTGGCCGCCCTTCATCAGCACGGCGCGCGCGCCGGTCTTCAGCAGTGCCTGGCCTTGCCGGACCATGTCGTCTTCGGTCATCGCGGGCGTGTCGCCGAGCAGGGCGGCCGCTTCGGGCAGGTTCGGCGTGACGACGGTCGCGAGCGGCAGCAGCGCGTCGCGCAACGCGTCGACCGCATCGGGTGCGAGCAGCGCGTGCGAACTCTTCGAAATCATCACCGTATCGAGCACGACGAAGCGCGGCGCATGGCGCCGCAGCGCGTCGGCGACCGCGTGCACGATCGCCGCGTTCGCGAGCATGCCGATCTTGACCGCGTCGATGCGGATGTCGTCGAACACCGCGTCGAGCTGCGCGGTCACGAACGCGGCGTCCGGCGCGTGCACGCCGGTCACGCCGCGCGTGTTCTGCGCGGTCAGCGCGGTGATCACGCTCGCGCCGTACGCGCCGAGCGCGGAGAAGGTCTTGAGATCGGCCTGGATGCCCGCGCCGCCGCCCGAGTCGGAGCCGGCGATCGTCAGGACGTTGGGTATCGGGTGCGTCATGATGGCAAGGCGCCGGTTCGAAGACCGGCGCCGACGGACGGAAACAGGAAGTGTAGCGTCAGTGCCGCGATTCGCCGATCAGCGCGACCGAGTCGAACTGACGCTGGTTCGCCTGGTGGCGGCGCATCACGAGCCACATCGTCAGGCACACGAACGTGCCGAACAGCACGATCACGACGCCGACCGGCACGTCGAGCCAGACCAGCACCGCGTACAGGCACAGCATCACGAGCACCGACAGGTTCTCGTTGAAGTTCTGCACCGCGATCGAATGGCCGGCCGACAGCAGCACGTGGCCGCGATGCTGCAGCAGCGCGTTCATCGGAACCACGAAGTAGCCGGACAGCGCGCCGACGCAGATCAGGAAGATGTACGCGACGATCAGGTACACGGGCAGGCGCAGGTGGCCGAAATGCACGGCCCAGTGCGCCGGGAACAGGTCGCGCGTGTAGAACGCCATCAGCATGACCGCGATACCCATGATGATGCCGACCGGCAGCACGCTGAGCGACTTCTTCAGCGGGATCCGCGCGGCGGCGGCGATCGCACCGCCCGCGACGCCGACCGCGACCACCGCCTGCAGGATCGCGCCTTCGGACAGCGACATGTTGAGCGACACTTCGGCCCACTTCAGCACGATGAACTGCAGCGTCGCGCCCGCGCCCCAGAACAGCGTCGTGACCGCGAGCGAGATCTGGCCGAGCTTGTCGCGCCAGAGCACCATGAAGCAGTCGGCGAAGTCGGTGAGGAGCTTGACCGGGCCGCGCTCCTGCTTCGGGTAGCGCGCGCCGGTATCGGGGATCCGCAGATTGAAGATGGCGGCGATCACGTAGATCGCCATGATGATCACCATCGCCGCTTCGGCGGGCGTGGCGATCCAGGCTGGCGTGTGCGCGATCACGTGCGACGCGATGTGCGGGCTGATCAGCGCGCCGCCGAGCACGGTGCCGAGGATGATCGAGCTGACGGTCGTGCCTTCGATCCAGCCGTTCGCGGCGACGAGCCGGTCGGCCGGCAGCAGCTCGGTCAGAATGCCGTACTTCGCGGGCGAGTAGGCCGCGGCGCCGAACCCGACGATGCCGTATGCGATCAGCGGATGGGCGCCGAGCAGCATGATCAGGCAGCCGACCACCTTGATCGAATTGGTGATGAACATCACGCGCCCCTTCGGACGCGAATCGGCGAACGCACCGACATAGGCCGCCAGCACCACATACGACAACACGAAGAACAGCTTGAGCAGCGGTGTCATCCAGTTGGGGGCGTGGAGGTCTTTCAGCAGGGCGATGGCGGCGATGAGAAGCGCATTGTCGGCCAGCGACGAGAAAAACTGCGCGGCCATGATGGTGTAAAAACCTTTTTTCATCTGATGCGATGCTTTCGTCGCTGCGGCAGGGCCGCGTAGGCCGCCTGGTATGCGATCGGCTTATTCCGTTCGAAATGGGTTGTGCGCACGGCTTTATAACACGAAAATACGGCAATTCGGACTAGCAAGATTCCCCGATCGTTCCGCAAATTGTCGGCTTCGGTGCTCAAAAGGCGCGGTAAGCTGATGATTCGCAAGCGTCTTTACGTAAATTTCCCATGCCGCGCCCGATCTCCGCCACCATCCACACCGCCGCCCTCGCGAACAATCTCTCCGTCGTCCGCCGCTTTGCCGGCCCGTCCAAGGTCTGGGCGGTCGTCAAGGCCAACGCGTACGGCCACGGTCTCGCGCGCGTGTTTCCCGGCCTGCGCGGCACCGACGGCTTCGGCCTGCTCGACCTCGACGAGGCCGTGAAGCTGCGCGAGCTCGGCTGGGCCGGCCCCATCCTGCTGCTCGAAGGGTTCTTCCGCTCGACCGACATCGACGTGATCGACCGCTACAGCCTCACGACCACCGTCCACAACGACGAGCAGATGCGGATGCTGGAGACGGCGCGGCTGTCGAAGCCCGTCAACGTGCAGCTCAAGATGAACAGCGGGATGAACCGGCTCGGCTACGTGCCGGAGAAGTACCGCGCCGCGTGGGAGCGCGCCCGTGCGTGCCCCGGCATCGGCCAGATCACGTTGATGACCCATTTTTCGGACGCCGACAACGAGCGCGGCGTCGCCGAGCAGCTCGCGACGTTCGAGCGCGGCGCGGCAAGCATCGCGGGCGGGCGCAGCCTCGCGAATTCGGCGGCCGTGCTGTGGCATCCGGATACGCACTTCGACTGGGTGCGGCCGGGGATCGTGCTGTACGGCGCATCGCCGTCGGGGCTGTCGTCCGATATCGCCGACACGGGCCTGAAGCCCGCGATGACGCTCGCCTCCGAGCTGATCGCCGTGCAGACGATCGCGAAGGGGCAGGCGATCGGCTATGGCTCGACGTTCTCCGCGCAAGCACAGATGCGCATCGGCGTCGTCGCGTGCGGCTATGCGGACGGCTATCCGCGCGTCGCACCCGAAGGCACGCCCGTGATCGTCGACGGCATCCGCACGCGGATCGTCGGCCGCGTGTCGATGGACATGATCACCGTCGACCTGACGCCGTGCCCGCAGGCCGGCGTCGGCGCGCGGGTCGAGCTGTGGGGCAACGCGCTGCCGATCGACGACGTCGCGCGCCATTGCGGGACCATCGGCTATGAACTGATGTGCGCGGTCGCCGCCCGCGTACCGGTGCGCGCGGAATAAGGGCAGCACGCGTGGCCAAACAGAAAACCGTCTACGTCTGCAGCGAGTGCGGCGGACAAACCCCGAAGTGGCAGGGGCAATGCCCGTCGTGCCAGGCCTGGAACACGCTCGTCGAATCGGTCGCCGAGTCGCCGGCCGCCCATCGCTTCCAGTCGCTCGCGAAACGCGCGCCCGTGCAGCGCCTCGTCGACATCGAGGCGGCCGACGTGCCGCGCTTCTCCACCGGCATCGGCGAATTCGATCGCGTGCTGGGCGGCGGGCTGGTCCCGGGCGGCGTCGTGCTGATCGGCGGCGATCCCGGCATCGGCAAGTCGACGCTGTTGCTGCAGTCGCTCGCGGACATCGCGAGCGAGCGGCGCGCACTCTATATCAGCGGCGAGGAATCGGCCGCGCAGATCGCGTTGCGCGCGCAACGGCTCGCGCTGCTCGACGGCGGCGCGCCGGCGGCCGAGCTGAAGCTGCTCGCCGAGATCCAGCTCGAGAAGATCCAGGCCGCGATCGACGCGGAACGGCCGGACGTCGCCGTCATCGACTCGATCCAGACCGTCTATTCCGAAGCGCTGACATCGGCGCCCGGCTCGGTCGCGCAGGTGCGCGAGTGCGCGGCGCAGCTCACGCGCATCGCGAAGCAGTCCGGCACCGCGATCATCATGGTCGGGCACGTGACGAAGGAGGGCAACCTCGCGGGCCCGCGCGTGCTCGAGCACATCGTCGACACGGTGCTGTACTTCGAGGGCGACACCCATTCGTCGTTCCGGCTCGTGCGCGCGTTCAAGAACCGCTTCGGCGCGGTCAACGAGCTCGGCGTGTTCGCGATGACCGAGCGCGGGCTGCGCGGCGTCGCGAACCCGTCCGCGCTGTTCCTGTCGCAGCACGAGCAGGTCGTGCCGGGTTCCTGCGTGCTCGTCACGCAGGAGGGCACGCGTCCGCTGCTCGTCGAGATCCAGGCGCTCGTCGATACGGCCCACGTGCCGAACCCGCGCCGGCTCGCGGTCGGCCTCGAGCAGAACCGGCTCGCGATGCTGCTCGCGGTGCTGCACCGGCACGCGGGCATCGCGTGTTTCGACCAAGACGTGTTCCTGAACGCGGTGGGCGGCGTGAAGATCACCGAGCCGGCCGCCGACCTCGCGGTGCTGCTCGCGATCCATTCGTCGATGCGCAACAAGGCGCTGCCGAAGGGCCTGATCGTGTTCGGCGAAGTGGGGCTGGCGGGCGAGATCCGGCCGTCGCCGCGCGGCCAGGAACGGCTGCGCGAGGCGGCGAAGCTCGGTTTCACCGCGGCGCTGATCCCGAAGGCGAATGCGCCGAAACAGCCGATCGAAGGACTGAACGTGATGGCCGTCGAGCGGATCGAGCAGGCGATCGACCGTGTGCGCGATCTCGAATAGCCGTGGCGGGCCAGCGCCGGCGTGCGCTGGCCCGCGGTGATCTGTCGCGTAATTGACTGTAATGAATATGTAGGCTGATGTAACCCGCCGGACATCGCTTTTCCCTATCCTTTGCCGGATCGTCGAACCGCACAATGCGAAGGGAACCTATGTTTAAACAGTATGGGGAAGCGCCGAGCGGACGCAGTTACAACCTGCGCGGCTGCCGTGTGTCGGAGCCGATCGTTCAGCCGTGGGGCGGCGGATGCCGGATCGTCGAATGGATCGACGACGAAGGGCGCCTGGCGCGCCGGGTCGTGTCCGAGGACGTGACGGAAGCGGAGGTCGCCGCGGCGATCCGCCGGCCGACCGAAGGGCGGCGTCACCTGATGGGCGATGACGAGCAGATGCCGCGCGATACGTTGCCGCGGCGTTGAGCGGTTGGCGCGGCCGGCACACGACCGACGCGATCACGTCGAACGCAACAATGACAAAGAGGCCGGGCCCGGGCGCCCGGCCTTGTCGTTTCCGCACCCGATGCGGCCGGGCGGGTTCGCAGGTCGTCGATCATAGACCGTGGATCGTGCCGAGGACGTCCGGCCGCCGCTGAAACGACCGGCCGACGGCGCCCGGCGCGCGTTCAGCCGATCTGCTCGAGTTCTTCCTGCACGGCGAGCCAGTCCGCCTCGACCGTTTCGAGCCGGGCATTGACCTCGCCCAGCTTGCGGATCGCTTCGGTCAGTTCCGTCTTGCGCGCGGCTTCGTAGCTCGCCGGATCGGCGACGAACGCGTCGAGGCGCGCCTTCTCCGCGTGCAGCGTTTCCATTTCCCTTTCGAGCTTCGTGATGCGGTTCTGCAGCGGTTTCTTCAGCTGCGACAGCCGCTGGCGCTCCTCGGCCGCCTGACGCTTCTGGTCCTTGCGGTTGACGCCCGGATCCGCGCCCGCTGCCGCCGCGCTGTCGGCCTTCGCGGCCGCGCGTTGCTCGGCCGCATGCTGCAGCAGCCAGTCGCGGTAATCGTCGAGGTCGCCGTCGAACGGCTGCAGCCGGTGCTTCGCGACGAGCATGAACTGGTCGGTGGTCGCGCGCAGCAGGTGGCGGTCGTGCGAGACGAGGATCAGCGTGCCTTCGAACTGCGCGAGCGCCATCGTCAGCGCGTGACGCGTCTCGAGGTCGAGGTGGTTGGTCGGCTCGTCGAGCAGCAGCAGGTTCGGTTTCTGCCAGATGATCAGCGCAAGCGCGAGCCGCGCCTTCTCGCCGCCCGAGAACGGGCCGACCGGGCTCGTCGCCATGTCGCCGGAGAAATTGAAGCCGCCGAGGAAGTCGCGCAGTTCCTGCTCGCGCGTATCGGGGGCGAGCCGTGCGAGATGCGCGAGCGGCGAATCGTCCTCGCGCAGGGTTTCGAGCTGGTGCTGCGCGAAATAGCCGATCGTCAGCCCCTTGCCGTCGCGCACGTGGCCCGACAGCGGCGCGAGCGTGCCGGCCAGCGTCTTGATCAGCGTCGACTTGCCCTGGCCGTTCGCGCCGAGCAGGCCGATGCGCTGGCCGTTCTGGATCGACAGCGCCACGCGTTCGACGATCGGGATGTCCGTGCCGTCCTCGGCGTGGTAGCCGCAGCGGACGTCTTCCATCACCATCATCGGGTTCGGCGCGGCGTCGGGCGTGCGGAACTCGAACGTGAACGGCGACGCGATGTGCGCGGGCGCGATCAGCTCCATCTTCTCGAGCGCCTTCATCCGGCTTTGCGCCTGCTTGGCCTTGGTCGCCTTGGCCTTGAAGCGGTCGACGAAGCTTTGCAGGTGCTCGATCGTCTTCTGCTGCTTTTCGTACGCGCTTTGCTGCAGCGCCAGCTGCTGCGCACGCAGCACTTCGAACTGCGAGTAATTGCCGCCGTAGCGCTTCACCTGGCGATTTTCCAGATGCAGCGTGACGTTGCAGATCGAGTCGAGGAATTCGCGGTCGTGCGAGATCACGACGAGCGTGCCGGCGTAGCGGTGCAGCCAGTCTTCGAGCCAGACGATCGCGTCGAGGTCGAGGTGGTTGGTCGGTTCGTCGAGCAGCAGCAGGTCGGAGCGGCACATCAGCGCCTGCGCGAGGTTCAGCCGCATGCGCCAGCCGCCGGAGAAGCTGGCGACCGATTCGCGCGTCTGCGCGAGCGTGAAGCCGAGGCCGAGCAGCAGCGCTTCGGCGCGCGCGGGGGCCGTATAGCCGTCGGCGTCGGCGAACGCCGCGTGCGCGTCGGCTTCGGCCGCGCCGTCGTGCGCGGCCGAGGCGGCGGCGATACGCGCCTCGATCTCGCGCAGCGCGGTGTCGCCGTCGAGCGTGTAGTCGAGCGCGGAGCGGTCGACGGCGGGCGTTTCCTGCGACACGTGGGCGATCCGCCACGACGGCGGCATCGCGAAATCGCCGCCGTCGGAATGCAGCTCGCCGCGCAGGACCGAGAAGAGCGTCGATTTGCCGGCGCCGTTCGCGCCGATCAGGCCGGCTTTCTCGCCGGGATTGAGCACGAACGAGGCCGACTCGAACAGCGGCTTGGTGCCGCGCGCAAGGCTGAACTGATTGAAACGGATCACGGCGGGAATGACTGACCAAAACCGCTATTCTAGACTGCGCGCGCGTCGCCCCGGATATCGGCCGTTCGGCAGGTGCCGCAACGACGCGATTTCGCCTAGACTCCACGTCGATACGGTTTCGTAAAAGGAGTGCCCGATGTCCACCCTGTATTCGTTCAGCGCAGAGACGCTCGCGGGCGCACCCGCGTCGCTCGACGCGTATCGCGGCAAGGTGCTGCTGATCGTCAATACCGCGAGCGAGTGCGGTTTCACGCCGCAGTACGCGGGCCTGCAGAAGCTGTATGAGCAGTACGCGGCCCGCGGTTTCTTCGTGCTCGGCTTCCCGTGCAACCAGTTCGGCAAGCAGGAGCCGGGCGACGCCACGCAGATCGGCGCGTTCTGCGAGCGCAACTACGGCGTCACGTTCCCGATGTTCGCGAAGATCGACGTGAAGGGCGACCACGCGCATCCGCTGTACCGCTACCTGACCGACGAGGCGCCCGGCATCCTCGGCCTCAAGGCGATCAAGTGGAATTTCACGAAATTCCTGATCGACCGCGACGGGCGGATCGTCAAGCGCTACGCGCCGTCGACGAAGCCCGAGGAAATCGCCGCGGATATCGACAAGCTGCTTTGACGGTTCGATGCGGCGAGCGGGCGGTTCGGATCGAGCCTGCCTGGGTCGCGCCGTGCGAAAGCATGCGCCGCCGGGCGGCGGCGCGGGGCCGGCGCTCGCGCAACTTCTACAGGATCGGCGCGAACAGGCGCGCGACGTGCATGGCGATACGCCGCCACGCGGGCGAGTGCCGATACTCGTTCGCATCGACTTCGTAGGCCAGCGCGAAATCGGCGTCGAGCATCGCTTCGACTTCGGCGGCGAACGCGCGGTCGACGGTCAGCACCATGATTTCGAAGTTCAGCCGGAACGAGCGGTTGTCGAGATTCGCGCTGCCGATGGCGGCCGCGACGCGGTCGATCAGCAGCACTTTCTGATGCAGGAAGCCGGGCCGGTAGCGAAACACCTTGACGCCAGCGTCGACGAGATCGCGCGCATAGAGCTTCGACGCCTCGAACACCACGTAGTGATCGCGCCGGCTCGGAATCAGGATGCGCACGTCGACGCCGCGCATCACCGCGAGCTTCAGCGCGGCGATCACCGCTTCGTCGGGCACGAGATACGGCGTCGTGATCCAGACCCGTTCGCGCGCGGCGTTGATCGCCTCGACGAAGAACAGCGAGCCGGTTTCCTGCTTGTCGGCCGGCCCCATCGGCACGGCGAGGCAATGCATCGCGTCGTCGGGCAGCGCCTCCGGCGGCGCGGCGAGCGGCGGCAGCGTCTGCGTGGCCCAGTGCCAGTCTTCGGCGAACACGTACTGGATGCTGGCAACCACCGGGCCGCGAATCTCGATATGGGTGTCGCGCCACGGCGACAGGCGCCGGTTCGCACCGAGATATTCGACGCCGACGTTGAGGCCGCCGACGAACGCGCGATTGCCGTCGACGACGACGATCTTGCGATGGTTGCGGAAGTTGAGCTGGAAGCGGTTGACGAACTTGCGGTGGGTCGCGAACGGATGGACCTCGACGCCGCCGCGGCGCAGCGAGTCGACGTAACCGCGCGGCAGGTCGAAGCTGCCGATGCTGTCGTACAGCAGGTAGCAGCGCACGCCGGCCGCCGTGCGGGCGAGCAGCGCGTCGCGCAGCATCTGGCCGAGCGCGTCGTCGCGCACGATGAAGAACTGGACGATCACGTAGTCGCGCGCGGCGTCGATCGCCGACAGGATCGCCGAGAAGGTTGCGTCGCCGTTCACGAGCGTGCGCACCGCATTGCCGCCGACGAACGGCATTCCGCCCAGCCGCGTGAGCGCGAGCACGGCGGCCCGGCCGATCGCGTCGGCGGCCTGCCCGTCGGTTGCGTCCGCAGCGGGCCATGGCGCGCGCGGTGCGTGCGTGCGCAGCGCTTCCATCTCGTGGCGCCGCGCGTCGACATAGCCGGAGAACTTGCTGCGGCCGAGGAACAGGTACGGGATGAGCGTCAGGTACGGCATCGCGGCGAGCGACACGGCCCATGCGATCGCGCCTTGCGACGTGCGGGTATTCATGAGCGCATGACACGCCGCGATGATCCCGAGCACATGGATGGCCAGGACCAGGGTGCCGAGATGTAGCCAGTCGAGGGTCATGGGCGCGTGACGGACTCCTGAAGTCGTGCGGCGCGACGGCCGCTTACGCGCATCTTACCCAACCGTGCGGGACAGCGGTGTGCCGTACCGCACGGTTCGGTCGCGGCGCGCCGTCAGGCCTTGCGCGGCAGGTCCGACGCCTGGATCAGGAACACGGCGTCGTCGCCCGCGCTGGTGGGCAGCCACGTGAGCTCGAGGCCGCCGAACGCGGCTTCGACGTGCTCGCGCTCGTTGCCGATCTCGACGACGAGCACGCCGTCGTCGTGCAGCCAGTTGTGCGCTTGCCCGATGATGCGCCGCACGATGTCCATCCCGTCGTCGCCGCCCGCGAGCGCCATTTCCGGCTCGTGCCGGTACTCGGGCGGGAGGGCCGCCATCGACGTCGCGTTCACGTACGGCGGGTTCGTCAGGATCACGTCGTAGCGCGTGTCGGGTTCGGCGCGGAACGCGGGCAGCGGCGTGTAGAGGTCGCCGCGATGCAGCGTGATGCGATCGTCGAGGCCATAGTCGCGCACGTTGATCTCGGCGACTTCGAGTGCCTTCTCGGACAGGTCGACCGCGTCGATCTCGGCATTCGGGAACGCGCTGGCCGCGAGGATCGCGAGGCAGCCGGAGCCGGTGCACAGCTCGAGCACAGCGCCGACCTGCTCGGGATCGGCGACATACGGCTGCAGCCCGTCGTCGAGCAGTTCGCCGATGAACGAGCGCGGCACGATCACGCGCTCGTCGACGTAGAAGCGGTGGCCGTGCATCCACGCTTCATGCGTGAGATACGCGGCCGGCACGCGGTCGGTCGCGCGTCGCTCGATCACTGCGAGCACGGCCGCGATTTCGTCGGGCAGCAGGCGGGCATCGAGGAACGGCTCGAGCGTGTCGAGCGGCAGGTCGAGCGTGTGGAGTACGAGGTAGGCGGCTTCGTCGTATGCGTTGTCCGAGCCGTGGCCGAACGCGAGCTTCGCCTTCGAGAAGCGCGTGACCGCATAGCGCAGCAGGTCGCGAACAGTTGCAAAAGGTGTCGTCATGCGAGGCTCCGTCAGGCGATCAGTTGTTCGAGCACGCGGCGGTACACGTTCTTCAGCGGGTCGACGAAGCGCACGTCGATGTGCTCGTCGATCTTGTGGATGCTGCCGTTCGGCGGACCGAACTCGATCACCTGCGGGCAGATGCGCGCGATGAAGCGCCCGTCGGACGTGCCGCCCGTCGTCGACAGCTCGGTCGTGAGGCCGGTCTCGGCGCGGATCGCGTTCTCCAGCGCGTTCGACAGGTCGCCGCGCGGCGTGAGGAACGGCAGGCCGCTCACCGACCACTTCAGCGAATATTCGAGGCCGTGCTTGTCGAGGATCGCATGCACGCGCGCCTGCAGGCCCTCGACGGTGCTCGCCGTCGAAAAGCGGAAGTTGAACATCAGGTCCGCGTGGCCGGGGATCACGTTGGTCGCACCGGTGCCTGCATGCAGGTTCGACACCTGCCAGGTGGTCGGCGGGAAGTATTCGTTGCCTTCGTCCCACTGTTCGGCGGCGAGCTCGGCGAGCGCCGGCGCGAGCAGGTGGATCGGGTTCTTCGCGAGGTGCGGGTACGCGATGTGGCCCTGCACGCCCTTGACGATCAGCTCGCCCGACATCGAGCCGCGGCGGCCGTTCTTCACGACGTCGCCGAGTTCGGCGGTCGACGTCGGCTCGCCGACGATGCAGTAGTCGAGACGTTCGCCGCGCGCTTCGAGCAGCTCGACGACTTTCACGGTGCCGTCGGTGGCCGGGCCTTCCTCGTCGCTCGTGATCAGGAACGCGATCGCGCCGCGGTGGCCGGGGTGGGCCGCGACGAATTCCTCGGAGGCGACGACGAACGCCGCGAGCGACGTCTTCATGTCGGCCGCGCCGCGGCCGTACAGCTTGCCGTCACGATGCGCGGGAATGAACGGCGGCGAGGTCCACTGCTCGAGCGGGCCGGTCGGCACGACGTCGGTGTGGCCCGCGAACGCGAGCAGCTTGCCGTCGCGGCCGTCGGCGCCGCGCTTGACGGCCCACAGGTTGGTCACGCCATGCGACGCGATGGTTTCGCATTCGAAGCCGAGTGCGGCGAGGCGCTCGGTCATGATCTGCTGGCAATGCTGGTCGTCGGGCGTGACGGACGCGCGGGCGATCAGCTGTTCGGTAAGGGCTAGGGTGGCGGACATGGTTCGGACCACTTTCGATAAAAAATGCCGGCGCGGTGGCCGGCAGCGATGAGGCGTCGTGTGCAGCGCGGGCGCCGCGCGGGCCGCCTAGGCGGCAAACAGCGCCGCGTACTGATCGGCCACGAAGCCGAGCGATTTCACGCGGCCGTTGACGACGAGCACGGGGCGCTTGATGACCGACGGCTTGTGGATCATCAGCGCAACCGCGCCGGACTTCGTTTCCGCAGCCGCCTTCATGGCGTCGTCCAGGCCGCGCCACGTCGTGCCGCGCTTGTTCACGAGCGCGTCGAGCGATACGTCCTTCAGCCAGTCTTCGACCAGCGGTGCGCTGACGCCGAGCTTCTTGAAGTCGTGGAACTCGAACTCGACGCCGTGATCGTCGAGCCACACGCGGGCCTTCTTCACGGTGTCGCAGTTCGGAATGCCGTAGACGACCACGGTGTGCGGCTTCGCCATCAGTCGCCTCGCAGCAGCTCGTTCAGTCCGACCTTCGCGCGGGTCTTCGCGTCGACCTTCTTCACGATCACCGCGCAGTACAGGCTGTGCGAGCCGTCCTTCGACGGCAGGTTGCCGGCGACGACGACCGAGCCCGCCGGGATGCGGCCGTAGCTGACTTCGCCCGTTTCGCGATCGTAGATCTTGGTGCTCTGGCCGAGGTACACGCCCATCGAGATCACCGAGTTCTCCTCGACGATCACGCCTTCGACGACTTCCGAGCGCGCGCCGATGAAGCAGTTGTCTTCGATGATGACCGGGTTGGCCTGCAGCGGCTCGAGCACGCCGCCGATGCCGACGCCGCCCGACAGGTGCACGTTCTTGCCGATCTGCGCGCACGAACCGACCGTCGCCCACGTGTCGACCATCGTGCCTTCGTCGACGTATGCGCCGATGTTGGTGTACGACGGCATCAGCACGACGTTCTTCGCGATGAACGAGCCGCGGCGCGCGATGGCCGGCGGCACGACGCGGAAGCCGCCCGCGGCGAAGTCTTCGGCCGTGTAGTTCGCGAACTTCGACGGCACCTTGTCGTAGAACTGCGAGTAGCCGCCCGCCGGCATCGGTGCGTTGTCCTCCAGGCGGAACGACAGCAGCACGGCCTTCTTCAGCCACTGATGGACGGTCCAGTTGCCGTCGATCTTCTCGGCGACGCGCAGTGCACCCTTGTCGAGCTGCTCGATCGCGTGAGCGACGGCTTCGCGGACGTCGGCGGGCGCGGCCTTCGGCGACAGCTCGGCGCGGTTTTCCCAGGCGGTATCGATGATTTGCTGAAGTTGTTGCGACATGTTCGTTTTCGCAGGAGATGAATGGAATTGATCGGGATGGACGTCTTACCGCGCGAGAGCCCGGCAGAAATCGACGATGCGTTGCGCGCCCTCGACGCATTCGGGGGTGCCCGCGACGAGCGCGATCCGGATGAAATCGCGGCCCGGATTGGTGCCGTGCGCATCGCGCGCGAGGTACGAGCCGGGCAGAACCGTCACATTATAGTCGGCGTACAGGCGGCGGGCGAACTCGGTGTCCGACAGGCCGGTGCGCGCGACGTTGGCCCACAGGTAGAACGCGGCGTCGGGCAGCTTCACGTCGATCACGTCGGCCAGCATCGGCGTGACCGTGCTGAACTTCTGCAGGTACAGCGCGCGGTTCTCGCGCACGTGCGCCTCGTCGTTCCACGCGGCGATGCTCGCGTGCTGCCAGACCGGCGACAGCGCGGCGCCGTGGTACGTGCGGTACAGCAGGAATTTTTTCAGCAGCGCGGCGTCGCCGGCGACGAAGCCCGAGCGCATGCCCGGCACGTTCGAGCGCTTCGACAGGCTCGACAGCATCACGAGCCGCTCGAAGCCGCGGCCGAGGCGGTGCGCGGCCTCGAGGCCGCCGAGCGGCGGCGCCGCTTCGTCGAAATAGATCTCCGAATAGCACTCGTCGGACGCGATCACGAAACCGTGGCGGTCGGACAGCGCGAACAGCTCGCGCCAGTCGTCGAGCGTCAGCACGGCGCCCGTCGGGTTGCCCGGCGAGCACACGTACAGCAGCTGGGTGCGCGCCCACACTTCATCGGGCACGGCCGCGTAGTCGCACGCGAAGTTGCGGAGCGGGTCGCTGTTCGCGAAATAGGGTTCGGCACCGGCCAGCAGCGCCGCGCCTTCGTAAATTTGATAGAACGGATTCGGACAGAGTACGATCGCCTTCTTGCCGTCCGCGCGCGGGCGCGCGTCGATCACCGTCTGCGCGAGCGAGAACAGCGCCTCGCGGGAGCCCGATACGGGCAGCACCTGCGTCGCCGGGTCGATTGCCGGCAGCCCGTAGCGGCGCTCGAGCCAGTGTGCGATCGACGTGCGCAGCGCGTCCGAGCCGGCCGTGGCCGGGTACGACGCGAGACCGTCGAGCGCGGCCACCACGGCGTCGCGGATCAGCGCCGGCGTCGGGTGCTTGGGCTCGCCGATGCCGAAGCTGATCGGTTTCAGGTCGCCGGAAGGCGTCACGTCCTTGAACAGGGCGCGCAGCTTTTCGAAGGGATAGGGCTGGAGCGAGTCGAGTCGAGGGTTCACGGGCGAAGCGGCCATCGCGGCCGGTTGGAGCGAAAGGGCGAAAGGGGCGGCGCGGGTGCCGCACGGCTGCGGGCGGGCGCCGACGGCGCGCGGCTCGCAGCGGACGATTATAACGTGACGCAATGCGGTCGCGGCCCGCCGGAACGGCGGCCGGGCCGCTCGAATAAAGGGTAGCGAATCAAATGAATAACGCGGTACGCGGCAGCCTGCCGACGCTGGCCATCCTGATCGGCGCGTCGGTATGGGGCCTGATCTGGTATCCGCTGCGGATTCTCGCGTCGCTCGGGCTCACCGGCACGCTGGCGAGCGCGCTGACGAGCGTGGTCGCGTTCCTGTTCGTGGTCGTCGTGCGGCACCGCACGATCGCCACGCTGCGCTGGCACTGGGTGCTGCCGGGCATCGCGATCACGGCGGGCGTGACCAATCTCGGTTTCGTGTGGGGCACGATCCACGGCGAAGTGCTGCGCGTGATGCTGCTGTTCTACCTGACCCCGGCATGGACCGCGATCTACGCGCATTTCCTGCTGCGCGAGCGGCTGACCTGGGCCGGCGCGGCGCTCGCGGCGCTGTCGATCGGCGGCGCGATGCTGATGCTGTGGTCGCCGCAGCTCGGCGTGCCGCTGCCGGCCAACCCGGCCGAATGGGCGGGGCTCGCGGCCGGCCTGAGTTTCGCGATGAGCAACGTGCTCGTGATCAAGGCGAGCCGCGAGCTGCCGGAGATGCGCGCCGAGATGCGTACGGCGACGCTGTTCGGCGGCGCGGCGGTGTTCGGCGCGGTCGCGTCGCTGTTCGAGGGGCTGCCGGCCGCGCCGGCGGGAAGCCAGCTCGGCGTCGCGGCAGCGATCATCGCCGCGATCGGCGTGACGATGGCCGCCAACAACCTGCTCGTGCAATACGGGCTCGCGCGCGTGCCGGCGAACCGCGCGTCGATCATCATGCTGTTCGAGATCGTGATCACCGCGCTGTCGGCATGGGTGTTCGCGAGCGAACTGCCGAGCGCGCGAGAGTGGGCGGGCGGCGCGTGCATCGTGCTGGCGACGTTGCTGTCGAGCCGGGTCCATCGTGCCGCGCCGGCAACGGGCAAACCCGGCGACGGGCGGGACGGCGCACGCGCGATGGTATGATGGAAGCCGTTTGCGGGGCCAACGCTTGAGATGCGCGCGGCCCCGCTTTTGAATTCCGGGGCGCATCGCGCACACGGGCCGTCCGGCCCCGCGCGTCGCGGCCCCGTCCGTTTCACCTCTTCTTCACATCCGATACCGCCGTGCGTCTGAGCTCGATCAAACTCGCTGGCTTCAAATCCTTTGTCGATCCCACGCATTTCCAGGTTCCGGGCCAGCTTGTCGGCGTGGTGGGCCCGAACGGGTGCGGCAAGTCCAACATCATCGATGCCGTGCGCTGGGTGCTCGGCGAGTCGCGCGCGTCCGAGTTGCGCGGCGAGTCGATGCAGGACGTGATCTTCAACGGCTCGACCGCCCGCAAGCCCGGCAGCCGGGCCAGCGTCGAACTGATCTTCGACAACTCCGACGGCCGCGCGGCCGGGCAGTGGGGCCAGTACGGCGAGATCGCCGTGAAGCGCGTGCTGACGCGCGACGGCACGTCGAGCTACTACATCAACAACCTGCCGGCGCGCCGCCGCGACATCCAGGACATCTTCCTCGGCACGGGCCTCGGGCCCCGCGCGTACGCGATCATCGGGCAGGGCATGATCGCGCGGATCATCGAGGCGAAGCCGGAAGAGCTGCGCGTGTTCCTCGAGGAAGCCGCGGGCGTGTCGAAGTACAAGGAACGCCGCCGCGAGACCGAGAACCGCCTGCACGACACGCGCGAGAACCTGACGCGCGTCGAGGACATCGTCCGCGAGCTCGGCGCGAACCTCGAGAAGCTCGAGGCGCAGGCGGTCGTCGCGACCAAGTACAAGGAACTCGTCGCCGACGGCGAGGAGAAGCAGCGCCTGTTGTGGCTGCTGCGCAAGAACGAGGCCGCGGGCGAGCAGCAGAAGCAGCAGCGCGCGATCGAGCAGGCGCAGATCGACCTCGAGGCGCAGACGGCGAAACTTCGCGAGGTCGAATCGCAGCTCGAGACGCTGCGGGTCGCGCATTACTCGGCGAGCGACGCGATGCAGGGCGCGCAGGGCGCGCTCTACGAGGCCAACGCCGAAGTGAGCCGCCTCGAGGCCGAGATCAAGTTCATCGTCGAATCGCGCAACCGCGTGCAGGCGCAGATCGCCGCGCTGAACGCGCAGCGCGAGCAATGGCGCGCGCAGGCCGAGAAGGCGCAGGACGAGCTCGAGGAAGCCGAAGAGGCGCGCGCGATGGCCGACGAGAAGGCCGCGCTCGCCGAAGACAACGCGGCCGCGAAACACGACGCGCTGCCGGCGCTCGAGGCGAAATGGCGCGATGCGCAGGCGCAGCTCAACGACGAGCGCGCGCGGATCGCGCAGACCGAACAGTCGCTGAAGCTCGAGGCTGCGCACCAGCGCAATGCCGACCAGCAGCTCCAGCAGCTTCAGCAGCGCCACGAGCGCCTGAAGTCCGAGGCGGGCGGGCTCGACGCGCCCGACGAGGCGCAGCTCGAAGAACTGCGCATGCAGCTCGCCGAGCAGGAAGAAATCCTCGCCGAAGCGCAGGCGCGCCTCGCCGATGCGCAGGAAACGGTACCGCGCCTCGACGGCGAGCGCCGCGCGGCCCAGGAGCGCGTGCAGGCCGAAAGCGCGCAGATCCACCAGCTCGAGGCGCGGCTCGCCGCGCTCAAGCAACTGCAGGAGAACGTGCAGACCGAAGGCAAGATCCAGCCGTGGCTGGACAAGCACGAGCTCGGCGCGCTGCCGCGTCTCTGGAAGAAGCTGCACGTCGAGGCCGGCTGGGAAGCGGCGCTCGAGGCCGTGCTGCGCGAGCGCCTGGCCGCGCTCGAAGTGTCGAATCTCGACTGGGTGAAGGCGTTCGCGACCGATGCGCCGCCCGCGAAGCTCGCGTTCTACGCGCCGCCCGTGGCCGGCGAGCCGCCGGCCGCCGCGGCCGGGCTGCGCCCGGTGCTGTCGCTCGTGCGCATCGACGATGCAGGCATCCGCGCGGTGCTGAACGACTGGCTCGGCAACGTGTACGTCGCCGACGACGTCGCGCAGGCACTCGCGACGCGCGCGCAACTGCCGGCCGGCGGCGCGTTCGTCGTGAAGGCCGGCCACATCGTCACGCGTGTCGGCGTGCAGCTGTACGCGGCCGATTCGGAGCAGGCCGGGATGCTGGCCCGCCAGCAGGAGATCGAGAACCTCACGCGCCAGGTGCGCGCGCAGGCGCTGCTCGCCGACGAGGCCCGCACGGCGGCGGTGCGCGCGGAAGCCGCACACACGCAGGCCACGCAGGCGCTCGGCGACGTGCGCGCGCAGGCCGAACGCGCGACCCAGCGCGTGCATGCATTGCAGATGGACGTGCTGAAGCTCGCCCAGGCGCATGAACGCTACACGCAGCGCAGCACGCAGATCCGCGAGGAACTCGAGGAGATCGGCGCGCAGATCGACGAGCAGCGCGCATTGCGCGCGGAATCGGAAGCGAACTTCGAGCGCTTCGACGGCGAACTCGCGGAGCTGCAGGCGCGCTTCGAGGACAACCAGCTCGCGTTCGAGGCGCTCGACGAATCGCTGACGCAGGCGCGCCAGGAAGCGCGCGACCTCGAGCGCGGCGCGAACGACGCGCGTTTCGCCGCGCGCAACGCGGTCACGCGCATCGACGAACTGAAGCGCAGCATCCAGGTCGCGCACGAGCAGAGCGAGCGCGTCGCCGCGTCGCTGGAAGACGCGCGCGCCGAACTCGAAACGATCAACGAGCAGACCGCGCACACGGGCCTGCAGGACGCGCTCGAAATTCGCGCGGTGAAGGAAGAGGCGCTGCAGGCTGCGCGGATCGAACTCGACGACCTGACCGCGAAGCTGCGCGCGTCGGACGAGCAGCGTCTCGTCGCCGAGCGTTCGCTGCAGCCGCTGCGCGACCGCATCACCGAGCTGCAGCTGAAGGAGCAGGCCGCGCGCCTGTCCGTCGAGCAGTTTGCCGAGCAGCTCGCGGCGGCCGAGGTCGACGAGGAAGCGCTGCGCGAGAAGCTGACGCCGGACCTGAAACCGTCGTACCTGCAGGGCGAGGTCACGCGCCTGAACAACGCGATCAACGCGCTGGGTCCGGTCAACATGGCCGCGCTCGACGAGCTGAAGGCCGCGAGCGAGCGCAAGGTGTTCCTCGATGCGCAGTCGGCCGACCTGACCGACGCGATCACGACGCTCGAGGATGCGATCCACAAGATCGACCAGGAAACCCGCACGCTGCTGCAGGGTACCTTCGACGAGGTCAACCGTCACTTCAGCGACCTGTTCCCGCGCCTGTTCGGCGGCGGCCAGGCGAAGCTGATCATGACGGGCGACGAAATCCTCGATGCGGGCGTGCAGGTGATGGCGCAGCCGCCGGGCAAGAAGAACGCGACCATCCACCTGCTGTCGGGCGGCGAAAAGGCGCTGACCGCCACCGCACTGGTGTTCGCGATGTTCCAGTTGAACCCGGCGCCGTTCTGTCTGCTCGACGAGGTCGACGCGCCGCTCGACGACGCGAACACCGAGCGTTTCGCGAATCTCGTGCGCGCGATGTCCGACAAGACGCAGTTCCTCTTCATCTCGCACAACAAGATCGCGATGGAGATGGCGCAGCAGCTGATCGGCGTGACGATGCAGGAGCAGGGCGTGTCGCGGATCGTCGCGGTGGACATGGAAACCGCCGCGGGTTTTGCCCAGAATTGACGTTTGAAGAAACCGGACCGCGTTCGCGCGGCGCATGGGCGCCCGTTCGCGGTTCCGACGAACAAGAATTGCTGATGGAGCGTGCATGGACGAGTTGACACTCGGTTTGATCGGCGCGGGCGCCGTCGTGGTGGGCGGCGTCGTGGTCTACAACGCGTGGCAGGGTGCGAAGGTGCGGCGCAGGATGCCGCGCCCGATGCCGGAAGAGGCGGTCGAGGCGATGAATCGCCCCGAGCGCGACGAAGAGCTGCCGTTCATCGAGCCGGTGCGCCAGCCCGCACGCCGCGAGCCCGCGGCGCCGGCACCGGCCGCCGCCGCCGCGAGCGCGCCGGTCGAAGCCGCGCGCGTCGAGCCGACCTTCGGCGGCGTGGCGCCTGCCGACACGCCGGCCGACCTGCAGGCCGAAGCCACCGGGGGCGACGCGCCGTCGGGGTCGACCGAGTCGGCCGAGCAGGCCGTCGACGATGCCGCCGCCGCCGCGCAGGAAGCGCCGGCCGCCGCCGCATCGCACGAACCGGCCGAACCCGTGCTGCCGGCCGCCACGACGATTTCGTCGGCGCCGCCCGCGATCGTCGACCGCCGGATCGACTGCATCGTGCCGATTCGCCTCGGCGCGCCGCTGCCGGGCGACAAGATCCTGCCGGCCGCGCAGCGGCTGCGCCGCGCGGGCAGCAAGCCCGTGCATATCGAAGGCAAGCCGGAAGGCGGCCAATGGGAGCTGCTGCAGAACGGCGTGCGCTATGAAGAGCTGCGCGCGGCCGCGCAGCTCGCGAACCGCAGCGGCGCGCTGAACGAGCTCGAATTCTCCGAGTTCGTGACGGGCGTCCAGCAGTTCGCCGACACGATCGACGGCGCACCGGAATTCCCCGACATGATGGAGACGGTCGCGATGGCGCGCGAACTCGACGGCTTTGCCGCGCAGTGCGACGCGCAGTTGTCGATCAACGTGATGTCGGACGGCGCGCCGTGGTCGGCGAACTACGTGCAGGCCGTCGCGTCCCAGGACGGGTTGCTGCTGTCGCGCGACGGCACGCGGTTCGTGAAGCTCGACGCGAAGCAGAACCCTGTGTTCATGCTGCAGTTCGGCGACACGAACTTCCTGCGCGACGACCTGACCTACAAGGGCGGCAACATGATCACGCTGGTGCTCGACGTGCCGGTCGCCGAAGAGGACATCCTGCCGTTCCGGCTGATGTGCGATTACGCGAAGTCGCTGTCCGAGCGGATCGGCGCGCGGGTCGTCGACGATTCGCGCCGGCCGCTGCCGGAATCGACGCTCGTCGCGATCGACCAGCAACTGATGAAGCTGTACGCGAAGCTCGAGGAAGCGGGCATCCCGGCCGGTTCGCCGGTCACGCGCCGTCTCTTCAGCCAGTAACGCGTTGCACGGGCGGCGGCCTGACGTGCCGTCGCCCGTCGGTCGCTGCTGCAGTGCACACACACCGCCTGGGTGCGCCGCAGCGGGCCTGCGCGGCATGCATCGCGCGCCCCCGTCGCGGCGTCATCGCGAGCCCCCGTCGCGGCGTCAAACTGAGATAATCGAACATCCGATTTTTCAGAACGAATCTGCCGCCAGCATGGCCCGAACCCAAGCCGAACCGCCAGCCAGCCAGCCCGACGCGCGTGCCGCGTGGCTGCGCGACCAACTCGAGCGGGCGAATTACGCCTATTACGTGCTCGACCAGCCGGACCTGCCCGACGCCGAATACGATCGGCTGTTCGGCGAGCTGCAGCAACTCGAAACCGATCATCCCGAACTCGTGACGCCCGATTCGCCGACGCAGCGCGTCGGCGGCGAAGTGGCGGGCGGTTTCACGCCGGTCGTCCACGACGCGCCGATGCTGTCGCTGAACAACGGTTTCGCCGACGAGGACATCGTCGCATTCGACAAGCGCGTCGCCGATGCGCTCGACAAGACGACCGATCTCGCCGGCTCGGTGACGGACCCGGTCGAATACGCGTGCGAGCTGAAGTTCGACGGGCTCGCGATCTCGCTGCGCTACGAGCGGGGCGTGTTCGTGCAGGCGTCGACGCGCGGCGACGGCACGACCGGCGAGGACGTGACCGAGAACGTCCGCACGATCCGCTCGATCCCGCTGAAGCTGAAGGGCAAGCATGTGCCGGCCGTGCTCGACGTGCGCGGCGAGGTGCTGATGTTCAAGCGTGATTTCGCACGCCTGAACGAACGCCAGCGCGCGGCCGAGCAGCGCGAATTCGCGAACCCGCGCAATGCGGCGGCCGGCAGCCTGCGCCAGCTCGACCCGAAGATCACCGCGCAGCGTCCGCTGTCGTTCTTCGCGTACGGGGTCGGCAGGCTCGACGGGATGCCGATGCCGGACACGCACAGCGCGCTGCTCGACTGGTACGAAACGCTCGGCCTGCCGGTGAACCGCGAACGCGCGGTCGTGCAGGGCGCCGATGGCCTGCTCGGCTTCTTCCGCAAGGTCGGCGAGAAGCGCGAGTCGCTGCCGTACGACATCGACGGCGTCGTCTACAAGGTGAACCGGCGCGACGAGCAGGACCGCCTCGGCTTCGTGTCGCGCGCACCACGCTTCGCGCTCGCGCACAAGTTCCCCGCGCAGGAAGCGCTGACGAAGCTGGTCGCGATCGACGTGCAGGTCGGCCGCACGGGCGCGATCACGCCGGTTGCGCGGCTCGAACCCGTGTTCGTCGGCGGCGCGACGGTGACCAACGCGACGCTGCACAACGAGGACGAAGTGCGCCGCAAGGACATCCGGATCGGCGATACCGTGATCGTGCGGCGCGCGGGCGACGTGATCCCCGAGGTCGTCGGTGCGTTGCTCGAGCGCCGGCCGGATGACGCGGCCGAGTTCGTGATGCCGACCGAGTGCCCGGTGTGCGGCTCGAAGATCGAGCGCCTGCCGGACGAGGCGATCGCACGCTGCACGGGCGGGCTGTTCTGCCCGGCTCAGCGCAAGCAGGCGCTGTGGCACTTCGCGCAGCGCCGCGCGCTCGACATCGACGGGCTCGGCGAGAAGATCATCGATCAGCTCGTCGAACTGAATCTCGTGCGCACGCCGGCCGACCTGTTCAATCTCGGTTTCGCGACGCTTGCTGAACTCGACCGGTTCGCGGAGAAGTCCGCGCAGAATCTGCTCGACTCGCTCGAGAAGGCGAAGCACACGACGCTCGCGCGCTTCATCTACGGGCTCGGGATCCGCCATGTCGGCGAATCGACCGCGAAGGATCTCGCGAAGCATTTCGGGTCGCTGACGCCGATCATGGACGCGTCGATCGAGGAACTGCTCGAAGTGAACGACGTCGGGCCGATCGTGGCCGAGTCGATTCACCAGTTCTTCGCGGAAGAGCACAACCGCACGGTGATCGAGCAATTGCGCGCGCCCGGCAAGGTCACGTGGCCCGAAGGCCCGCCCGCGCCGAAGGCGCCGCAGGGCGTGCTCGCTGGCAAGACGGTCGTGCTCACGGGCACGCTGCCGAACCTCACGCGCGACGCGGCGAAGGAGATGCTCGAAGCGGCCGGCGCGAAAGTCGCGGGCTCGGTATCGAAGAAGACGGATTATGTGGTCGCGGGCGCCGACGCCGGCAGCAAGCTCGTGAAGGCCGAGGAACTCGGCATCCCCGTGCTGGACGAAGACGGACTGCACCAACTCCTGGAGGGCAACACGCCATGATTCGCGAGATCCTGAAGATGGGCGATCCGCGCCTGCTCGAAGTCGCCAAGCCGGTCGAGCGGTTCGACACCCCCGAACTGCACGAGATCGTCGCGGACATGTTCGAGACGATGCATCACGCGAACGGCGCGGGGCTCGCCGCGCCGCAGATCGGCGTCGGGCTGCAGATCATCATCTTCGGCTTCGGCAGCAACAACCGTTATCCGGACGCACCGCCGGTGCCCGAGACCGTGCTGATCAACCCGAAGCTCGAGTACATGCCGCCGGACATGGAAGAGGGCTGGGAAGGCTGTCTGTCGGTGCCGGGCATGCGCGGCGTCGTCAGCCGCTACGCGAAGGTGCGTTACAGCGGCTTCGACCAGTTCGGCGCGAAGCTCGACCGTGTCGCGGAAGGCTTCCATGCGCGGGTCGTCCAGCACGAATACGATCACCTGATCGGCAAGCTGTATCCGATGCGGATCACCGACTTCACGCGCTTCGGCTTCACCGAGGTGCTGTTCCCGGGGCTCGATCCGGCCGCCGACGACTGACCTTGATGCGGCTGCGCGCGCCGCGTTGCGCGTGGTTTCGTACCGGATATGAAAAAGCCCGCTTGCGCGGGCTTGTTTCATGGTGCGGCACGCAGCGCGTGCCCGCTGTCAGAACGACTCGTCGGCCGACAGGTAGCGCCATTGCCCCTGCGGCAGCGCGCCGAGCATCACGCGGCCCATCCGCACGCGCTTCAGGCCGATCACTTCGAGACCGACCAGTTCGCACATGCGGCGGATCTGGCGCTTCTTGCCTTCACGCAGCACGAAACGCAGCTGTTCGCCGTTCTGCCAGCTGACCATCGCCGGCTTCAGCGGGACGCCGTCGAGTTCGAGGCCGTGGCGCAGCTTCGCGAGCGATTCCGCGGGGAAGTGCTGGTCGATGTCGATCAGCCGTTCGCCGAAGCGCACGCGCACCAGATACTCCTTGTCGATGTCCGACTGCTCGCCGATCAGCTGCTTCGCGATCACGCCATTCTGCGTCAGTACGAGCAGGCCGGTGGAGTCGATGTCGAGCCGGCCGGCCGGCGCGAGCGCGTGCAGGTGCTGCGGCGAGAAGCGCAGCGGCGAGCGGTCGCCGCTCCACTGGTTGGCGCGCGTGATCAGCACCGATGCCGGCTCATAGCCGTCTTCCGCCTGACCCGACACGTAGCCGACCGGCTTGTGCAGCAGGATCGTCACCTGCGCGGCCTGCGCGGCGCTCGCGCGCTCGTCGATCTCGATCTTCTGGTCCGGGCGGACCTTGGTGCCGAGCGTGTCGATGCGTTCGCCGTCGACGAGCACCCAGCCCTTTTCGATCCATTCGTCGGCTTCGCGGCGCGAGCACAGGCCGAGTTCGGACATGCGCTTCGACAGGCGCATCAGGCCGGTTTCGTCGCCGTGGTCGACGTCGGCCGCCGCGCGCTTGACCGGTTGCGCGGTCTTGACCGCACCGAACGAGCGGCGTTCGCCGTCGCGTGCGGGGCGCGCCGGGCGGTCGCCGAAGCTGCGCTTCGCGCCTTCGCCGGATGCCTTGTCGCGATAGGACGGGCGTTTGCCTTCATCGGCGCCTGCGCGGCGCGGGCGGGCGTCGTCATCACGACGCGGCGGGCGATCGGACGACGTGCGACGGTCGCCGAAGCTGCGTTTTGCGCCTTCGCCGGATGCGTTGTCGCGATAGGGCGCACGTGCGCCGCCTTCGCCACCCGCGCGACGCGGACGTGCATCGTCGTCGCGACGCGGCGGGCGATCGGACGACGTGCGACGGTCGCCGAAACTGCGTTTTGCGCCTTCGCCGGATGCGTTGTCGCGATAGGGCGCACGCGGGCCGCCTTCGCCACCCGCACGACGCGGACGTGCATCGTCGTCACGACGGGGCGGACGATCTGAAGACGTGCGACGGTCGCCGAAACTGCGCTTCGCCCCCTCGCCGGATGCGTTGTCGCGATACGGCGCACGCGGGCCGCCTTCGCCACCCGCGCGACGCGGACGTGCATCGTCATCGCGACGCGGCGGGCGATCGGACGACGTGCGACGGTCGCCGAAGCTGCGCTTTGCGCCTTCGCCGGACGCGTTGTCGCGATACGGCGCACGTGCGCCGCCTTCGCCACCTGCGCGACGCGGACGTGCATCATCATCGCGACGCGGCGGGCGATCCGACGACGTGCGACGGTCGCCGAAGCTGCGCTTCGCCCCTTCGCCGGCTGCGTTGTCGCGATACGGCGCGCGCGTGCCGCGTTCGGCACCGCCCTCACGCGGCGCACGCTTGGCCGGTGCGCGATCCGCGCCCGGGCGCTCGGCGCCTGCCGCGCCGCGCGGCTTGAACGAGCGTTCGCCGGCGGCGGCCGGCGCGGCCTTCTTCGGGCGCGCCGGCTTGTCGCCTGCGGGTAGCGCGGCGGGGCGCACCGCCTTGCGGGCGACGAGGCTGCCGGAGCGGACAGGGGCGCGGGTCGGCGACGCCGGCTTCGGATTCTTGACGGTTAATTTGGTGCGCATAAACGCTGGGATTCATTCAGACTGCGATCGCGCGCAGCAATTCGGTTTCGAGCTGGATCTGCAGGCGGTTGTCGGACAGGCCGGCACCGTCGAGCAGGAAGATGTCCTCGACGCGTTCGCCGAGCGTATTGATCCGCGCCGCGTGGACGCCGACCTGATGCTCGGCCAGGACGCGCGCGATCGAATAGAGAAGGCCCGGCCGGTCGTTGGCGGACACGGACAGGATGTAGTACTGGCCGCGCTCGTCGGCCCGGAGGTCGACGCGCGGCGTGATCGGAAACGTCCGCGACAACCGCGACAGGCGGCCCTTGGACGGCTCCGGCAGCGACGCGGTTTCGGCAAGGCGCGCCGCGAGTTGCTGTTCGACGAGATTCGCGATGTCGCGGTAGCGCACGTCGCGTTCGGTCTGCGTGACGATGAAGTTGTCGAGCGCATAGCCGTGCCGCGTCGTGCTGACGCGCGCATCGAGCACCGACAGCCCGTTGCGGTCGAAGTACGCGCAGATGCCCGCGAACAGGTCGGGGCGGTCCTTCACGTACACGAGCACCTGCAGCGCGTCGCCGATCGGCGACGGCCGCGCGCGCACGATCGCGGTCTCGGCGTTCACGTGCCGGTACAGCACGCGCGTCTGCCATGCGATGTCGGCCGCGTCGTGACGCAGGAAGAAGCCGACGTCGAGCTGGTCCCACAGCGCGCGGTGCGCGTCGTCGGGCACGGTCTCGAGGCGCAGCAGCGCGAGCGCCTGCTCCTGCCGCGACTTCAGTTCCGAATGCGCGTCGGGGTTCGCTCCGCCGAGCACCGCGAGCGTGATGCGGTACAGGTCCTCGAGCAGCTTGCCCTTCCACGTGTTCCACACCTTCGGGCTCGTGCCGCGGATATCGGCGACGGTCAGCAGGTAGAGCGCGGTGAGGTAGCGCTCGTTGCCGACGACTTCGGCGAAGCGCTTGATGACTTCCGGGTCGCTCGTGTCCTGCTTCTGCGCGACCTGGCTCATCGTCAGGTGATGCTGGACGAGCCACACGATCAGCGACGCGTCGTCGCCGGTGATCCCGTGCTCGCGGCAGAAGCGCCGCGCGTCGGCCATCCCGAGCGTCGAGTGGTCGCCGCCGCGGCCTTTCGCGATGTCGTGGAACAGCGCCGCGACGTATAGCACCCACGGGCGCTCGAAGTTGCCGATCAGCTGGCTGCAGAACGGGTACTCGTGCGCATGCTCGGCCACCGCGAAGCGGCGGATGTTGCGCAACACCATCAGGATATGCTGGTCGACCGTGTACACGTGGTACAGGTCGTGCTGCATCTGGCCGACGATGCGGCGGAAATTCAGCAGGTAGCGGCCGAGCACGCTCGTCTGGTTCATCAGCCGGAACGCATGCGTGATGCCTTCGGGCTGCTGCAGGATCTGCATGAACGTGCGGCGGTTCTGCGGATCGCGCCGCCACGTGTGGTTCATGATCTCGCGCGAGTTGTAGAGCGCGCGCAGCGTGCGGGCGGACAGGCCCTTCACGCCGCGGGTCGCCTCGTACAGCAGGAACGCCTCGAGGATCGCGTCGGGATGGCGTTCGAACACGCCGTCGTCGACGATCTCGAGCATGCCCTGCTTCTCGACGAAGCGATCGGGCGACAGCACGCGCGTGATGCCGCTCGTCGCGGGGAACAGCTGCGCCTCGATGTTCTGGATCAGGATCGTCGCCAGCTGCGTGACCGCTTTCGCGGCCCAGTAGTAGCGGCGCATCAGCTGCTCGCTCGCGCGCTTGGCCTGCGTCGGCCGGTAGCCGAAGCTCTCGGCGGCCTGCGTCTGCAGGTCGAACACGAGCATGTCCTGGCGGCGCCCGGCGATCACGTGCAGCCGCGCGCGCAGGGTCTTCAAGAATCCTTCGTTGCGGCGCAGCTCGCGCGCCTCGCGATCGGTGATGAGGCCGCGCGTGTCGAGCTCGCGCCAGCTGCTGCCGAAGCCGGCCGCGCGCGCGATCCACAGGATCGTCTGCAGGTCGCGCAGCCCGCCGGGGCTCTCCTTCACGTTCGGCTCGAGGCTGTACGGCGTGTCCTGGAACTTCGCGTGGCGCTGGCGCATCTCGAGCACCTTCGCGGTGAAGAAGGCGCGCGCGTCGAGCGCCTCGTGATACCGCACGGTGAAGCGTTCGAACAGCGCGGTGCCGCCGACAATGCGGCGCGCTTCGAGCAGCGAGGTCTGCACGGTGACGTCCTGCGACGCCTCCTCGATGCATTGCTCGACCGTGCGCACGCTGCTGCCGATCTCGAGGCCGAGATCCCACGCCATCCCGATGAAGCGCTCGATCCGCGCGTCGAGCGCCGGGTCGTGCGCATCGGGCAGCAGCACCAGGATGTCGACGTCGGAGTGGGGCGCGAGCTCGCCGCGCCCGTAACCGCCGACGGCGACGAGCGCGAGCGTCGCGGGCAGCCCGCAGTCGTCCCACACGCGCTTGAGCGCATCGTCGGTGAGTCTCGACAGCGCGTGCATCAGCGACGTGACGTTCGTCGCGCTGCGAAAGCGCTCGAGCAGGTCGGCCTTGGCGGCCTTGAATTCGGCGCGCCGCGACAGCGCTGCGGGCGAGGGGGCGGCGTGAGCGCTCATGGGCGGCCGTTCAGGTCAACAGGTGAGAGGTGGGCGGGGCGGGCGCGACGGCGCTCAGACCGCGGCGGCCGGTTGCGCGAACACCGGGCGTGCCGGCGTGCCGGCGGACACGGTCAGCACCTCGTAACCCGTTTCGGTGACGAGCACCGTGTGCTCCCATTGCGCGGACAGGCTGCGATCGCGCGTCTTGACCGTCCACTGGTCGGGCATCGTGCGGATGTCGCGCTTGCCGGCGTTGATCATCGGCTCGATCGTGAAGATCATCCCGGCCTTCAGCTCGATGCCGGTGCCCGGGCGCCCGTAGTGGACGACCTGCGGATCCTCGTGGAACACCGTGCCGATGCCGTGGCCGCAGTATTCGCGCACGACGCTGTAGCCCTGCGCTTCGGCATGCTTCTGGATCGCGTAGCCGATGTCGCCGAGGTGCGCGCCGGGCTTGACCTGGTCGATGCCGAGCCACATGCACTCGTAGGTGGTCTGCACGAGGCGCTTCGCGAGGATCGAGCCTTCGCCGACGATGAACATCCGGCTGGTGTCGCCGAAGTAGCCGTTCTTGATCACGGTGATGTCGATGTTCAGCGCGTCGCCGTTCTTGATCACCTTCTCGCCGGGAATGCCGTGGCAGATCACGTCGTTGACCGAGATGCAGGTGGCCTTCGGGTACGGCGGATAGCCGGGCGGCTGGTAGTTCAGCGGCGCGGGGATCGTGCCCTGCTCGTTGAGCATGAATTCGTGACAGAGCCGGTCGAGTTCGGCGGTCGTGATGCCCGCGACGACGTGCGGCGTGATGAAGTCGAGCACTTCGCTCGCGAGACGGCAGGCGACGCGCATCTCGGCGATGTCGTGTTCGTTTTTGAGCGTAATAGCCATCGAGGTATGCCTGGAATGCGGTGAATTGACGGATTATCGCACCTTATGGCGGGCCTCGCAGCCCCTGCCGGCGGTGCCGGTGCGGGTTTTCGCGGATTGTCCGGCCGGCTGCCGCGCGGCAAGCGAAAGTGGCGGGCGACTTGAGAGCCGACAAATCGGCGTGCTATACTCTTTGGCTAAGTCGACATCCAAATGCCGAACATGCCCCGATGTGGGGCGGTATCGCGACGGCATCAGGATGAAAGGCTTGCGGCACGGGCAGTTTCGCACGTGCCGAATCGCAAGCCGGCGCAACCAGGGTGCCGGCCGCGCGGAACGCGCGGCGGTACGGCAGCCGGCTTAAGACCCAACCCTCGTGGAGAATTTACATGGCAGTCACGATGCGCCAAATGCTGGAAGCGGGTGTCCACTTCGGTCACCAGACGCGCTTCTGGAACCCGAAGATGGCTCCGTTCATTTTCGGTCACCGCAACAAGATTCACATCATCAACCTCGAAAAGACGCTGCCGATGTTCACGGACGCACAGAAGTACGTGCGCCAGCTGGCAGCGAACCGCGGCACGATCCTGTTCGTCGGCACGAAGCGCCAGTCGCGTGACACGATCGCCCAGGAAGCGCAACGTGCGGGCATGCCGTACGTCAACGCACGCTGGCTCGGCGGCATGATGACCAACTTCAAGACGCTGAAGGTATCGATCAAGCGCCTGAAGGACATGGAAGCGGCAGTCGAGGCAGGCGAGCTCGAGAAGATGAGCAAGAAGGAAGCGCTGCTGTTCGAACGCGAAATCGCCAAGCTGCAGAAGTCGATCGGCGGTGTGAAGGACATGGGCGGCATTCCGGACGCAATCTTCGTCGTCGACGTCGGCTACCACAAGATCGCCGTCACGGAAGCGAACAAGCTGGGCGTGCCGGTCATCGCCGTGGTCGACACGAACCACTCGCCGGAAGGTGTGGACTACGTGATCCCGGGCAACGACGACTCGAGCAAGGCAGTCGCGCTGTACGCTGAAGGCGTGGCCGACGCGATCCTGGAAGGCCGTGCGAACGCGGTCAACGAAGTGGTCCAGGCAGCGCGTGGCGACGACGAGTACGTCGAGGAAAACGCGTAACTGGCCCCGAGCCGGCGCAAAAAGGGGGCTCTCAACAGGCCCCCTTTTTTTAAGCTTGTGCGCCGGACCTGATCGCGCCGAATCGGCGCGGGTCCGGAAACGATTTTCGGCCGTTCGCGTCCAAGCGGGCGGCGTTGTGAATACAGACTCAAGGAGCGAATGATGGCGGCAATTACCGCAAGCATGGTGGCAGAACTGCGCGCAAAGACCGACGCACCGATGATGGAGTGCAAGAAGGCGCTGACGGAAGCCGACGGCGACCTGGCCAAGGCTGAAGAGCTGCTGCGCGTCAAGCTCGGCAACAAGGCGAGCAAGGCGGCATCGCGCGTGACGGCAGAAGGCGTCGTCGCATCGTTCGTCGGCGGCAACGCGGGCGCGCTGGTCGAGCTGAACTGCGAAACCGACTTCGTCGCGAAGAACGACGACTTCCTCGCATTCTCGAAGACGGTCGCAGAACTCGTCGCGACGCAAAACCCGGCCGACGTGGCAGCGCTGTCGGCACTGCCGCTCGACGGTTCGACGGTCGACGCAGTCCGCCTGGCCCTGATCGGCAAGATCGGCGAGAACGTCTCGATCCGCCGTTTCGTCCGTTTCGAAACCGCGAACAAGATCGCAACGTACCTGCACGGCGCGCGTATCGGCGTGATCGTCGAGTACACGGGTGCGGAAGAGCAGGTCGGCAAGGACGTCGCGATGCACATCGCCGCGATGAAGCCGGTCGCCCTGTCGTCGGCCGACGTGCCGGCGGAACTGATCGAGACGGAACGCCGCGTCGCCGAGCAGAAGGCTGCCGAATCGGGCAAGCCGGCTGAAATCGTCGCGAAGATGGTCGACGGCAGCGTCCAGAAGTACCTGAAGGAAGTGTCGCTGCTGAACCAGACGTTCGTGAAGAACGACAAGCAGACGATCGAGCAGATGCTGAAGGCAGCGAACGCGACCGTGCAGAAGTTCGCGCTGTTCGTCGTCGGCGAAGGCATCGAGAAGCGCCAGGACGACTTCGCCGCCGAAGTGGCCGCGCAAGTCGCAGCAGCAAAGCAGCAGTAAGCAGTCAGGCAGTATCCGCGGCGGGCGTCCGCTCCGCCGCGGCCGGCGGCGCCGCCGGCCGGCCGGGAAACCCGGTCCGGTCGCCGGCGCTTGCCCGAATCAGTATTTCGCCCCTACAGTTCGTGGTTGTCATCCTCTCGTCGCTCGGAAGCCCCTATGTCCAATGCCTATAAACGCGTCCTCCTCAAACTCTCCGGCGAAGCGCTGATGGGCGACGATGCCTTCGGCATCAATCGCGCGACGATCGAACGGATGGTGGCGGATATCGCCGAAGTCGTGGGTCTCGGTACGCAACTCGCGGTCGTGATCGGCGGCGGTAACATTTTCCGCGGTGTCGCGGGCGGTGCGGCCGGCATGGACCGCGCGACGGCCGACTACATGGGGATGCTGGCGACGATGATGAACGCGCTGGCGCTGCAGGACGCGATGCGCCACGCCGGCATCGTCGCGCGCGTGCAGTCCGCGCTGCGCATGGATCAGGTCGTCGAGCCGTACATCCGGCCGCGCGCGATCCGCCAGCTCGAGGAAGGCAAGGTCGTGATCTTCGCGGCCGGCACGGGCAACCCGTTCTTCACGACGGACACGGCCGCCGCGCTGCGCGGTTCGGAAGTGGGCGCCGAGGTCGTTTTGAAGGCGACCAAGGTCGATGGCGTATATTCTGCCGATCCGAAGAAGGATCCGTCGGCCACGCGCTACACGACGATCAGCTTCGACGAGGCGATCAGCCGCAATCTGCAGGTGATGGACGCGACGGCCTTCGCGCTGTGCCGCGACCAGAAGCTGCCGATCCGCGTGTTTTCGATCAACAAGCCGGGCGCGCTCAAGCGCATCGTGCTGGGCGAGGACGAAGGTACGCTCGTCCACGTGTAAACTCCCGCGGATGCGGGCAAGCGGCGCGGGTCGCCGGCCGTGGTGCGTGGCGCACCGGGCGCGGCCCGCGTTCATTGAAGGTTGGAAGGTTCGGAGGTTGAAATGAGTGTCGCTGATGTCAAGAAGGGCGTAGAGCAGAAGATGCAGCGCTCGATCGAAGCGTTCAAGAACGATCTGGCGAAGATCCGTACGGGCCGTGCGCATACCGGTCTGCTCGATCACGTGCAGGTCGACTACTACGGTTCGATGGTGCCGATCTCGCAGGTTGCGAACCTGACGCTCGTCGACGCACGCACGATCGGCGTGCAGCCGTGGGAAAAGAACATGGTCGCGAAGGTCGAGAAGGCCATCCGCGAAGCCGATCTGGGCCTGAACCCGGCCACGGCCGGCGACCTGATCCGCGTGCCGATGCCCGCGCTGACGGAAGAGCGCCGCCGCGAGCTGACCAAGGTGGTCAAGAGCGAAGGCGAAACGGCCAAGGTCGCGATCCGCAACCTGCGCCGCGACGCGAACGAAGCGCTCAAGAAGCTCGTTAAGGACAAGGAAATCTCGGAAGACGACGAGCGCCGTGCGAGCGACGACGTGCAGAAGCTGACCGACAAGCACGTCGCCGAAGTCGACAAGCTCGTGCAGAGCAAGGAAGCCGAGATCATGACGGTCTGACGACCGTCCTCGCGCGCCGCCTTCTTCCCGCAACTGTCTCAACGGCCATGACCTATACCAGCTCTACCGTTCGCGTGCCTGACGTCGGCGCCGTGCCGCGTCATATCGCGATCATCATGGACGGCAACGGCCGTTGGGCGACCGAACGCCGCTTGCCGCGCGTCGCGGGGCACACCTGCGGCGTCGACGCCGTGCGGTCGGTGGTTGAAGGCTGCGCGCGCGCCGGCGTCGAATATCTGACGCTGTTCGCGTTCAGTTCGGAAAACTGGCGCCGGCCGAACGACGAAGTGTCGTTCCTGATGCGGCTGTTCATCACCGCGCTCGAGCGCGAGATCGGCAAGCTGCATGCGAACGGGATCCGCCTGCGCGTCGTGGGCGATCTCGAGCGTTTCGAGCCGCGCATCCGCGAACTGATCCGCCGCGCCGAAACCAAGACGGCGCGCAACACCCGCCTGACCCTGACGATCGCCGCGAACTACGGCGGCCGCTGGGACATCCTGCAGGCGACGAAGAAACTCGTCGAGCAGGCCGTGCGCGAGGGCCGCGAGGTCGAGGTGACCGAAGACGCGTTCGCGCCGCACCTGGCGATGGCCTATGCGCCGGAGCCCGATCTCTTCATCCGCACCGGCGGCGAGCAGCGCGTCAGCAATTTCCTGCTGTGGCAGCTCGCGTACGCCGAATTCTATTTCACCGACAAATACTGGCCGGATTTCGACGGCGCGGCGCTGGCCGACGCGATCGCGTCGTATACCGAGCGCGAGCGCCGTTTCGGGCGCACCAGCGCGCAGCTCGAACCGCAATCGCAGAACGCCGATTCCCTTTCATGCTGAAGACCCGTGTGATCACGGCGGTCGTGATGCTGGCCGTGTTGCTGCCGGTGACGCTGTTCGCGCCGCTCGCGGCCTTCGGCGCGCTGATCGGCGTCGTGCTCGTGTTCGCCGCGTGGGAATGGGCGCGCCTGCTGAAGCTCGGCGCGGCCGGTTCGGTCGTTTATGCGATCGTCGCCGCGCTGGCGCTCGCGGCGACCGCGCCGCTCGGCGTCGAGGCCGCTTCGTCCCGTCCCCTTTTCATGGCGGCCGGCGTGTTCTGGCTGCTGGTCGGCCCGTTCTCGCTGCGGCGCAAGCCGGAACTCGCGGGCGGCGTGTGGCGGCCGTTCCTGCTCGCGGCCGGGCTCGTGGTATTCGCGGCCTGCTGGCACGCGGTCGTCGCGGCGCGTGCGCAGGGCGTTCCGTTCGTGCTCTCGCTGCTGCTGGTCGTGTGGCTGGCCGATATTGGTGCATATTTCGCGGGCAAGGCCTTCGGAAAGCGTAAACTGGCCGTGACGATCAGCCCCGGGAAGAGCTGGGAAGGCGCGATCGGCGGCTGGCTCGCCGTGATGGTCGTCGCGGGAGCCGCGATGGCCGCGCACTGGTTCGAGCCGACCCTGTTTTCCGCATTCGCGACGCGCTACGGGATGCCCGGCGCGTGGGCCGCGCTGACGCTGCTGGTTGCGTACAGCGTGATCGGCGACCTGTTCGAGTCGCTGCTCAAGCGTCAGGCGGGCGTGAAGGATTCGAGCGGTCTGCTGCCCGGTCACGGCGGCGTGCTCGACCGCGTCGACGCGCTGCTGCCGGTGCTGCCGCTCGCAATGCTGCTGCTTGGTTAAACCACTATTTCTGTTATGCAAAAACGTCTGACACTGCTCGGTTCCACGGGCTCGATCGGAGACAGCACGCTCGACGTGGTCGCCCGCCATCCCGAGCGTTTCTCGGTCTATGCGTTGACCGCGCACCGCAATGGCGACAAGCTCGTCGAGCAGTGCCTGCGCTTCGCACCCGAAGTCGCGGTGGTCGGCGATGCGAACACGGCGGCACACGTCGAGGCGCAGCTGCGCGCGGCGGGCAACAAGACCACGGTGCTGTACGGGCCGCAGGCGCTCGTCGACGTGTCGAACAGCGACGGCTGCGACACGGTCGTCGCGGCGATCGTCGGCGCGGCCGGCCTCGCGCCGAGCCTGGCGGCCGCGCGCGCCGGCAAGCGCATCCTGCTCGCGAACAAGGAATCGCTCGTGATGTCGGGCGCGATCTTCATGGACGCCGTGCGCGACCATGGCGCGATCCTGCTGCCGGTCGACAGCGAACACAACGCGATCTTCCAGTGCATGCCGCGCGACGCGAACGAGCACGGCGGGATCTCGAAGATCATCCTGACCGCGTCGGGCGGCCCGTTCCGCACGCGCGAGCCGGCCACGCTCGTCGACGTGACGCCGGACGAGGCCTGCAAGCATCCGAACTGGGTGATGGGTCGCAAGATTTCCGTCGATTCCGCGACGATGATGAACAAGGGCCTCGAAGTGATCGAGGCGCACTGGATCTTCGGCCTGCCGGGCGACCGGATCGACGTGCTGATCCACCCGCAGAGCGTGATCCATTCGCTCGTGTCGTACCGCGACGGCTCGGTGCTCGCGCAGCTCGGCAACCCCGACATGCGTACGCCGATCGCGCACGCGCTGGCGTTCCCGGAGCGCGTCGACGCCGGTGTCGAGCAACTCGACCTCGCGCAGATCGCCCAGCTGTCGTTCGAGAAGCCCGACTACACGCGCTTCCCGTGCCTCGCGCTCGCGCTGAAGGCGCTCGAGGAGGGCGGCATCGCGAGCGCCGCGTTGAACGCGGCGAACGAAATCGCGGTCGAAGCGTTTCTCGAGCGCCGGATCGGCTTCATGGCGATCGCGGCGACGGTCGACGCGGTGCTCAACGCACTGCCGAACCGCAACCCGAACGGGCTCGACGACGTCCTTGCGGCGGATGCCGAGGCACGCCGCCTCGCCGCCGAGATCATTGCGAAAGCGCCTGCGCCACGCGTGGAGCGCACTGTCTGAATGAGGTGCTCATGAACGTGCTGGTCGAACTGATCGCGTTTGCGGTGGCGATCGGGGTGCTGGTCGTCGTGCATGAGTACGGACATTATCGCGTCGCGCGCTGGTGCGGCGTGAAGGTGCTGCGTTTCTCGATCGGCTTCGGCCAGCCCGTCGCGCGCTGGGTCAGCCGCAAGACGGGCACCGAATGGACGCTCTCCGCGCTGCCGCTTGGCGGCTACGTGAAGATGCTCGACGAGCGCGAGCCGGGGGCGGGCGTCAAACCCGAGGAGCTCGGCCAGGCGTTCAACCGGCAATCGGTGTTCAAGCGCATCGCGATCGTCGCCGCCGGCCCGATCGCGAACTTCCTGTTGGCAATCGTCCTGTTTTCCGCCGTATTCGCGACCGGCGTGACCGAGCCGGCCGCGGTGCTCGCGCCGCCGGCCGCCGGCACGGCGGCGGCCCGCGCGGGCTTCGACGGCAGCGAGACGATCGTATCGATCCGCGATGCGCAGGGCGGCGACGCCGTGCCGGTGCGCTCGTGGTCGGACCTGCGCTGGAAGTTGCTGGCCGCCGCGTTCGATCATCGCGAGGTCGTGCTCGGCGCGCGCGACGGCGGCGCGGCGACGTTCGACTTCCGCGTCGACCTGCGCAATGTTCCCGAAAGCGCGCTCGACGACGATTTCATGCTGCACCTGGGCTTCGAGACCGGCGGCGGCGCGCTGTCGGTGGCGTCGGTGCAGCCCGGCAGCGCGGCCGAGCAGGCGGGCCTGAAGGCCGGCGACAAGCTGCTCGCGCTCGACGGCAAGCCCATCGGCGGCGCCACGCGTTTCATCGACGCGGTGAAGCACCATGCGGGCCAGGCGGTCGAACTGCAGATCGAGCGTGGCGGTGCCTCCCGGACAGTGTCGATCGTGCCGAAGGCGCAGCGCGACGACGAAACGGGACAGCAGGTCGGTCGCATCGGCGCGGCGCTGTCGATGCACACGCCGTCGGTGGACGTTCGCTACGGGCCGATCGAGAGCCTGCGGCTCGGCGCGCACCGCACGTGGGACATCGCCGTTTACTCGCTGAGGATGTTCGGGCGGATGATCACGGGCGATGCGTCGCTGAAGAACCTGTCCGGCCCGGTGACGATTGCGGACTACGCGGGCAAGAGCGCGCGGCTCGGTCCGTCGGCCTTCCTGTCGTTCCTCGCCCTTGTCAGCATTAGCCTCGGGGTGCTGAACTTGCTGCCGATTCCCGTTTTGGACGGGGGGCATCTGTTATATTATCTGGTTGAAGCCGCGACCGGGAAAGCCGTATCGGAGCGCTGGCAGCTGATTCTGCAAAGAGCCGGGTTGATCTGCATCGTCGCGTTGTCGGCGATCGCGCTGTTCAACGACCTGGCTCGGTTAATCCATTTCTGAAGCGTCAGGCGGCGGCCAGTCGGCCGCCGCCTGATTTGATGCAGCTAAATATTGGGGATGCACGTTGTTCAAACCTCATCGCTTTGTACCTAAGACAGTTGCAGCGGCCGCGCTCGCCGCGCACGGCCTCGCGGCGCATGCAGCGGCACCGTTCGTGGTGCAAGACATCAAGATCGAGGGGTTGCAGCGCGTCGAAGCCGGTTCGGTGTTCGCCTACCTGCCGATCAAGCAGGGCGATACCTTCACCGACGACAAGGCATCCGAAGCAATCCGCGCGCTGTACGCGACGGGCTTCTTCAACGACGTGCGCATCGCCACCCAGGGCAACGTCGTGATCGTGCAGGTGCAGGAGCGTCCGGCCATCGCGTCGATCGACTTCACCGGCACGAAGGAATTCGACAAGGACAATCTGACGAAGGCGCTGCGCGCGGTGGGTCTGGCCGATGGCCGCTACTACGACAAGGCGCTCGTCGACAAGGCGGAGCAGGAGCTCAAGCGTCAGTACCTGACGCGCGGCTTCTATGCGGCCGAGGTCAAGACGACGATCACGCCGGTCGACGCGAACCGCGTGTCGATCCTGTTCGCGGTCGCCGAAGGCCCGAGCGCGAAGATCCGCCAGATCAACTTCATCGGCAACAAGGCGTTCAGCACCAGCACGCTGCGCGACGAAATGCAGCTGTCGACGCCGAACTGGTTCTCCTGGTACACGAAGAACGACCTGTACTCGAAGGAAAAGCTCACGGGCGACCTCGAGGCCGTGCGCTCGTACTACCTGAACCGCGGCTACCTCGAGTTCAACATCGAATCGACCCAGGTGTCGATCTCGCCCGACAAGAAGGACATGTACCTGACGGTCACGCTGCACGAAGGCGAGCCGTACACGGTGTCGGGCATCAAGCTGTCGGGCAACCTGCTCGATCGCGAAGCCGAACTGAACAAGCTGATCAAGATCAAGCCGGGCGATCGCTTCTCGGCCGAAAAGCTGCAGCAAACGACGAAGTCGATCGTCGACAAGCTCGGCGAATACGGCTACGCATTCGCGACCGTCAACGCGCAGCCGGACATCGACCAGGCGAACCACAAGGTGAACCTGAACCTCGTCGTCGATCCGAGCCGCCGCGTGTACGTGCGCCGCATCAACGTGGTCGGCAACACGCGCACGCGCGACGAAGTCGTGCGCCGCGAAATGCGCCAGCTCGAAAGCTCGTGGTTCGATTCGAACCGCCTCGCGCTGTCGAAGGACCGCGTGAACCGTCTCGGCTACTTCACCAACGTCGACGTGACGACGGTGCCGGTCGAAGGCACGAACGACCAGGTCGACGTGAACGTGAAGGTCGACGAAAAGCCGACCGGCGCGATCACGCTGGGCGCGGGCTTCTCGTCGACGGACAAGGTGGTGCTGTCGGCCGGCGTGTCGCAGGACAACGTGTTCGGCTCGGGCACGAGCCTGTCGGTGAACGTCAACACCGCGAAGAGCTACCGCACGCTGACCGTCACGCAGGTCGACCCGTATTTCACGGTCGACGGCATCAAGCGGATCACGGACGTCTACTACCGCACTTACCAGCCGCTCTACTATTCGACCAGCTCGAGCTTCCGGATCATCAGCGCGGGCGGCAACCTGAAGTTCGGCATCCCGTTCTCGGAAGTCGACACCGTCTACTTCGGCGCGGGCTTCGAGCAGAACCGTCTCGACGTCGACTCGAACACGCCGCAGAGCTACCAGGATTACGTGAACGAGTTCGGCCGCGTGTCGAACACGGTGCCGCTGACGGTGGCATGGTCGCGCGACGCGCGTGACAGCGCGCTGATCCCGAGCCGCGGCTACTTCACGCAGGCGAACGTCGAATACGGCGTGCCGGTCGGCAAGATCCAGTACTACAAGGCCGACCTGCAGGCGCAGTACTACTATTCGTTCTCGCGCGGCTTCATCCTGGGCCTGAACCTGCAAGGCGGCTACGGTAACGGCATCGGCAACCCGTACCCGATCTTCAAGAACTACTACGCGGGCGGTATCGGCTCCGTGCGTGGCTACGAGCCGAGCTCGCTGGGCCCGCGCGACACGAAGACGAACGACCCGATCGGCGGTTCGAAGATGGTGGTCGGCAACATCGAGCTGACGTTCCCGCTGCCGGGCACCGGCTACGACCGCACGCTGCGCGTGTTCACGTTCCTCGACGGCGGTAACGTGTGGGGCAACGCGCCGGGCGGCACGAGTACCGGCGCGAACGGCCTGCGTTACGGCTACGGTGTGGGTCTCGCGTGGATCTCGCCGATCGGCCCGCTGAAGCTGAGCCTCGGCTTCCCGCTGCAGAAGCACGAAGGCGACCAGTACCAGAAATTCCAGTTCCAGATCGGGACGGCGTTCTGATCGAACGCATGACAACAGTAACGAGAGGGTAATTTTGCTAACCGGTAAGTTTTCGAAACGAGTGATGTGTGCGCTGACCGTTGCGCTGGCCTTGGGCGCGGCGACGGCGCATGCTCAGGACGTCGCCCGCATCGCGGCGGTCAATTCGGATCGGATCCTGCGCGAGTCGGCGCCCGCCAAGGCGGCGCAGACGAAGCTCGAAGCCGAGTTCGCGAAGCGCGACAAGGATCTGCAGGACCTCGCGGCGCGCCTGAAGTCGATGTCCGACTCGCTGGACAAGAACGGTGCGTCGCTGTCGGCGGCCGACCGCGCGCAGAAGCAGCGCGATCTCGCGCAGCTCGACACCGACTTCCAGCGCAAGCAGCGCGAGTTTCGCGAAGACCTGAACCAGCGCCGCAACGAGGAGCTCGCGGCCGTGCTGGAGCGTGCGAACAAGGTCATCAAGCAGATCGCCGAGCAGCAGAATTACGACCTGATCGTGCAGGAAGCCGTGTACGTCAGCCCGCGCATCGACATCACCGACAAGGTGCTCAAGGCGCTCGCGTCCGGCTCGACGAACTGAACGGAGCAGACGACGAATGGCATTGACGCTTGAGGCACTCGTAACGCGGTTCGGCGGCGAGATCGCCGGCGACGCCCAGTGCAAGGTGGGCGGCCTCGCGCCGCTCGACCAGGCAGGCCCTCAGCAACTCGCGTTTCTCGCGAACCCGAAGTACCTGTCGCAGGTCGAGACGACCCGCGCCGGCGCGGTGCTGATCGCGCCGAAGGATCTCGAAAAGCTGGGCGCGGCCGCTGACGGCCGCAATTTCATCGTGACGCCGAATCCGTACGCGTACTTCGCGCGCGTCGCGCAGATGTTCATCGATCTCGCCACGCCGCCGCGCGCGGCCGGCGTGCATCCGAGCGCGACGATCGATCCGGCCGCGCAGGTCGCCGCGAGCGCCGTGATCGGCCCGCACGTGACGGTCGAGGCCGGCGCGGTGATCGAAGACGACGTGCAGCTGGACGCGAACGTGTTCGTCGGCCGCGGCACGACGATCGGCGCCGGCTCGCACCTGTATCCGAACGCGTCGGTGTACCACGGCTGCAAGATCGGCCCGCGCGCGATCATCCACGCGGGTGCCGTGATCGGTTCCGACGGCTTCGGCTTCGCGCCGGATTTCGTCGGCGACGGCGACGCGCGCACCGGCAGCTGGGTCAAGATTCCGCAGGTCGGCGGCGTGTCGATCGGCCCGGACGTCGAGATCGGCGCGAACACGACGATCGACCGCGGCGCGATGGCGGACACCGTCATCGAAGAATGCGTGAAGATCGACAACCAGGTGCAGATCGCACACAACTGCCGGATCGGCGCCTACACGGTGATCGCCGGCAAGGCGGGCATCGCGGGCAGCACGACGATCGGTCGCCACTGCATGATCGGCGGCGCGGCGGGGATCGCCGGCCACGTGACGCTTGGCGACTATGTCATCATCACGGCGAATTCGGGCGTGTCGAAGTCGCTGCCGAAGGCCGGCATCTATACGAGCGCGTTCCCGGCCGTCGACCACGGCGAATGGAACCGGAGCGCCGCGCTCGTGCGCAACCTCGACAAGCTGCGCGACCGCATCAAGGCGCTCGAAACCGCGCTGGCCGCCCAGGGCGGCACGCACGCCTGACCGACACCATGCGAGACCACGAACCGGGCACGGCCAGCGCATCCGGCCCGGTTTGCCAGACTGGGCCGTACGGCGGCCCGCTTCAGCCTTTGCATCACCACCGCGCAGCCTCTGCGTGAGACGAACCATCATGAGCACTGAAAAAATCAATCTCGACATCCACAAGATCCTCACGCTGCTGCCGCATCGCTACCCGATTCTGCTCGTCGATCGCGTGCTCGAACTCGAGCCGCACAAGGGGATCAAAGCGCTGAAGAACGTGTCGATCAACGAGCCGTTCTTCCAGGGGCATTTCCCGAAGCGGCCGGTGATGCCGGGTGTGCTGATCCTCGAGGCGCTCGCTCAGGCGGCCGCGCTGCTGACGTTCTCGGAAGAGCAGCCGAAGGATCCGGAAAACACGCTGTACTACTTCGTCGGGATCGACGGCGCGCGCTTCAAGCGCGTGGTCGAACCGGGCGACCAGCTGATTCTGAACGTGACGTTCGAACGTTACATCCGCGGCATCTGGAAGTTCAAGGCAGTGGCGGAAGTGGACGGCAAGGTGGCGGCGGAAGCCGAACTGATGTGCACGGTCAAGACGGCCGACGCGGCGCCCTGAGCGACGCGGCACGCATGGGTAACGTAACGCGGGCAACGCGACACATCACATCGAGAGGCAACGGCGCATGACCAGGATTCATCCTACCGCGATCGTCGAACCGGGCGCACAGATCGACGAGTCCGTCGAGATCGGGCCGTACGCGATCGTCGGGCCGCACGTCACGATCGGCGCGCGCACGACGATCGGCTCGCACAGCGTGATCGAAGGTCACACGACGCTCGGCGAGGACAACCGCATCGGCCATTACGCGTCGGTGGGCGGCCGTCCGCAGGACATGAAGTACAAGGACGAGCCGACGAAGCTCGTGATCGGCAACCGCAACACGATCCGCGAATTCACGACGATCCACACCGGCACCGTGCAGGACGTCGGCGTGACGACGCTCGGCGACGACAACTGGATCATGGCCTATGTGCACATCGGCCATGACTGCCGCGTCGGCAACAACGTGATCCTGTCGAGCAACGCGCAGATGGCCGGTCACGTCGAGATCGGCGACTTTGCGATCGTCGGCGGGATGTCGGGCGTGCACCAGTTCGTGCGCATCGGCGCGCACTCGATGCTGGGCGGCGCCTCGGCGCTCGTGCAGGACGTGCCGCCGTTCGTGATCGCGGCCGGCAACAAGGCCGAGCCGCACGGCATCAACGTCGAAGGCCTGCGCCGGCGCGGTTTCTCGCCCGACGCGATCTCGGCGCTGCGCAGCGCGTACCGCCTGCTGTACAAGAACGGCCTGTCGCTCGAGGAAGCGAAGGTGCAGTTGCGCGAGCTGGCGGCCGCGGGCGGCGAAGGCGACGCCGCGGTCACCGCGCTCGTCGAGTTCATCGACGCGTCCCAACGCGGCATCATCCGCTAAGCGATGTCGCTCCCGACCAATCAGCTCCGGCTCGCGATGGTGGCCGGCGAGCCGTCGGGCGACCTGCTCGCGGCGTCGCTGCTCGGCGGGCTTCAGGCGCGGCTGCCCGCATCGACCCGCTACTACGGGATCGGCGGGCAGCGGATGCTCGCGCACGGCTTCGACTCGCACTGGCAGATGGACAAGCTGACGGTGCGCGGCTACGTCGAGGCGCTGGGCCAGATTCCCGAGATCCTGCGGATTCGCGGCGAGCTGAAGCGCCAGCTGCTCGCGGAGCGGCCCGACGCCTTCATCGGCGTCGACGCGCCCGATTTCAACTTCAGCGTGGAGCAGGCCGCGCGCGACGCGGGCATCCCGTCGATCCACTTCGTGTGCCCGTCGATCTGGGCGTGGCGCGGCGGCCGGATCAAGAAGATCGCGAAGTCCGTCGACCACATGCTGTGCCTGTTCCCGTTCGAACCGGCGATCCTCGACAAGGCAGGCGTCGCGTCGACGTATGTCGGCCACCCGCTGGCCGACGAGATTCCGCTCGAGCCCGACACGCACGGCGCGCGCATCGCGCTCGGCCTGCCGGCCGAGGGCCCTGTGATCGCGGTGCTGCCGGGCAGCCGGCGCTCGGAGATCGGGCTGATCGGCCCGACGTTCTTCGCCGCGATGGCGCTGATGCAGCAGCGCGAGCCCGGCGTGCGGTTCGTGATGCCGGCGGCGACGCCCGCGCTGCGCGAACTGCTGCAGCCGCTCGTCGACGCCCATCCGCAACTCGCGCTGACGATCACCGACGGCCGCTCGCAGGTCGCGATGACGGCTGCCGACGCGATCCTCGTGAAGAGCGGCACCGTCACGCTGGAAGCCGCGCTGCTGAAGAAGCCGATGGTGATCTCGTACAAGGTGCCCTGGCTGACCGGGCAGATCATGCGCCGGCAGGGCTATCTGCCGTACGTCGGCTTGCCGAACATCCTGGCGGGGCGCTTCGTCGTGCCCGAGCTGCTGCAGCATTTCGCGACGCCCGAGGCGCTCGCCGATGCGACGCTCACGCAGCTGCGCGACGACGCGAACCGCCGCACGCTGACCGAAGTGTTTACCGAAATGCATCTCTCGCTGCGGCAGAACACGGCCGCGAAGGCGGCCGAAGCGGTCGTGCGCGTACTCGAGCAACGCAAGGGGCGCGCATGACGGCAGCCCGTGCACCACGCCGCCGCGCGTCGACCGACGTGCAGGGCGGCTTCGACTTCAGCCGGCCCGACGAGATCGTCTGCGGCGTCGACGAAGCGGGCCGCGGCCCGCTCGCGGGGCCGGTGGTCGCCGCCGCGGTGATCCTCGATCCCGCGCAGCCGATCGACGGGCTCGACGATTCGAAGGCGCTGTCCGCGAAAAAGCGCGACGCGCTGTACGACCTGATCGTCGCGCGCTCGCGCGCGTATTGCGTCGCGTCGGCCAGCGTCGACGAGATCGACACGCTCAACATCCTGCACGCGACGATGCTCGCGATGAAGCGGGCCGTCGAAGGCCTGTCGGTGCTGCCGACGCTCGCGCAGATCGACGGCAACCGCTGCCCGACGCTGATGGTGCGTGCCGAGGCGATCGTCAGCGGCGACGCGCTCGTGCCGAGCATCTCGGCCGCGTCGATCCTCGCGAAGGTCGCGCGTGACCGCATGCTCGTCGAGCTGCACGAACGCTTCCCGGTGTACGGGTTCAACGTGCATGCGGGCTACGGCACCGAGAAACATCTTGCCGCGCTGCGCGAGCACGGCCCGTGCGAAGCGCATCGGCGCTCGTTCGCACCCGTGCGCGCGGCACTCGACCTGATTCGATGAAAAGCATTACTTCCCGCGACAACCCGCTGTACAAGCGCCTGAAGGCGCTTGCGGGTTCGACGTCCCAGCAGCGCCGCGGCGGCCAGGCGCTGCTCGAAGGTTTTCACCTCGCCGGCGCGTATCTCGATACGGGCGCGATACCCGAGCTGTGCGTCGCCACCGAAGGCGCGCTCGCGCACGACGAAGCGCAGGCGATCATCGCGCGCGTCGACGCGCAGCGGGTCGTCACGCTGCCCGATGCGCTGTTCGGACAACTGTCGAACGTGGTCAGCGGCGTCGGTTTCCTGCTGCTCGTCGAGCGTCCCGCGCAGCCGCTGCCGGAGCGTGTCGCGCACACGTCGGTCGTGCTCGACGGCGTGCAGGACGCCGGCAACGTCGGCTCGATCCTGCGCAGCGCGGCCGCGGCCGGTGTGCGGCACGTGTTCTGCGCGCCGGGCACCGCCTATGCGTGGTCGTCGAAGGTGCTGCGCTCGGGAATGGGCGCGCACTTCCTGCTGTCGATCCACGAGGATGTCGAGGCCGGCGCGCTCGCCGAACGCCTCGACGTGCCGGTCGCGCTGACCGATTCGCACGGCGCGCAGGCGATCTACGACTGCGACCTGGCCGGCCCCGTCGCATGGGTGTTCGGCAACGAGGGCGCCGGCGTGTCGGCGTTCTGGCGCGACGTGGCCACGCATCGCGTGACGATCCCGCAACCGGGCGGCATGGAGTCGCTGAATGTGGCGGCAGCGGCGGCGGTGTGCCTGTTCGAGCAGGTGCGGCAGCAGCGGCCGCATGACATGACGACGTGACGCGCGGCGTTGCCCGCGCGGTATCCCGCAGCACGAAAAAAGGCCGCGTTCGACGCGGCCTTGTTGCTTCTGGCGACGGCGGCCCGGCGGCCGCCCGTGCGCCGGTCGTCAGTACGACTGCCGGTCGAGGCGGATTTCCTGCAGGATCGTCGTCGCGATCTCCTCGATCGACTTGTGCGTCGACGACAGCCACTTGATCCCTTCGCGGCGCATCATCGCCTCGGCCTCGTTGATCTCGTAGCGGCAATTCTCGGGCGCCGCGTACTTGCTGCCGGGGCGGCGCTCGTTGCGGATCTCCGACAGGCGCTGCGGATCGATCGACAGCCCGAACAGCTTGTCGCGATGCGGCGACAGCGCCGACGGCAGCTTGCCGCGCTCGAAGTCTTCCGGAATCAGCGGATAGTTGGCGGCCTTCACGCCGTACTGCATCGCGAGATACAGGCTCGTCGGCGTCTTGCCGCTGCGCGACACGCCGACCAGGATCACGTCGGCTTCCGACAGGTTGCGGTTCGACTGGCCGTCGTCATGCGCGAGCGAGAAGTTGATCGCCTCGATCCGCGTCTTGTATTCCTCGGTGTCGGCGTTCTGGTGGCCGCGGCCCATCGCGTGGCTCGACTTCAGCTCCAGTTCCTGCTCGAGCGGCTCGACGAAGCGCTGGAACATGTCCAGTACGAGCGCGTTCGAGCGCTTGACGATGTCGTTCGACTCGCTGTCGACGAGCGTCGTGAACACGATCGCGCGGCGGCCGTCGTGCACCGCGGCTTCGTTGATCTTCTCGACGGTCGAAAAGGCCTTGTCGAGCGAGTCGACGAACGGCACGCGCACGAGGCGGAATTTCTGGTCGAACTGGGAGAGGATCGAGTGCGCGAAGGTTTCGGCAGTGATCCCGGTGCCGTCGGAGACGATGAAAACGGTAGGCAGCATGAATCTGGGCGTCGAGCGTGAAGGGCGGTTGCGCGGGCGGCTGGAGGTCCGCCTCCAGGCACAGTGACAAGGTCGCGCCACATCCGGCAGCCGGCACGGTAGAATAGCGGCAACCTGTTGGATAAGCAATTGCGGGGGCGGGGTGCGAACGGCACGCCAGGCTTGCCGCGAACGTTCCAGAACTCCCGGCAAGTTCGGCGATTCGTCTGAATATATCGCCCTTCTGCCGGGATTTTTGCAAATCGGGTCGGAAGATTTCCCGCCTGCGATTGTTTCTCCAACAGGTTGCGCAAGACGCGCCGCGCCTTTTTGCAAGCGCCCGCGTCCGAGCCCACTTGCGCAATCGAGCATTTTTTTCACACTTAGGGGCTTGTATGACTAACGCAGCAAACGTCGCAAAGGACCAGGCGTATGTAATCCCGTTCGAGCAGTTGCGGATGACCGATGTGGAGATCGTGGGCGGCAAGAATGCGTCGCTCGGCGAGATGATCAGCCAGCTTTCCGAAGCAGGCGTTCGCGTCCCCACCGGTTTCGCCACGACCGCGCTCGCATTCCGCGATTTCCTCAAGCACAACGATCTGACCGATCGCATCGCCAAGCGCCTCGAGTCGCTCGACATCGACGACGTGAAGGCGCTCGCCGAAGCCGGTGCCGAAATCCGCAAGTGGATCGTCGACGCGCCGATGCAGGCACGTCTCGAGCAGGAAATCCGCGCACAGTTCGAAATCCTGAAGAACGGCTCGCCGGGCGAGCTGTCGTTCGCCGTGCGTTCGTCCGCGACCGCGGAAGACTTGCCCGACGCGTCGTTCGCCGGTCAGCAGGAGTCGTATCTGAACGTCGTCGGCATCGACGACGTGCTCGACCGTATGAAGCACGTGTTCGCGTCGCTGTACAACGACCGCGCGATCTCGTACCGCGTCCACAAGGGTTTCACGCACGCCGAAGTCGCGCTGTCGGCCGGTGTGCAGCGCATGGTCCGCTCGGACGTCGGCGCGGCCGGCGTGATGTTCACGATCGACACCGAATCGGGCTTCAAGGACGCCGTGTTCATCACGTCGAGCTACGGCCTGGGCGAAACCGTCGTGCAAGGCGCCGTGAACCCGGACGAGTTCTACGTGTTCAAGACGACGCTCGCACAGGACAAGTACCCGATCATCCGCCGCTCGATCGGCTCGAAGCTGATCAAGATGGAATTCACGCAGCCGGGCGAGCCGGGCCGCGTGAAGACGGTCGACGTGCCGCACGAGCAGCGCAACCGCTACTCGATCACCGACGAAGACGTGATCGAGCTCGCGAAGTACGCGGTCATCATCGAGAAGCACTACCAGCGTCCGATGGACATCGAGTGGGGCAAGGACGGCCGCGACGGCAAGATCTTCATCCTGCAGGCGCGTCCGGAAACGGTGAAGAGCCAGGCGAGCGGCAAGGCCGAGCAGCGCTTCAAGCTGAAGGGCCAGTCGCAGGTGCTGGCAACGGGCCGCGCGATCGGCCAGAAGATCGGCGCGGGCCCCGTGCGCGTGATCCAGGACCCGTCGGAAATGGAACGCGTGCAGCCGGGCGACGTGCTGGTGGCGGACATGACCGACCCGAACTGGGAGCCGGTGATGAAGCGTGCGGCGGCGATCGTCACGAACCGTGGCGGCCGCACCTGCCACGCGGCGATCATCGCGCGTGAGCTCGGCGTGCCGGCAGTGGTCGGCTGCGGCGACGCGACCGACATCCTGAAGGACGGCGCGCTCGTCACGGTGTCGTGCGCGGAAGGCGACGAAGGCAAGATCTACGACGGGCTGCTCGAGACGGAAGTCACCGAAGTGCAGCGCGGCGAACTGCCGGAAATCCCGGTCAAGATCATGATGAACGTCGGCAACCCACAGCTCGCGTTCGACTTCTCGCAACTGCCGAACGGTGGTGTTGGCCTCGCGCGTCTCGAGTTCATCATCAACAACAACATCGGCGTGCACCCGAAGGCGATCCTCGAGTACCCGAACATCGACCAGGACCTGAAGAAGGCGGTCGAGAGCGTCGCGCGCGGTCACGCGTCGCCGCGCCAGTTCTACGTCGACAAGCTGACGGAAGGCGTCGCGACGATCGCCGCGGCGTTCTATCCGAAGCCCGTGATCGTGCGTCTGTCCGACTTCAAGTCGAACGAGTACAAGAAGCTGATCGGCGGTTCGCGCTACGAGCCGGACGAGGAAAACCCGATGCTGGGCTTCCGCGGCGCGTCGCGTTACATCGCTGAGGATTTCGCGCAGGCGTTCGAGATGGAATGCCGTGCACTGAAGCGCGTGCGCGACGAGATGGGCCTGACCAACGTCGAGATCATGGTGCCGTTCGTGCGTACCGTGAAGCAGGCGGAGCGCGTCGTCGGCCTGCTCGAGAAGTTCGGCCTGAAGCGCGGTGAAAACGGCCTGCGCCTCGTGATGATGTGCGAAGTCCCGACCAACGCGATCCTCGCCGAAGAGTTCCTCGAGCACTTCGACGGTTTCTCGATCGGTTCGAACGACCTTACGCAGCTCACGCTCGGCCTCGACCGTGACTCGGGCATGGAACTGCTGGCCGTCGACTTCGACGAACGCGACCCGGCCGTCAAGTTCCTGCTCAAGCGCGCGATCGATACCTGCCGCAAGATGGGCAAGTACGTCGGTATCTGCGGCCAGGGCCCGTCCGATCACCCGGACTTCGCGCAATGGCTGACCGACGAAGGCATCGTGTCGATCTCGCTGAACCCGGACACGATCATCGATACGTGGCAGGCACTCGCCAACCGGAAGTAACGGTCGGTAACGCTTATTCGGCGCAAGCGCGGTACGCCGCGCTTGTGTTGAAGGCAAAATGCAAGGTTCGTGTTATAAACACCCCGGTAAGCGCCGGGGTGTTTTTTTTCGTCGGTACGCGCCGCGTTGCGTCATGCGTGTCGACCGCGACCCACGGGCGGGCGCGCAGCGAATATAGTGAGCAGCGGGGACGTTTTTCGGGAGACCACAATGATGTCGGGGCATCTGTTCTGGTGGGTCGGAGTCGGCGTGCTGGTCGTCGCCGAATTGCTGACCGGCACGTTCTATCTGCTGATGATCGCGCTCGGCTTTCTCGCGGGCGCGCTGCTGCAGCTCGCCGGTTTCGCACCGCACGTGCAGTTCGGTGCGGCCGCCGCGGTCGCGATCGTCGCGATGATCGTGCTGCGCCGCTCGGGGCTCGGGCGCAAGCAGAAACGCGACACGTCGACGAATCCGGACGTCAATCTCGATATCGGCGCGACCGTCACGGTCGACGCGTGGCATGACGGCCGCGCGCGCGTGCAGTATCGCGGCGCCGACTGGGACGTCGAACTCGCGGCCGGCGAGCGCGACGATGCACGCGTGTATCAGGTGCGTGCCGTGCGCGGCAACAGTCTCGTCGTCATCGCGAAACCCGCGGGCTGATCGTCCACTGATACAACAAGGAGGGAATATTTCATGGATTCGCTGATCATCTGGGTCGTCCTGCTCGTCATCGCCATCGTGATCGTGTCGAAGACGGTGAAGATCGTGCCGCAGCAGCATGCGTGGGTGCTCGAACGCTTCGGGCGCTATCACGCGACGCTGTCGCCCGGTCTCAATATCGTGCTGCCGTTCGTCGACCGGATCGCCTACCGGCACGTGCTGAAGGAAATCCCGCTCGACGTGCCGAGCCAGGTCTGCATCACGCGCGACAACACGCAGCTGCAGGTCGACGGCGTGTTGTACTTCCAGGTGACCGATCCGATGAAGGCGTCGTACGGGTCGAGCAACTTCGTGCTCGCGATCACTCAGCTCGCGCAGACGACGCTGCGCTCGGTGGTCGGCAAGCTCGAACTCGACAAGACCTTCGAGGAGCGCGACTTCATCAACCACAACATCGTGTCGGCGCTCGACCAGGCTGCCGCGAACTGGGGGGTGAAGGTGCTGCGCTACGAGATCAAGGACCTGACGCCGCCGAAGGAGATCCTCCATGCGATGCAGGCGCAGATCACCGCCGAGCGGGAAAAGCGCGCGCTGATCGCCGCCTCCGAAGGCCGCAAGCAGGAGCAGATCAACCTCGCGTCGGGCGCGCGCGAGGCGGCGATCCAGAAGTCGGAAGGCGAGCGGCAGGCCGCGATCAACCAGGCGCAGGGCGAGGCGGCCGCGATTCTCGCGGTGGCCGAGGCGAACGCGCAGGCCATCCAGAAGATCGCGAACGCGATCCAGTCGCAGGGCGGGATGGATGCGGTGAACCTGAAGGTCGCCGAGCAGTACGTCGGCGCGTTCTCGAACCTCGCGAAACAGGGCAATACGCTGATCGTGCCGGCGAACCTGTCGGATCTCGGCACCGCGATCGCGTCGGCGCTGACGATCGTCAAGAACGCGGCACCGGCGGCGAGCGGGCGGGGCTGAGCGGCAAGCGCGGGTTACGCGTGCCGGCGGTCGCCGCGAGCGTCGCCGGGTGCGCGCCGCTCGTGCGCTCGTCGTGCGCTCGTCGTGCGCCCGGCATGCGCCCGGCATGCGCCCGGCATGCGCCCGGTACGTGCCCGGTACGTGCCGGTCATGTGCTCGTCATGTGCTCGTCATGTGCTCGTCATGTGCTCGTCATGTGCCCGGCATGCGGCGAATCGTCGCGCGACCTCGGGCGCGATCACGCCCGCATGTCAGCAGCGCAGGCTGCGCAGCGCTCGTCCCGGAAGGCGAGCGGCGGTCCGGCCGCTGCTCATGCGCTTCGCATCGCACACAGCAACACGGCCCGCTTCGAGCGGGCCGTGTCGTTTGCGAGGCTGGCTTTCCTGAGCGTCAGGTGCCGGCGCGCATGATGCGCGCCTTTTCGCGTTCCCAGTCGCGCTTCTTCTCGGTTTCGCGCTTGTCGTGCAGCTTCTTGCCCTTCGCGAGCGCGATGTCGCATTTCACGCGACCGCCCTTGTAGTGGAAGTTCAGCGGCACGAGCGTGTAGCCACGCTGCTCGACCTTGCCGATCAGTTTCTTGATTTCGTCACGGTGCAGCAGCAGCTTGCGCGTGCGGACCGGATCGGGCTTGATGTGCGTCGAGGCTTCGGGCAGCGGGCTGATGTGGGTACCGATCAGGAAGATCTCGGCGTTCTTCACCACGACGTAGCCTTCCTTGATCTGGCCGCGCCCGGCGCGCAGCGCCTTGACTTCCCAGCCCTCGAGCACGAGCCCCGCCTCGTAGCGTTCCTCGATGTGATAATCGAAGTGCGCTTTCCTGTTGTCGATGATGCTCATGAAAGGATCGGGCCAACTCGTTTAAAATCACGATTTTAGCAAAGCAGGGCGGGAATCGCCCGGCTTGCGTTCTCACCTTGAGCGATGCCGCGCGATTTATGGCAGATGTCCAGAAAACCGTATTGATCCGTCATTCGGCGGAACAGATGTTCGACCTCGTCACCGACGTGGCCGATTACCCCAATTTCCTGCCCTGGTGCGGCGGCGTCGAGATCCGCCGTCAGGACGACAGCGGGATGGAAGCGCGCATCGACATCAACTTCAAGGGCATCAAGCAGCATTTCGCGACGCGCAACACGCAGCAGCGCCCGACGCGGATCGACATGGAGTTCGCGGACGGCCCGTTCCGGAAGTTCACGGGCTCGTGGCGCTTCATCCCGCTGCGCGCCGATGCATGCAAGATCGAATTCGCGCTGCACTACGAGTTCTCGAGCATCCTGCTCGAGAAGATCATCGGGCCGGTGTTCAGCCATATCGCGAACACGTTCGTCGATTCGTTCGTCAAGCGCGCCGACCAGCGCTACGGGAAAGGGTGACGCGATGCTGTCGATCGAAGTCTGCTACGCGCTGCCGGATCGCCAGACGCTGATTCCGGTGTCGCTGCCCGAAGGCGCGACCGTGCGCGCGGCGATCGACGCGAGCGGCGTGCTCGCGCTGCACCCGGAAATCGACCTCGCGCACACGAAAACCGGCATATTCGGCAAGCTCGCGCCGCTCGACGCACCACTCGCCGACCACGACCGCGTCGAGATCTACCGCCCGTTGATCGTCGATCCGAAGCTCGCGCGTCAGCGGCGCGTCGACAAGACCCGCCGCGAGGGCTCCGTCGAGGGCCGCAAGTGGATGCACAAGGACGCGCGCTGACGCGTCGCGTCGGCGTCGCTGCATCTTCTCCGTTCCGATTCGTCAGACCACGCGCGGCGGCGCTCAGTGCGCCGTGACGTTCGCGTTCACGGCCGTGCTGCCGGGCGTGTTGCCGCCCGCATGCGTGTCGTTGTGCCGGCGCACCGACCCGTAGACGCCCGCCAGCAGCAGGGCGAGCGCCACGATCTCGAGTACGCGCGGCATCCGCTGATCGTAGACGAACGCATAGAGCATCGCGAACACGGTTTCGAAGACGATCAGCTGGCCGGACAGCGTGAGCGGCAGCCGCTTCGACGCCGCGTTCCACAGTCCGTTGCCGAGCCACGACGCGCCGATCGCAAGCACGAGGTTCAGCAGCCAGAACAGGTGCCAGCGCGATGCCGGAACGGCGGCCTGCACCGTGCCGGCCGGCAGCGCGAGGATCGCGAGCCAGCAGAGGCCGCCGATCAGCCCCGTCACGACACCCCACAGCACCGACCACTCGTTGCCGCCGAAATGAGGGTGGCGCTGCAGGTAGCGCGTGTTCGCGACCGCGTACCAGGTCCAGCTTGCGAGCGCGCCGCTTGCGCACGCGATGCCCGCGAGCTTCTGGCCGAGCGTCGTTGCCTGCGCGGCTTCCGACGTGAAGAGGTCGACGTTGATGCAGACGATGCCCGCGATCACCAGCGCGAGCGGGGCGGCGAGGCGCCGCAGCGGCATCGCGCCGTGGTCGCCGAGGCCCGCGAGCGTGACGGTCACGGGCAGCACGCCGACGATCAGCGAGCTGGGAGCGATGCCGATCAGGTGCACGGCCCCGGACAGCAGCATGTAGTACGCAACGTTGCCGATCAGCGCGAGCTTCGCGAGCGCGACGAGGTCATCGCGGGTCAGCCGGGCGAGCAGCGAGCGGGCGGCCGGCAGGGCCGCCGCCAGCGACACGAGGCCGTACATCGCATAGCGGCCCGCGCTCAGCAGCAGCGGAGAGAAGTCGGTCATCAGCCGCGGCACGAGAAAGACCATGCCCCACAACGCGCCCGCGAGGACGCCATACACCACACCGCGCTGCATCGACTGCTCCGAACGAAAGACTGACGAGCGCGCATCTTAACGACGGCGGCGCGACCGCGTCTTGTTCATTCCTGCACTCGGGAGCGGGGTGGGGCAGGGATCGGCTGCAAGCGCCGCCGCGCCCCGGTCCTGTTTAACCGGGGGCTGCGGCGGGTCGCGTTGCCCTTCTACGATCGACTGATCAGCGCTCGACCGGCTCGGCCGCCGCCGCACCGTCGCCCGCCGCGCGTGCCCGCGCGGGGCGGCGCACGGCGCGCAGCTTGCCGCTGCTGCCACCGCCGCAGTAGAAGAGGTCGCGGCCGTCGGACTCCAGCCCCGACACGCCGACGCCGGGCGGCATGTCGACCTGTTCGAGCACTTGCCCGCTGCGCGGGTCGATCCGCCGCAACGCGCTCTCGTCCGCTTCCCAGGTGCCGTGCCACAGCTCGCCGTCGACCCACGTCACGCCGGTGACGAAGCGGTTCGATTCGATCGTGCGCAGCACGGCGCCCGATTGCGGATCCACCTGGTGAATCTTGCGTTCGCGGTACTGGCCGACCCACAGCGTGCCTTCCGCCCAGGCCAGCCCCGAATCGGCGCCGCCGCCGGGCGCGGGGATCGTCGCGAGCACGCGGCCGGAGTCGGGATCGATCTTCTCGATACGGTCCTCGACGATCTGGAACAGGTGGCGCCCGTCGAACGCGGTGCCTGCGTGCGCGGCGACGTCGAGTGCGCGCACGGTCGTGCCGCGCTCCGGGTCGAGCGCGTTCAGCTTGTCGCCGGACGCGAACCACACGTGCCGCCCGTCGAACGTGACGCCGTGTACGCCGTCGACGCCCGGAAACGGGCCGTATTCGCGGAGGATGTCTGCGGGGGAGCGTTTCATGTTTGTCACCTCGTCGTTGGTATCCCCATCCTAGTCGCCCGGCAGCGGCGCGGGGAGTAACAAGGTCGTCGCGAATCCGGGCAGCGGCGGCGTCATCCAGCGGCGCGCGCGACCGCGGCCGACCGCCTGCACCTTGTCCGCTTCGGCGAGCGCATCGAGCGCGCGCTGCACGGTGCGCTGGTTTGCGCCGAGTGCGAGCGCCAGCGCGGAGCTCGACCACGCCTCGCCGTCCGCGAGCAGCGCGAGCACGGCCGCGTGGCGGTCGTCGACCGGACGCGCGAGCACGACGGCCTCGTGCGGGCCGAGCGGTTCGAGCGCGAAGCCGCTCGGCGTCGCAGTGATGTTCGCGAGCGGCCGCAGCACCGCGCGCAAGCGGCCGATCTCGACGCGCAGGCGGGCGCGATGCGATTCGTCCGCGTGTCTCGCGCGAAACGCCGCGGCGACGAGCGCGTTTCTCGACACGTCGCCGGGCCACGCCTCGCCCAGTGCGCGGGCGAGCACGAACAGCACCGGGCGGCGTGCGAGCGACACGGTCGTGCGCGCGTCGCGCACCGCGTGGCGGCATGCATCGACGACCAGCGCGTTCGATGCCAGCAGCGCCTCGACCTCGTCGAGCAGCACGAGCCGCGACGCACCGCGCGCGATGAGTCGCGCGGCCGGCGTGTCGAGCATGCGGGCGGCCGTATCGACTTCGGCCGTCAGCGCGGCGATGCCGGCGTCCCGTGCGGCCGCGCGCGCACGGGCGAGCGCCAGGCGCGCCGCGTGCGGGCGGATGCGGCGCATCGCGATGCCGGCCGCGATCAGTTCGTGAGCCGCGCGCGATGCGGCGGGCAGCGGTGCGGGATCGAGGCTCGCGAGCCGCTGTTCGGCATCCCCGACGTGCCCGATCAGCAGCAGCCGGCGCACGCCGAGATAGCGCGCATGCGCGGCGTTCGTGCGGTCGCCGTGTGCGTCGAGCGTCGCGCAGGCGGCGTCGAGGGCGCGCGACGGCCAGCCGAGGTCGCGTGACGCCAGCGCGATCTCGGCCTCCGCGACGACACAGCGCGCCCGCGCGACGGCTTCCTTCGCGCCGAACGCGCGAGCCGCGCTGCGCACGAGCGCGCGTGCGCGCTCGAAATCGCCGAGCTGGGCCATCGCGATCCCGCGCAACGCGAGCGCCGGTGCGTCGTCGCGCAACGCGACGCGGTTCAGCGCGCCGAGCGGGTCGCCCGCCGCGAGCGCCCGCGCGGCGGCCGTGATCAGCGAATCCATCCGAATCCCGACACAGTTGTCACTCCCTCCGGTTCGACGCCCGGTCCTAATCTAGCACCACGCACACGGCAGATGCGCCGTGCCCGGATATCCATCGAAAGGAGGAACCCGTAATGACGAACCATCTCACCGGAACGCGCGCCGAATGGCTGGCTGCGCGCCGCGCGCTGCTCGATGCGGAAAAGGCGCTGACCCGGCAGGGCGACGAACTCGCGCGGCGGCGCCAGGCGCTGCCGTGGGTGCGCGTCGACAAGGCCTACCGGTTCGACACCGAACGCGGCCCGGCGACGCTCGACGATCTGTTCGGCGGCCGTTCGCAACTGCTCGTCTATCACTTCATGTTCGGCCCCGACTACAAGGCCGGCTGCCCGTCGTGCTCGGCGCTCGCCGACGGCTTCGACGGTTTCGCGGTCCACCTCGCGAACCACGACGTGACGCTCGCGGCGGTGTCGCGCGCGCCGCTTGCGAAGCTGCTGGGATACCGGCAGCGGATGGGCTGGCACTTTCCGTGGGCGTCGTCGGACGGCGGCGAGTTCAACTTCGACTTCAACGTGTCGTTCACCGAAGCGCAGCAGCGCGCCGGCGACGTCGAATACAACTATGCGCGGGCCGGCCACGCGATGGACATGGACCCGCCGCCCGCCGCGCTCGCCCAGTTCGCGGCGACGTGCGGCACCGACGCCGCGACGTACGCGCGCGACCGGCCGGGGATGAGCGCGTTCGTGCGCGAGGACGGCATCGTCTATCACACGTACTCGACGTACGCGCGCGGGCTCGACGGGCTGTGGGGAATGTACCAGTGGCTCGATCGCGCGCCGCTCGGGCGCAACGAGACGGGCGTGTGGTGGCGCCGTCACGATGAGTACGCACGCGGTTGAGCGCGGCCCGGCGCGCCGCGGGAGCGGGCGATGAGCACGGCGACGAAACGGGCTGCGGCCGCTGCAGCGGGCGGCGGCCGGCGGGTGTTCGGCGCCGCGCTCGTCGCGGTATGGGCCGCCGCGATCTGGGCGATGCTCGCGCAGCACGCATCGATGGACGCGATGGGCGGCATGCCGATGGCCGGCGGCTGGACGCTGTCGGCCGGGTGGCTCAGGCCGTGCGGATGGCAGGCAGGGCGCGCGTTCGCCGCATTCGCCGGGATGTGGGGCGCGATGACGGTGACGATGATGCTGCCGGTGCTGGCGCCGGTGCTCTGGCGATATCGGCAACGTCTCGGCGCGGTGGGCGACGCGCGTGCGGCATGGTTCGTCGCGGTCGCGGGCGCCGCGTATTTCTCCGTGTGGATGGCGCTCGGCGCGCTGGTGTTTCCGGTCGGCACTGCCTGGGCGGCGGCCGCCGCGCGGCTGCCCGCGCTCGCCGCCACGGTGCCGTTCGCGGCTGGCGCGATCGTGCTCGGCGCGGGCGTGCTGCAGTTTTCCGGCTGGAAGGCGCGCCGGCTCGCTTGCTCCCGACATGCACCGGACGACGCATGCGCGCCGCGGGCGGCAGCCCGCGCCGCAGTCGCGTGGCGGTACGGCGTGCGTACCGCGCTACGGTGCGGCGCCTGCTGCGGGAACCTGATGGCCGTCGCACTGGCGGCCGGCATGATGGACCTGCGCGTGATGGCCGTCGTGACCGTGGCGGTCGCCGCCGAGCGGCTGGCGCCGGCTGGCGTTCGCGTCGCGCGGATCGTCGGCGGTGTCGCGATCGGCGCCGGCGCGGCGATGATCGCGTGGGCCGCGGCCGGGCTGGCCTAGCGGCGCCCGGGGCTGCCGGCGCGCGTCGAACGGGGCCGGCGCAGGCACCGTCGGCAGGTCCGGCGTCGTACGGCAACGGCGGGCGATCGGCCCGATTCCGGCCGGCTGCGCGAATGGGCCGATGCGGGGGTGAAACGAAAGGCGATCGAAAACGAACCGAACGGCGATCCGAACGATTCGGCCCCCGACTGCCGGGAAACGGCTAACCCGTTGTTCGTGTTGTGAAAATTCGCAGCGCTTCGCGTATAATTCGCTTTTGCGCCCATAGGATTTGCCATGCGTCTGATCCAAAAAGCACTCACTTTCGATGATGTGCTCCTCGTTCCCGCCTTTTCCGACGTTCTCCCGCGCGACACCAGCCTGAAGACCAAGCTGACCCGCAACATCTCCCTGAACATGCCGCTCGTGTCCGCCGCGATGGACACGGTCACCGAAGGTCGCCTCGCGATCGCGATGGCGCAGCAGGGTGGTGTGGGCATCGTCCACAAGAACCTCACGCCGGCCGAGCAGGCTCGCGAAGTCGCGAAGGTCAAGCGTTTCGAATCGGGCGTCGTGCGCGACCCGATCACGGTTCCGCCGCAGATGAAGGTGCGCGACGTGATCGCGCTGTCGCGTCAGCATGGCATCTCGGGCTTCCCGGTCGTCGAAGGCCCGCAGCTCGTCGGCATCGTCACGAACCGCGACCTGCGTTTCGAATCGCGCCTCGACGAACCGGTCAAGTCGATCATGACGCCGCGCGAGCGTCTCGTCACCGTCAAGGAAGGCACGCCGCTCGCCGAAGCGAAGGCGCTGATGCACAGCCACCGCCTCGAGCGCGTGCTGGTCGTCAACGACGCGTTCGAACTGCGCGGCCTGATGACCGTGAAGGACATCACGAAGCAGACCGAACACCCGGATGCGTGCAAGGACGAACACGGCAAGCTGCGCGCAGGCGCGGCGGTCGGCGTCGGCCCGGACAACGAAGAGCGCGTCGAGCTGCTGGTGCAGGCCGGCGTCGACGTGATCGTCGTCGATACCGCGCACGGCCACAGCAAGGGCGTGCTCGAGCGCGTGCGCTGGGTCAAGCAGAACTTTCCGCACGTCGAGGTGATCGGCGGCAACATCGCGACGGCCGCCGCCGCGAAGGCGCTCGTCGAATACGGCGCGGACGCGGTCAAGGTCGGTATCGGCCCGGGCTCGATCTGCACGACGCGGATCGTCGCGGGCGTCGGCGTGCCGCAGATCAGCGCGATCGCGAACGTCGCGGAAGCGCTGAAGGGCACCGGCGTGCCGTGCATCGCCGACGGCGGCGTGCGTTTCTCGGGCGACGTGTCGAAGGCCCTCGCGGCCGGCGCGAACGCGGTGATGATGGGCAGCATGTTCGCGGGTACCGAAGAGGCGCCGGGCGACGTGTTCCTGTACCAGGGCCGCCAGTACAAGTCGTACCGCGGCATGGGTTCGGTCGGCGCGATGAAGGACGGCGCGGCGGACCGCTACTTCCAGGACAACTCGGCGAACATCGACAAGCTCGTGCCGGAAGGCATCGAGGGCCGCGTCGCGTACAAGGGTTCGGTCAACGCGATCCTGTTCCAGCTGGTCGGCGGCGTGCGCGCGAGCATGGGCTACTGCGGCTGCCGCACGATCGACGAACTGCACGACAAGGCCGAATTCGTCCAGATCACCGCGGCGGGCATGCGCGAGTCGCACGTGCACGACGTGCAGATCACGAAGGAAGCACCGAACTACCACGTGGACTGATCCGCCGATGAAACCGCTGCTGCGAGCCGTGCTGATCGTCGATGCCGTGCTGCTGCTGGCGTTCGGCGTGCTGTTCGTGCTGACGCCCTGGCAGGCGCTGTTCAACGCGCTGCAGCTGGCGAACATCCAGCCGGCGATGCTCGGCCAGGCGTTCGGCATCGCGCTGCTCGGCCTCGCGTGGCTCGCGTTTCATGCGGCGCTCAACGGCGATCTCACGGCGCCCGTCGCACGTGCGGTCGGCCATGTGAACTGGCTGATCGGCGTGCTGGCGGTCGTGTGGTCGTTCGGCACCGGCAACGGTCCCGCGCTCGCGGCCGCCGGCCGCGTGCTGTCGGCGATGGCCGGGGTCGCGCTGATCTTGCTGGGCCTCGGCGGCGTGCGGCTGGCATCGACCGTGCGGCGGCGCGAGAAGGCGGAAAGGGTGGAGCGGGCGCAGGCGCCCGACGCCCGGGACGCGAAGCGCCCGGCCGAACCGGCGGTGGCCTCTGCGCCGCGGCAGCGGGTCGAACCGGTCGTCAGCCGTCCGGCGGCGCCCTCGGCGCCGGCCGCGGCCACCACGTCGGCCGCATCCGACCGCGCGTCAGGCAGCGTCGCATTCGACGCCCGCCCGCCGTTGCAGGATTGACCGGCGATGCGTCGCGCGAGCCGCCTGCCGCCCGACGCCGCTGTCCATGCTTTTGACGCAGCGCTTCGTGCGCTGCTTTTCTTATTCTCTTCATCCCGTCCGCAGCCATGCACGACAAAATCCTGATTCTCGACTTCGGTTCGCAAGTCACCCAACTGATCGCGCGCCGCGTGCGCGAAGCGCACGTCTACTGCGAAATCCACCCGAACGACGTGTCCGACGACTTCGTCCGCGAGTTCGCGCCGAAGGCGGTGATCCTGTCGGGCAGCCACGCGAGCACGTACGAAGACCACCAGCTGCGCGCGCCGCAGGCCGTGTGGGATCTCGGCGTGCCGGTGCTCGGCATTTGCTACGGCATGCAGACGATGGCCGTGCAGCTCGGCGGGAAGGTCGAGTGGAGCGACCATCGCGAATTCGGCTATGCGGAAATGCGCGCGCACGGCCATACGCGCCTGCTCGATGGCATCGAGGATTTCAAGACGGACGAAGGCCACGGGATGCTGAAGGTCTGGATGAGCCACGGCGACAAGGTTGCCGAGCTGCCGCCGGGCTTCGCGCTGATGGCGTCGACGCCGAGCTGCCCGATCGCCGGCATGGCCGACGAGGCGCGCGGCTACTACGCGGTGCAGTTCCACCCGGAAGTCACGCACACGGTGAAGGGCCGCCAGATCATCGAACGCTTCGTGCTGCAGATCGCCGGCGCGAAGCCCGACTGGATCATGAAGAACCACATCGAGGAAGCAGTCGCGAAGATTCGCGAGCAGGTCGGTGACGAGGAAGTGATTCTCGGCCTGTCGGGCGGCGTCGATTCGAGCGTCGCGGCCGCGCTGATCCACCGCGCGATCGGCGACCAGCTGACCTGCGTGTTCGTCGACCACGGTCTGCTGCGCCTGAACGAAGGCCAGATGGTGCTCGACATGTTCGAGGGCCGCCTGCATGCGAAGGTCGTGCACGTCGACGCATCCGAGCAGTTCCTCGGCCACTTGGCCGGCGTGACCGATCCGGAAGCGAAGCGCAAGATCATCGGCCGCGAGTTCGTCGAGGTGTTCCAGGCCGAGGCGAAGAAGCTGTCGAAGGCGAAGTGGCTCGCGCAAGGCACGATCTACCCGGACGTGGTCGAGTCGGGCGGCACGAAGACGAAGAAGGCGACGACGATCAAGAGCCACCACAACGTCGGCGGCCTGCCGGAAACGCTCGGCCTGAAGCTGCTCGAGCCGCTGCGCGACCTGTTCAAGGACGAAGTGCGCGAACTCGGCGTCGCGCTCGGCCTGCCGCCGGAGATGGTGTACCGCCATCCGTTCCCGGGCCCGGGCCTCGGCGTGCGGATTCTCGGCGAAGTGAAGCGCGAATACGCGGACCTGCTGCGTCGCGCGGATGCGATCTTCATCGAGGAGTTGCGCGGCACGACCGCCACCGCGCAGGACGCGGCGGCGGGCCTGTGCGGCGAGGCCGACGTCGGCAAGACCTGGTACGACCTGACGAGCCAGGCGTTCGCGGTGTTCCTGCCGGTGAAGTCGGTCGGCGTGATGGGCGATGGCCGCACGTACGACTACGTGACGTCGCTGCGCGCGGTGCAGACCACCGACTTCATGACCGCGCACTGGGCGCACCTGCCGTACGCGCTGCTCGGCCGTGCGTCGAACCGGATCATCAACGAGGTGCGCGGGATCAACCGCGTGGTGTACGACATCTCGGGCAAGCCGCCGGCGACGATCGAGTGGGAGTGAGCGTCGGCGTCGAGGCGTGCCTCGATGACCCTCGATGACCGATAGCGGCATCGGATGATGCGCAACGCCCGGCAGGGGAACCTGCCGGGCGTTGTCGTTTGTGCGGTTGGCGGCCGTGATTCGATGGTCGCCGGTGCGCAGCGTTTTCCTTGCCTGCATGCCGGGTCCGGGCGCGGAGGTGCGGGACAGCCCGGCCGCTACAAGCGACGCGCCTGCATGTCGCGCGCTAGGGCAGCCGACGACCGCCGGCATCGATCATCCTGATCGAGCCCGAAGTCTGCCCCTCTCCTTGTCGAATGCTGAATTCGATGATGTCCTCGTAGAGTTCCTGTTGTCCGGCGGGCAGGACCGGCAGCAACGTCTCGCGCCGCTTGTCCGCATCGAACATCGATTCCACGAGCCATCCCGTCAGATAGAGCGCCGCCACGCAGCCGCCCGCCGTCGCAACATTGCCGTGGCACACGAGCGGCTGGTCCGGCACATGCAGCCCGCGATCCGTCAGCCCGTGTCGCGCGTCGGGGTGCGTCGTTGCGCGACGGTCCGGCAAAAGCCCGAGCCGCTCCAGGACGAAAGCGCCCGCGCAGATCGATCCGATGTATTGGCGCGCCGGATCGAGATCGAACGACGGCAGGAAATCCGGGCTCGCGAGCGCGGCCGGGATGCCCAGCCTGCCGCTCGAGAACAGCACGGCGTCGGCGCGATTGGCTTCCTCGAGCGGGCCGTGCACGGGGATGGCCAGACCATGCGCGGAACGCAGCAGCGGCTGCGCGCCGAGAATCCGGACACGCCAGTCCGCGGTGTTGCGGCCGAGGATGTCCCACATCAGGAACAGGTCGATGTCGGTGAACTGGTCGAATGCGACGAGAGCGATGTCTTTCAACGTGAACTCCGTGAGTCGTGGCGCCTTGCCGGAAGCGGTGGCGGCCGTGATAGAGTTCGCAGCCTATCTGCCCATGCCGCGCCATACACAGCCTGTATGGCGATACCGATGCGCACATTGACTCGAAACGACTGGATCGCCGCGGGCTTCGACGCCCTCGACGGGGAAGGGTATGCGGGGATTTCGGCCGAGCGTCTCGCACGACGGCTGAACGTGACCCGCGGCTCGTTCCATCACCACTTCCGGAATCGGGAGGACTTCGTCAGGACGTTGCTGACCGCGTGGGAGGACGATTACACCGCACGCATGCTCGCCTACGCGGCGGACGGCCGCGGCGCGGGCGACACGCTGACGCGCTACCTGCGCATCGCGGCGGAGAAGCGACCGGGGCGCGAAGTGGCGATCCGCGCCTGGGCAATGCAGGACGCGCTGGTCGCGGAATTCCAGCAGCGCGTCGATGCCACGCGTCTCGCATTCGCGCTCGAGACGTCCCGTCGGTGGGTCCCCATGCCGGGCGAAGCCGAGATCGTCGGGCAGGTCGCGCACCTGTGTCTGATCGGCGGCCAGCAGGCCGGACTGCGGCGCGATGCCGAGCGGTTCAACCACTTCATGCAGCGTGCGTTCGCGTTCGCCGAGCGCATGCTGCCACGCCGACGCGCGTAGCGGTGCGATGCCCGCGATGCCCGTGCTGCACGGATGGCTCGCGTATCGCAGAGCAGAAGGCGGGCGGGTGCTCCGTTGTAGCGTCGGTGGAAAGCGCGGCTTTCGATGCAGCGCAAGGCGACGTCACGCGCTGTCCCGATCCTGCTCAGTCTTGTCCGCCACTACGATAACGAAGATGAATCAGCGGATAAGGCCGCCCTTGTCCATCGAGCGCCGATCGCTCGCAGCGCTCGAATCCGAGCCGTTCGTAGAATCCCGCCGCCGCTTCGTTCTGCTCGTTGACGTCGGTCGACAGGTCGGGATGGCGTCCGAGGGCCGCTTCGACCAGCCGCCGCCCGACGCCCGCGCCATGGTGAGCGGGATCGACGAACAGTGCTTCCATGTGACTGCCGTCGAGCAGCATGAAGTCGACCGGACGATCGTGCTCGTCGACGGCCAGATCGAGCTTCGCCGACGGTCAGTTCGCGGGATGGCCGGATGCGGGCACGTCGGGCGCTGCGGCGCCCGCATCCGTCTCGTATGCGCCGAGTTCCGCCAGAAACGCCCACGGATAGATGCCGCGCGCGTGACCGTCGCCGAACAGCAGGCGGATGCCGTAGCCGGCCGCTTCCACGCCGTCCAGCGTCTGGTCGGGTGGCGCGTCGACCTGCCCGCCATCGAGTCGGATCTTCCGGCATGCGGCGCACGGGCAAGCGCTGCGCAAGCGCGCATAGCCGATGCGCTGCGTGTCGCCGTCCGGCCAGCACAGCGTCAATGCGCGGGCCGCATGATCGAGCAGGATCTCGGTCGGCGGCGTCATCGTGCATCTTCCCCGATCTGCGCGATCGCGATCCGCACGGCCTTGCGTACTTCGGGATCGCGATCGTCGAGCGCGTCGTGCAGCGCGGGCAGCGTCGCAGGATCGCGCAGTTCGCCGAGCGCGAGCGCGGCCTCCTTGCGCAGGTTGCTGATCGCGTGCGACAGCAGCGCGGCGACGGCCTGCGCCGCGGCGGCGTCGCGCAATTGCCCGAGTGCGCGCACCGCACGCAAGCGCACCTGCCAGTAATCGTCGTCGAGCGCGGCGACGAGCGGTGCGCGCGCGGCCGCGACACGCAGCTTGCCGAGCGTCGCGGCCGCCTCCTCGCGGACCTGCCATTCGGCGTCGCGCAGCGCCGCGAGCAAGGCGGTGACGACGGCCGTGTCGGCGGACGCCGCGAATCCGACCGCGCCGACCGCGATACGCCGTACGTCCGCATGCGTGTCGGTCGTGGCGATGCGTGCGAGCGGCGCCAGCGCGCGGGCGTCCTTGAGCCAGCCGAGCACGGCGACGGCCTCGGCGCGCACGGCCGACGCCGGCGCGTCGAGTGCGCGCAGCGCCGGCGCGAACGCGTCGGGGTCGCGCAGTTCACGCAGCGCGCGCAGCACGGCGCCGCGCACGAAGGGTTCGGCGTGCTCGACCCAGCGGCACAGCGCGGCGCCGGATGCGACGTCCTTCAGTTCGGACAGGCTGTGTGCGGCGGTCGCGCGCACGTCGTCGTCCGGATCGAGCAGCGCGCGGCACAGCGCGTCGACGACGTCGGGCTGCTCCCAGGCGGCGAGCATGCGCGCGGCTTCGCCGCGCACGTCGGCGGACGGATCGTCGCGCAGCGCGGCTACGAAGATCGGCACGAGATCGGGATCCTCGAGATCGGCGAGTTCGAGCAGCGCGATCCGGCGCACCGATGCATCGGGTGCGGCAACGCGCGCGACGAGCGCGGCATGGTCGGAAGCAGGGTTCATGTGTCGTGAGTCCGGTAGTGGGGAAGCGGCGCGCCACGTCAGCGCAACAGGTACGGGATGTCGACCTTGACCGCGCCGGTCGGGCAGTCGCGTTCGCACGGCATGCAGTACCAGCATTCGTCGAACTGCATGTAGGCCTTGCCCTTGGTCACGTCGATCGCGAGCAGGTCGAGCGGGCACACGTCGACGCAGACGGTGCAGCCCTTGTCGGCGATGCAGCGGTCCTCGTCGATCGTCACGGGCGCGCTGCTGCGCAGGAAGATGTCGTGCGGGGTATGGGGCACGGTAAGGCTCCTCGGAGTCAGAGGGCGGCCGCGTGTGCGGCCGGTTCGCGGATGCGCAGGTGCGCGTAGGCGCTGCGTTCGTCGTCGGCGAGCGGCACGACGTAGGGTTCGACCGGTCGTTTCTCGCTGCGCATCGTGCCGTCGGCACCCTTGCGCAGCCACGTGTGGCAGAACCACTCGGCATCGTTGCGATGCGGAAAGTCGACGCGATGGTGGTACAGCCCCCAGCGGCTCTCGGTGCGGAACAGCGACGCGCGCGCGGCCATTTCGGCGCAGTCGCGGATCGCGCGCACTTCGGCCGCGCGCATCAGTTCATGAGGGTGGCTCGCCTTGATTTCTTCGATATCCTCAGTAATGCCGTCAAAACGTTGCAGCCCGATTTCCATCTTGCGCGTCACCTTCGGCGGTTGCAGGTAATCGTTCACCATGCGGCGCAGCTTGTATTCGACCTGCGCCGGCGCGAGGCCGCGCTCGCGCGTGAGCGGCGCAAGCACGCGGGCGCGTTCGGCGGCGACCTGTTCGTCGTCCACCGGCGCGTGAGCGCGACCGGCCACGTAGTCGGCCGCGTTCTGTCCGGCGAACCAGCCGTAGGTGAATGCGCCGAGCATGTAGTTGTGCGGGACCGCCGCCATGTCGCCGGCCGCGTAGAGCCCCGGCACGGTCGTTTCCGCGCGGGCGTTCACATAGACGCCGGATGCGCTGTGGCCGCTGCAGAAGCCGATCTCGGAGATGTGCATCTCGACCATCTGGCGCCGGTAGTCGGTGCCGCGCCCCGCGTGAAAGCGGCCGCGGCTCGGCCGCTCGTTGGTGTGCAGGATCTGCTCGATGGTCTGGATCGTTTCCTCCGCGAGATGGTCGAGCTTCAGGAACACCGGGCCGTTGCCGCTTTGCAGTTCCTGGTAGAACTCCCACATCATCTGGCCGCTCCAGTAGTCGCACTCGATGAAGCGCTCGCCCTTGCCGTTCGCGGTGAAGCCGCCGAGCGGGCCCGTCACGTATGCGCAGGCCGGGCCGTTGTAGTCCTTGATCAGCGGATTGATCTGGAAGCACTCGAGGTTCGCGAGCGCCGCGCCCGCGTGGTACGCCATCGCGTAGCCGTCGCCCGCATTGGTCGGGTTCTCGTACGTGCCCATCAAGTAGCCGGACGCCGGCAGCCCGAGCCGGCCGGCCGCGCCGCAGCACAGGATCACGGCCTTCGCGCGGATCACGTGGAACTCGGCCGTGCGGCAGTCGAAGCCGAGCACGCCGCTCGCGCGGCCCTGCGCGTCGGTCAGCACGCGCGTCGCGACGATCCGGTTCGTGATCGCGATGCGCGCGCGCTTCAGCTGCCGGTACAGCACCTTCTTGATGTCGTGGCCTTCCGGCATCGGCAGCACGTACGAACCCATGTGGTGGACCTTCTTCACCGCGTAGTCACCGGTGCCGTCCTTCTCGAACTTCACGCCCCAGCGGTCGAGCTGCTCGATCGTCGCAAAGCTGTGCGTCGCATACGCGTACACGGCTTCCTGATCGACGATCCCGTCGTTGGCGATCGTGATCTCGCGCGTGTACTGCTCAGGTGTCGCGTGGCCCGGGATCACCGCGTTGTTCAGCCCGTCCATCCCCATCGAGATCGCGCCGCTGCGCTTCACGTTGGCCTTCTCCAGCAGCAGCACGCGCAGCGACGGGTCGCGCTCCTTCGCCTTGATCGCCGCCATCGGGCCGGCCGTGCCGCCGCCGACCACGACGATGTCGTATTCGAGTACATGGGTGTTCATTGAGGATTCCTTGCAGGTTGGCGGGTCTTCTGCCGGTCGATGCGCAGCCGGTACTGGAAGGCGTCGCCGCGGAAGTACAGGTGTTCGTAGTCGATCGGCGTGCCCGACGCGTCGTGCGTCAGGCGCTCGATCCGCAGCACGGGGCTGCTTTCCTCGACGCGCAGCGCGTCGACGATTTCATCGTCGGCGAGGATCGCGTCGATCGATACGTCGGCGTGGCCGAGCGGTACGCCGCAGTCGTTCTCGAGGATCAGGAAGATGTCGCGGGTCGCGAGATCGGCGCCGGCGAGCCGCTTGCCGAGCGCCTCGGGCACCCACGTCTGCTCGAGCGACACCGGCTCGCGGTTCAGCAGCCGGACGCGGTGGATCTCGACGAGCGGCGCGCCTTCCGGCACGTTCAGCTTCGTCGCGAGGTGCCGATCGGCCTTCACGGTGCGAAAGCTGCGCAGCTGGTTGACGATCTCGTAGCCCATCGACGACATCGCCTCGGCGAAGCCCTGCAGCGACGTCACGTTCTGGAACGCCTTCGGCTTCGACACGAACGTGCCCTTGCCGTGCAGCTTGAACAGCAGGCCTTCCTTCTGCAGGTCGCCGAGTGCCTGGCGCACCGTGATGCGGCTCACGTCGAACATCGCGCAGAGTTCATGCTCGGACGGCATCCGGCTGTGTGGTGCATAGGTGCCGTCGAGGATGCGCGTGCGCAGCGTGTCCTTGATCTGCACGTAGAGCGGCGCCGCCGACAGCGGCACGACGTTGGGTGGGGTCATCGTTCAACTTGTTATGACAAGACGGCTCGAGTGTAGTGAGCGCGCTCGCGCGTCCCAACCAACTATTTCTGATTTCGACTTTCCGATTCCGGAAAAGCGGGGCGGCGGCGACCCGCGCGAAAATAAAAAAGCGGGGCCCGGCATGAACCGCGCAAACGGCGCCGAATCCGCGCGGAGCCTGCTGCGGCGCAGCACAGCGGCAAGTCGCGGCGATCGGCACGCATGCGCGCCGATTCGGCCCCTAAAAACACAATATCGAGCATGCGTTCGAAGGGCCTGTCATACGCACGTCACCCTGCTAGAATTCGGCTGCCGCATTTGTTCCGATTGACTGATGAGATTGCTTGACGCACTGGTCGAACAACGCATTGCCGCCGCCGCCGCGCGGGGCGAGTTCGACGATTTGCCGGGTACCGGCGCGCCGCAGGCGCTGGATGACGACCTGCTCGTACCCGAGGAGGTGCGGGTGGCCAACCGTATCCTGAAGAATGCGGGCTTCGTGCCGCCGGCCGTCGAGCAACTGCGCGCGCTGCGCAACCTGCAGGACGAACTGCAGGCGGTCAGCGACCGCGCCGCGCGCTGCCGGCTGCAGGCGAAGATCCTCGCCCTCGACATGGCGCTCGAATCGCTGCGCGGCGGCCCGATGGTGATGCCGCGCGACTATTGCCGGCGCATCGCGGAACGTCTGTGCGAGCGCGGGCTCGACGACGCGCCCGCCGAAGCGGGGCCGATGTGAGCGCCGACGCGTTGCCCGACGCGGCAGCCGGACCGGCTGTCGTTCCCGATGCTCCTGTTCCCGAAGCCGCGCCGGTGTCGGCGCGCGACCTGCATTTCATGCGGCTCGCGCAAGCTGCCGCCGAAGAGGCGCGCGCGGCCGGCGAAGTGCCGGTCGGCGCGGTGCTCGTGCGCGGCGACGAAGTGATCGCACGCGGCTTCAACCATCCGATCGGCGGGCACGATCCGTCGGCCCACGCGGAAATGGCCGCGCTGCGCATGGCCGCGCAGCATCTGCAGAATTACCGGATGCCCGGCTGCGAGCTGTACGTGACGCTCGAGCCGTGCCTGATGTGCGCGGGCGCGATCATGCACGCGCGCATCGCGCGGGTCGTCTACGGCGCCGCCGACCCGAAGACGGGCGCGTGCGGCAGCGTGATCGACGCGTTCGCGAATCCGCAACTCAATCACCATACCGACGTGACCGGCGGCGTGCTCGCCGACGAGTGCGGCGCCGCGCTGAAATCGTTCTTCGCGGAGCGCCGTCGCGCGCTGCGGGAAGCACGGCTTGCCCGCGACGCCGCATCCGGCGCGTCGTAGCGCGCCCGCCGTGCCTGTCGCCCGGAGCGGGGCGGGCCGCGTAGTTCCGTGAACCGGAGACGGTTCGGACCCTCTAAGCAGGTTTGACGATCCCGATATCTTTCGCCATGTCCTTCCAGCCCGCCGCGTCCTACACCATCCGCCTGCTGGCGCCGTCCGGTTATCCGCACGACCCCGATGCGATCAACCGCGCGCTCGAGCGCCTGAGCGGCGCGCAGCAGCGCATCGAGAACATCGAGGCGACGCAGCGTCGCTTTCAGCGCTTCGGCGGCACCGACGGCGAGCGGGCCGGCGACCTGAACCGTCTCGCGGATCCGGAGCGCGCGCTGCCGGATATCGCGCTCGCGGTGCGCGGCGGCTACGGCGCCGCGCGCATCCTGCACGGGCTCGACTATCGCGGGCTCGAGCGTAGGCTGCGCGACCAGCCGATCGCGCTCGTCGGCCACAGCGACTTCACCGCGATCCAGCTCGCGCTGTACGCGAAGGCGCGCATCAAGACCTTCGGCGGCCCGATGCTGTCGGCCGACTTCGGCGCGGAAACGCCGAGCGATTTCACGATGCAGCACTTCTGGCGGACGCTGTCGCAGCCGACCACGACGATCGTCACCGAGGCGCCGCAAGTGCAGACCGTGAACGTGACGGGCACGCTGTGGGGCGGCAACCTCGCGATCCTCACGTCGCTCGTCGGCACGCCGTACATGCCCGACATCGAGGGCGGCATCCTGTTCATCGAGGACGTGAACGAGCAGCCGTTCCGGATCGAACGGATGATCTACCAACTGCATCTGTCGGGGCTGCTCGCGCGCCAGCAGGCGCTCGTGCTCGGCCAGTTCACGGGCGCGCGGCCGTTCGAGTACGACAACGGCTACGACATGCAGGCGATGATCGACCAGGTGCGCTCGGTGGTCGGCATTCCGGTCGTCACGGGGCTGCAGTTCGGTCACGTGCCCGACCTGCTGACGCTGCCGTTCGGCGCGCAGGCGCAGCTCGTCGCGAATGCGCACGGTTTCCGCCTCACGCTGTCGGACTATCCGCATCTCGGCTGAGGCGGGCGCGGACCATCGAAAGGCGGGGCTTCCCGCCTTTTTCTTTAAGTAAATGTGCAACTAACGGTCGGAAATTTTCATCGCCGCCGATCGGGTTGGTGTCGTGGCACGCACCATTTTTGTCAACAAAATGGCCGGGAGGGTATACACCGTGAGCCGCCATGGGCAAGCGCGAGAGGCTTGTCGTGCCTGGATATCGGGCGCAGCGCACCGCTCTGGCACAGGCCGATGCACACCGATTGTGCGCATTCTCCGAAAAGAATTGTTGACAATCTTTATGTCCGTCCTAGGATGAGGACCATCACACGATGCAGAACATGAACGACTCCGCTACCCATCCGTCCGGCGCCGCCGGTCCCGAAGCGATCGCCGAGCGGATCCGCACCGCGATCCTCGAGCATCGGCTCGCGCCCGGCGCGAAGCTGACGGAGGCGCAGCTCTGCGACGTGTTCGGCGTGAAGCGCGGGACGATCCGCCAGGCGCTTTCGCAGCTCGCGGCCGACAAGCTGGTCGATCTCGAGCCGAACCGCGGTGCGTTCGTCGCGAGCCCGACGCTGCAGGATGTGCACGAGGTGTTCGAGATGCGCCGGATCATCGAGCTGGCCGTCGTCGAGCGGCTCGCGACGGGGCCGGGCGCGAAGCGGTTGAAGGGCGTCGCCGCGCTGATCGACAGGGAACGCAAGGCGTTCGAGCGGCACGACTTCGCGGCGTGGATCCGCCTGTCGGGCGAATTCCATACGGCGCTCGCGGCGCTGACGGGCAACGCGACGCTCTGCGAGTGCCTCGACGGGCTCGTCGCACGCTCGACGCTGATGTCGGCGCTGTACGAATCGCACGGGCGCAGCCCGTGCTCGTGCGACGACCATGACGAGATCCTGACCGCGCTGGAAGCGGGCGATTCGAAGCGGGCGGTGACGCTGATGGCGCACCACCTGCAGCATGTCGAACTGAAGATGCTGGACCGGCCCGCGCAAGGGCAGGTCGATTTGCGCGAAGTGTTCGGCGGCGCCTGAGCGGCGACGCGAACCCGGCCGCGCGCCACACGACGAGAGCAATGCAGGCCGGCGGTTCGCGCCGCCGGCCGCCAGTCCGACTCCGGACGACGATCCGGAGCGATATCGATGACGGTGGAGCGGCTGCCAGGCCGCGTCAAGGAGAAGTCATGGCTCAGTTCAGTGTGGCGCACGACAGTGCGTATCCGGCGGAAGAAGGCGGCGAGGGCGGCGGCCCCGTGTTGCCGGACGGCTACAGCGAACGTTTGTACAACGAAGATTTGGCACCACTAAAGAATCAGACGTGGGGCTCGTACAACATCTTCGCGTTCTGGATGTCGGACGTGCACAGCGTCGGCGGCTACGTGTTCGCGGGCAGCCTGTTCGCGCTCGGGCTGACGAGCTGGCAGGTGCTGATCGCGCTGATCGTCGGCATCACGATCGTGAACCGGCTGTGCAACCTGATCGCGCGGCCGAGCCAGCAGATCGGCGTGCCGTATCCGGTCGCGTGCCGCGCGACCTTCGGCGTGCTCGGCGCGAACGTGCCGGCCGTGATCCGCGGGCTGATCGCGATCGCGTGGTACGGCATCCAGACCTATCTCGCGTCCAGCGCACTCGTGATCGTCGTGCTGAAGTTCTTTCCGCAATGGCTGCCGTACGCGGACGTCCATCGCTACGGCTTCCTCGGGCTGTCGGCGGTCGGCTGGGCCGGCTTCATGCTGCTGTGGGTGCTGCAGGCGCTCGTGTTCTGGAACGGGATGGAGACGATCAAGAAGTTCATCGACTTCGCGGGCCCGGCCGTCTACGTCGTGATGTTCATCCTGGCCGGCTACATGGTGTGGCGCGCGGGCTGGCGCAACATCGGCCTCAACCTCGGCGGCGTCAAGTATCACGGCGCGGAAGTGATTCCGGTGATGATCACGGCCGTGTCGCTCGTCGTGTCGTACTTCTCCGGGCCGATGCTCAATTTCGGCGACTTCTCGCGCTATTGCCGCTCGTTCGGCGACGTGAAGCGCGGCAACTTCTGGGGGCTGCCGGTCAACTTCCTCGCGTTCTCGCTCGTCACGGTGATCACCACCGCCGCGACGCTGCCGGTGTTCGGTGAACTGATCACCGATCCCGTCGAGACGGTCGGCCGCATCGACCATCCGACCGCGGTGATCCTCGGCGCGCTGACCTTCACGATCGCGACGATCGGCATCAACATCGTCGCGAACTTCGTGTCGCCCGCGTTCGACTTCTCGAACGTCGCGCCGCGGCTGATCAGCTGGCGCGCGGGCGGGATGCTCGCGGCCGTCGCGTCGATCTTCATCACGCCGTGGAACCTGTTCAACAACCCGGCCGTGATCCACTACACGCTCGACGTGCTCGGCGCGTTCATCGGCCCGCTGTACGGCGTGCTGATCGCCGACTTCTACCTCGTCAAGCGCGGCCGGCTCGTGCGCGACGACCTGTACACGATGTCGGAGCGCGGCACCTACTGGTACACCGGCGGCGTGAACCGCCGCGCGCTCGCCGCGCTGCTGCCGGCCGCGGTGATCGCCGTCGTCTGCGTGATGGTGCCGGGCTGGCAGGCCGCCGCGAACTTCTCGTGGTTCATCGGCGCGGGGCTCGGCTTCGTGTTCTACCGGCTGCTCGCGAGCACGAAGGCCTGAGGAGCGCGCGATGAAGATCAAGCTGATCAATCCGAACACGACGCAGCGGATGACCGACGCGATGGGCCGCTGCGCGCGCGAAGTCGCGGCGGCAGGCACTGAGATCATCGCGGTGAGCCCGCCGATGGGGCCGCCGTCGATCGAAGGCTATTACGACGAAGCACTCGCGACGCCCGGGCTGCTCGCCGAGATCGCGCAGGGCGAGCGTGACGGCTGCGATGCGTACGTGATCGCGTGTTTCGGCGACCCGGGCCTGTATGCGGCGCGCGAACTCGCGCGCGGGCCGGTGATCGGGATCGCCGAGGCGGCGATGCACGCGGCGAGCGTGCTCGCGCCGGGCTTCTCGGTCGTCACGACGCTCGCGCGCACTTGCGGGATGGCATGGCATCTCGCCGAGCGCTACGGGATGAAGCGGTTCTGCCGCAACGTGCGGGCGATCGACGTCGCGGTGCTCGAACTCGACCGGCCCGGTTCGGCCGCGCGGCGGATCATCGTCGACGAATGCCGGCGCGCGCTCGACGAGGACGGTGCCGACGCGATCGTCCTCGGCTGTGCCGGGATGGCCGAATTCGCGCACGAGATCGAGCAGCAGATCGGCGCGCCGGTCGTGGAAGGTGTCACGGCAGCCGTCAAGTGGGCCGAGGCGCTCGTCGCGCTGCGCCTCGCGACCGCGAAGCGCGGCGACTATGCGCGGCCGCTGCCGAAGCGCTACGACGGCGAATTCGCCCATTTCAGCCCGCCGGAGGGCGCGCCGGCCGCCGCCGCGGCGCGCAGCGGGAGCGCCGCACCGGAACCGGTCCCGCCTTTGCCGCAACCGCACATACACGCCGTCTGACCTGCACTATCTGCGCCGCTGTATGGGCGCGTATGAACCTTTTCGCTACACTGGGCCGTCATCGCATCGGCCCGTGCGGCCGGCCTCCGGCACCCGCGCGGGTCGATGCGAACCCATTATTTCAGCACGCTTTCGCGGCACTTCGAACCCATGTCACTCGATCCCAACTATCCTCGCGACCTGATCGGCTACGGCCGCCATCCCGTGCAGGCGAACTGGCCCGGGCGCGCCCGCGTCGCCGTGCAATTCGTCCTGAACTACGAGGAGGGCGGCGAGAATTGCGTGCTGCACGGCGATCCGGGCTCCGAGCAGTTCCTGTCCGAAATCGTCGGCGCGGCCGCCTATCCGGACCGCCACATGAGCATGGAGTCGATCTACGAGTACGGTTCGCGTGCGGGCGTGTGGCGCATCCTGCGCGAATTCGAGAAGCGCGGGCTGCCGCTGACGGTGTTCGGTGTCGGCATGGCGATCGAGCGTCATCCGGAACTCGCGCGTGCCTTTGTCGAGCTCGGCCATGAGATCGCGTGCCACGGCTGGCGCTGGATCCACTACCAGAGCATGACGCCCGAGCTCGAGGCCGAGCACATGCGCCTCGGGATGGAAGCGATCGAGCGCGTGACGGGCGAGCGTCCGCTCGGCTGGTACACCGGCCGCGACAGCCCGAACACGCACCGCCTCGTCGCGGAATACGGCGGCTTCCTGTACGACTCCGACAACTACGGCGACGACCTGCCGTTCTGGATGGATGTCGAGGTGTCGGGCGGCAGCACGTCGCCGCAGCTGATCGTTCCGTACACGCTCGATACGAACGACATGCGCTTCGCGACGCCGCAGGGCTTCAACACCGGCGACCACTTCTTCGAGTACCTGCGCGACGCGTTCGACGTGCTTTACGCGGAGGGCGACGACGCGCCGAAGATGCTGTCGATCGGCATGCACTGCCGGCTGCTCGGCCGGCCGGGGCGTTTCCGCGGGCTGCAGCGTTTCCTCGATCACATCGAGAAGCACGATCGCGTATGGGTGACGCGGCGTGTCGATATCGCGCGTCATTGGCGCGAACATCATCCGTACCAGCCCAGTCATCGAAACGAAGGGAAAGCATGAAGGCGATGCGTTACACGTTGGAGCAACTGAACACGATGGCGCCGAGCGCATTCGTCGCGGCGCTGTCGGGGATCTTCGAACATTCGCCGTGGGTGGCCGAGGTCGCCGCGGGCAAGCGGCCGTTCGCGAGCATCGACGCGCTGCACGAGACGATGTCGAACGCGGTGGAGACGGGCGGCGAAGTCCGCCAGCTCGCACTGATCAATGCCCACCCGGAGCTGGCCGGCAAGGCTGCCGTGCGCGGCGAGCTGACGGCCGAGTCGACGCGCGAGCAGAGCGGCGCGGGTCTCGACCAGTGCACGCAGGAAGAGTTCGACAAGCTGCTGACGCTGAACCGCACGTATCGCGAGAAGTTCGGTTTCCCGTTCATCCTCGCGGTGCGCGGCTATGACCGGCACGGCATCATCGCGAACTTCGAGTCGCGCGTGAATCATTCGCGCACCGAGGAGCTGCGTGCGAGCCTCGACCAGATCTACCGGATCGCGCGCTTTCGCCTCGACGACCTGATCGACGCCTGACACCTCACGACGGCCTGCTGCGTCGCAGCGGCCTGATCGCATCACTGAAACAAGGAAACATCATGGCTGTTCCGCTTCTCGATCCCGACGCACCCGACTTCACGCGGCGCTACGTGAACCTCGGCGACCCGCGTCTCGGTGCGCAGGCGCTCGAGGCCAGCGACGACTTCTTCGCGCCGAAGGAGCGGATGCTGAACCCCGAGCCGGCGGTGTTCATCCCCGGCAAGTACGACGACCACGGCAAGTGGATGGACGGCTGGGAGACGCGTCGCAAGCGCACGACGGGCTACGACTGGTGCATCGTCAAGCTCGCGCGTCCGGGCGTGATCAAGGGCTTCGACATCGACACGAGCCACTTCACCGGCAACTTCCCGCCGGCCGCGTCGATCGAGGCCGCGTACGTGGCCGACGGCGCGCCGACGCACGCGACCGAATGGGTCGAAATCGTGCCGTCGACGACGCTGCAAGGCAACAGCCACCACTACGTCGCGGCGAGCGACGCGCGCACGTTCACGCACCTGCGCGTGAACATCTATCCGGACGGCGGCATCGCGCGCCTGCGCGTGTACGGCCAGTCGCAGCTCGATTGGGCCGGCGCCAGCGCGACCGAGCAGTTCGACCTCGCGGCGATGGAGAACGGCGGTTACGTGGTGGCGGCGAACAACCAGCACTTCGGCGTTGCGTCGAACCTGCTGCTGCCGGGCCGCGGCGTGAACATGGGCGATGGTTGGGAAACCCGCCGTCGCCGCGAGCCGGGCAACGACTGGGCGATCATCGCGCTCGCGCAGCCGGGCGCGATCCGCAAGATCGAAGTCGATACCGCGTTCTTCAAGGGCAACTATCCGGACCGCTGCTCGATCCAGGCCGCGTACGTGTCGGGCGGTACCGACAGCTCGCTGATCACGCAGTCGATGTTCTGGCCGGTGCTGCTCGGCGAACAGAAGCTGCAGATGGACAAGCAGCACTATTTCGAACACGAGATCGCATCGCTGGGCCCGGTGACCCACGTGCGCCTGAACATCATTCCGGACGGCGGCGTATCGCGCCTGCGTCTGTGGGGGACGCTCGACAAATGAAGACGCTCGCAATCGAACCGCTGACCAAGGAAGCCTTCGCGGCGTTCGGCGACGTGATCGAAACCGAAGGCGCGAAGCAGATTCCGATCAATCTCGGCACGACGATCCGCTTTCACGATCTTGCGAAGGTCGACGTGAGCGACGAAGAAGGCCGCACGCTCGTCAACCTGTTCCGCGGCCAGCCGCGCACGCTGCCGTTCGAGGTGAAGATGCTCGAGCGCCATCCGCTCGGCAGCCAGGCGTTCGTGCCGCTGAACGACCAGCCGTATCTTGTCGTCGTCGCGCCGGCCGGCGATCTCGATCCGTCGAAGATCCGCGCGTTCGTGACGAGCGGCTGGCAGGGCGTCAATTATGCGAAGGGCGTGTGGCATCACCCGCTGATCGCGCTGGGCGGCGTCAGCGACTTCATCGTCGTCGATCGCGGCGGCGACGGGCTGAACCTGAACGAGCAGGACCTGCAGGAATCGCTGTGGCTCACCGAGGACGCGCTGGATGCGCTGACGGCCTGAGTCGCCGGCGTACTCGCGACTGACAGGCGGTTTGCCTACCTGCCGAAACCCGCGCAACGTGCGCGGGTTTTTTTACGTGCGGTCGCTTTCTCCCGACTCAGGTTGCGACGGCTTTGCGCGTGTCGCGCGAACCGCCGCCGCGACGCCGGTTCGAGACCGGCGCATGCTGCGCCATCAGGCTGTCGACCCAGTCGACGAAGACACGCAGCTTCGCGCTGACGTGGCGGTTCGGCGGGAACGCGACGTACATCGGCATCGGTTCGAGTTGCCATGGCTCGAACAGCGGCACCAGTTCGCCTCGTTCGCGATACGCGGCGGCCATGTAGTCGGGCAGCCACAGGATGCCGAGCCCCGCGAGACCGGCTTCGAGATACGCATTGCCGTCGTCGACCGCGAGCACGTAGCGTCCGCGTACGGTGATCTGCTCGCCGTCACGCTCCATCGCAAACGGCAACGCCTTGCCGGTGCGTGCCCACAGAAAGCCGACGATGCGGTGATGCGTGTCTTCGAGTTCGCCCGGATGCAGCGGTGTGCCGGCGCGCGCGAGATAGGCCGGCGACGCGTACACGCCGAGCCGAAGGTCGCCGACGCGACGCGCGACCAGCGAGCGGTCGGTCGGCTCGCCACCGCGCACGACGCAGTCGACGTTCTCGCCGATCACGTCGACCACGCGGTCGCTCACGCCCAGGTCGAGCTGGATGTCCGGATAACGCGCATGGAACACGGGCAGCGCGGGGATCAGTATCAGGCGCGCGAACGGGCTCGGCACGTCCACGCGCAGCCGCCCCCGTGGCGATGCCGACGCGGCGGACAGGCTCGTTTCGGCATCGTCCATGTCGGCCAGCAGGCGCACGACGCGGTCGTAATACGCGGCGCCGTCGGCCGTGACGACGACCTTGCGCGTCGTGCGGTTGAACAGCTTCACGCGCAGTCGCGCTTCGAGCTGCTGCACCAGTTGCGTGACGGTGGTGCGGCTCATGTGCAGCGTGTCGGCCGCCTTCGTGAAGCTGCCGGCTTCCACCACGCGGGCGAACGCCTGCATTGCGTCGAATCGATCCATCGGGTCAGGGCTCCGCGTTGCTCGGACATTGTTTGGAGGGCGCAAACAGTGTTGGACAAGGTTGCCGGTTTATCCCCCCGGCAATGGTCCTTAAAGTGCTTTCATCGTTGATACAGGGGCGGTTTCGCCCCGCAGACCGATGGAGGTGTTGAGTGACAAAGCGTAGCGTAGTTTTTCCGCCGGGTCGCCAGGCGCTGTACGACCGCAACCGCTATTCGCCGGCCGTGCGCTCGAACGGTTTCCTGTTCGTGTCCGGGCAGGTCGGCAGCCGCGACGACGGTTCGCCCGAGCCGGAACTGGCCGCGCAGGTCCGCCGCGCGTTCGACAACCTGAATGCGGTGCTGCGTGCGGCCGGTTGCACGTTCGACGATGTCGTCGACGTGACGGTGTTCCTCGTCAATCCGGAGGCGACGTTCGAGCGGATCTGGGAGATCGTCCCCGAATACTGGGGCGATGCGCCGCATCCGACGCTGACCGCCGTCGGCGTGACCTGGCTGTACGGCTTCCAGTTCGAGATCAAGGTGATCGCGCGGCTGCCGGAGACGGTCGACGGGTAGCCGGGCGTGCGCGTCACGGCGCGAGGGGCGGCTCCTGTTCATAGGCGCGATGCAGCAGCGCGGCGAGCGATGACGAATCGGGCAGCGTCGCCGTGCCGAGCCTGCGCACGGCGATACCCGGCGTCCACGAATTCATCACGACGGCGCCGGCCATCGACGGCAGGTCGGCCGGTGTCACTTCGCGGTCGTGCTGTGCGATGCCGAGGTGGGCCAGTTGCCGGCGCAGGATGCCCATCGTGACGCCGCCGAGCATGTCGGCCGCCGGCCACACGACCGAATCGCCGGTCCAGAACACCAGATTCCAGATCGAGCCTTCGCTGATGCGCCCCTGACGATCGATGAACGCCGCATCGTCGAAACCCTGCGCGACCGCACGGCGCAGGAAGTGTGTCTTCGCGACTTCGCCGACGTGCTTGATGCCAGGCAGCACGCGCTCGTGTTCGAACAGCGCGAAATCGAGCGGGCCGACCGGCCCCGACGACGGCGGGGCGGTGCGTACCAGCACGTCGAGCGCTTCGTCGTCGCGCGGCGCGACGAATTCGCCCGTCGTCGCATGGATCGTCGCGGTCAGCGACAGTGCCGACGGTGCACGATCGAGCGCGGCGCGCAGGAACGTGAGTATCCGCTCGTCGGGCAGTGCATGACTGAACAGCGCGTTCGACGCGTCGCGCAAGCGCGTGAGGTGCAGGTCGAGCCCGCGTACGCGGCCTTCGCGGATCTGCATCGCGGTGAAATGCGCGTGGCCCGCGAATGCTAGCGCGGCGAGCGCATCGGGTGTAGCGGCTACGCCGTTGATCTGGACTACGGACGGGAACGGTGCAGCGGACATCGGCGAATCTCCAGGTTGGCCGCGGGCACGGGGCGGCGCGCGGCATCTTCAAGAAAGCCTATTGTTTGCCGATTGATGGCGTCATGAAAAACGAGTAGTTTTGGAACCGTCATCAAATTCTTTTTGAAGATCGATGGAACGCATGTGGCCCGGTACGCGCGCGCTGAGGACGTTCGATGCGGCGGCGCGGCACCTGAATTTTTCGCGGGCGGCCGACGAGGTCGGACTGACGCCGGCAGCCGTCAGTCACCAGATCAGGGAGATCGAGGCGCAACTCGGCATGGAACTGTTCGTCCGCACGAGCCGCAGCATCCGGCTGACGCAGGCCGGCGCGTTGCTGGCCGCGGCCGCTGCGGATGCGCTGGCGGGCCTCCGGCACGCGACCGCACGGGCGCGGCGCCTCGCGCGCGAACAGACGGAACTGCGCGTGTCGGTCGGCGCGCGCTTCGCGACGCACTGGCTGCTGCCGCGCCTGCCGCGATTCAAGGCCGCGCATCCGGCGCTCGAACTGACGTTCGACATCACCGATCGCTTGCGCGATTTCGACGGCGACGATGTGGATGTCGCGATCCGCTTCGGCACCGGGCGTTATCGCGACGCGTATACGCAGCGCCTGTTCGGCACGTCGGTCGTCGCGATCGGCAGCCCCGCGCTGTTGTCGGTCGGCCCGCCGTTACGCAAGCCGCGCGACCTGCTGCGCCACACGCTGTGCCACGCCGACTGTGAAGTCGACGGCGTGGTCTGGCCGCGCTGGTCGGCCTGGATGGCGGCGGCCGGCATCGACGGTTTCGACGACAGCCGGTGTGTCGCGTTTCCGGATTCGAGCCATGTCGTGCAGGCCGTGATGGACGGTACGACGGTCGGGCTGGCGGAGCCGCACATGATCGCGCGTGATCTGGCGGACGGGCGCCTCGTGCGGTTGTTCGACGTGAACGTCGAGGTGGCGCCGGGGCTCGCGTATCACGTCGTGTATCCGGCGCACACGCAGGACGATTCACGTATCGTTGCATTGCGTGACTGGCTCGCGGACGAAGTGGCGATCGCGCATGCGTAGCGGTGGCGGCACGCATGCTATCGTGCCCGCATCGCCACCGCACGACGTCCGGTTCCGGGCGCGCCCCTCCGATGAGCCAACCTGAAAACGACCTCATGGTCCTGCTGCGCACGATGCAACCCGAACTGCATCCGGGCGCGTTCGCCTTTGTGTCGCTGCCGGCCGATGCAGATGTATCGTTGTCCGAAGTCATTGCGACGTTCCGCGAAGCGGAAGGGCTGACGGTCGTCGTCGACGAAGAAACAGCGGCACGTCGCGGCTGGCCAGTGCTGTTCCGCTCGGCATGGATCACGCTGACCGTGCACTCCGACCTCGCGGCCGTCGGCCTCACGGCTGCATTCGCGCGGGCGCTCGGCGCGGCCGGCATCAGCTGCAACGTGATGGCCGCCGCGTATCACGATCACGTCTTCGTGCCGTTCGACGACGGCCCGCGCGCGGTCGATGCGCTCGTCGCGCTGCAGCGCGACGCGATGCGCGGCTAGCGTACGACGCGCATTTCGCACCCGCAAAAAAACGGGCCCGTTTCCGGGCCCGCGAACGGAGAGGATCGCGCCGGCAATTGATAGCCGGCGCACCGCGGCTTACTTGACCGCGCCACCCTCGAACCAGGCGGCGAGCTTCACGCGCTCGTCGTCGGTCATGTGCGTGACGTTGCCGATCGGCATCGCCTTCAGGCGCACGGCTTGTTCGTAGATGCGCTGCGCGTTCTTCGACACTTCGTCCGGCGTGTCGAACATCACGCCGGCGGGTGCGCTGCCCATCAGCGTCGGCTTGGCCGAGTGGCACTCGACGCAGCGCTGCTGCAGGATCGGCATGATGTCGTTGATCACGATCTTCGGTGCGTTCGCCGCTTGCGCTTCCGGTGCGACCGGCTTCGGCATCGTCCACACCAGCGCGCCCGACAGCAGTGCGACGCCGCCGATCGGCAGGTACCACAGCTGCTTGCCGCGGTGACGCATCACGAAGAACTGACGGATCAGCGCGCCGGCCAGCATGATGAGCACGAGCACGACCCAGTTGAACTTGTTCGTGTACGTCATCGCATAGTGGTTCGACAGCATCGCGAACACGACCGGCAGCGTGAAGTACGTGTTGTGCACCGAGCGCTGCTTGCCGCGCTTGCCGTAGATCGGGTTCGGCTCCTCGCCCTTGAGCATCTTGTCGACCATTTTGCGCTGGCCGGGGATGATCACGAAGAACACGTTCGCCGACATGATCGTCGCGAGCATCGCGCCGACGATCAGGTACGCCGCACGGCCCGAGAAGATGTGGCACGCGAGGTACGCGGCGACGACGACGTAGAGGCCGACACAGATGCCCAGCACGCGATCGTTGGTGCCGAGGATGCGGCACAGCGAGTCGTAGACGATCCAGCCGGCCGCGAGGAAGCCGAGCGCTGCCGCGACGGCGACCACCGGGCCCATGTCGAGCACGCTCTTGTCGATCAGGTAGGTGTTCGGCGCGAGCAGGTACAGCACGAAGAACAGCGAGAAGCCCGACAGCCAGGTCGTGTACGACGGCCACTTCGACCAGTGCAGGTCATCCGGCATTTCCGGCGGGGCGACCGTGTACTTCTGCATGTTGTAGAAACCGCCGCCGTGGACGTGCCACAGTTCGCCGAACACGCCGCGCTTGCGCTGGTTCGCGTCGGTCGGCGGTTTCAGGCTGTTGTCGAGCGCGACGAAATAGAAGGACTCGCCGATCCACGCAATGGCGACGATGACGTGCAGCCATCGCAGCGCGAGGTTCAGCCAGTCGGTGATGAAGCCTTCCATGAAACTCCTCCAGACTCAGATCGTTGTCTTTGATGCGGGCGCCGATGCGTGTGTCAGCTGCCGCGATAGGTGCTGTACGACCACGGCGACACGAGCAGCGGCACGTGATAGTGCGATGCGGTGTCGGCGATGCCGAAGCGCAGCACGACGCGGTCGACGAAGCGCGGTTCGGGCACCTTCACGCCGAGCGACGCGAAGTAGTCGCCGGCATGGAACACGAGTTCGTATTCGCCGGCGGCGAGCGCGGCACCTTCGAGCAGGGGTTCGTCGCAGCGGCCGTCGCTATTGGTCAGCACGGTCTTGATCGCGCGGCGCGATTCGCCGTCCAGCGCGTAGAGGTCCACCTTGATGGCGGCGCCGGGGCGGCCGTGCGCCGTATCGAGTACGTGGGTAGTGAGCTTTCCCATTCGCAATTGTCCTTGTGTGAATGCGAGGTTCGGCGGCGACTCGATCCATGACTGTGCGGCGGATCGAGGCTCCACGTCACGTGGCTACATACCCGTCGGCGAGATTGAAGCGAGCGCCGTGCAGGCATTGTAAAAAGGTTCCCCGCGCAAATACGGGCGCGATATCAAAGATAATGCGCCGCGCATGAACCGCTGTCGACGGCGGGAAAAAACCCGCCGCGCCGCGCCCGGCGGGCCGCTGCACGGCCCGCGCGCGTACCATATCGAAACCGTGAAGCGCAGTATTCGGCGTCGCGCATTGTGCGGCGCGCGCGCATCGGCGATCCTCCCGCCGTGCGCGTCGGCCCGAGGCCGGTGCGCACCCCGAAGACGGCGAGCACGCCGGGTAACCGGGCCAGGGCGTTCGAACGGACGCAGGCACCGGGGCGTGCCGCGAATCAGCGTTCGAACGGCTTTGCGACCGCCCGAAAGGGCTGACCGACGCGGAGAACGCATGAATCCCGAGCAGCACTCCGGCGCGCACGCACGCGCGCCGCACCCATCCTCATCCCGCCCGAAAACCCTGCTGGTCAAGCACGCCGACGTGCTCGTGACCATGGACGACACGCGCCGCGAACTGCGCGACGCGGGGCTCTATATCGAAGACAACCGGATCGTCGCGGTCGGCCCGAGCGCCGAGCTGCCCGATACTGCGGACGAAGTGCTCGACCTGCGCGGCCACCTCGTGATCCCGGGGCTCGTGAACACGCACCATCACATGTACCAGAGCCTCACGCGCGCGGTGCCGGCCGCGCAGAACGCCGAGCTGTTCGGCTGGCTCACGAACCTGTACCGGATCTGGGCGCACCTGACGCCCGAGATGATCGAGGTGTCGACGCTGACCGCGATGGCCGAGCTGCTGCAGTCGGGCTGCACGACGTCGAGTGACCATCTGTACATCTATCCGAACGGCAGCCGGCTCGACGACAGCATCGGCGCCGCGCAGCGGATCGGCATGCGCTTTCACGCGAGCCGCGGCGCGATGAGCGTCGGCCAGCGCGACGGCGGGCTGCCGCCCGATTCGGTCGTCGAGCGCGAGCCCGACATCCTGCGCGATGCGCAGCGCCTGATCGAGACCTATCACGACGACGGCCGCTACGCGATGCTGCGGGTGGTCGTCGCGCCGTGCTCGCCGTTCTCGGTGAGCCGCGGCCTGATGCGCGACGCGGCCGTGCTGGCGCGCGACTACGGCGTGTCGCTCCACACGCACCTGGCCGAGAACGTCAACGACATCGCGTACAGCCGCGAGAAGTTCGGGATGACGCCTGCCGAATACGCGGAAGATCTCGGCTGGGTCGGTCACGACGTGTGGCACGCGCACTGCGTGCAGCTCGACGATGCGGGCATCGGCCTGTTCGCGCGCACCGGCACCGGCGTCGCGCACTGTCCGTGCTCGAACATGCGGCTCGCGTCGGGCATCGCGCCGGTGAGGAAGATGCGTCTCGCGGGCGTGCCGGTCGGCCTCGGCGTCGACGGTTCCGCGTCGAACGACGGCGCGCAGATGGTCGCGGAAGTGCGGCAGGCGCTGCTGCTGCAGCGGGTCGGTTTCGGGCCCGATGCGATGACCGCGCGCGAAGCGCTCGAGATCGCGACGCTCGGCGGCGCGAAGGTGCTGAACCGCGACGACATCGGCGCGCTGAAGCCCGGCATGGCCGCGGACTTCGCCGCGTTCGACCTGCGCCAGCCGCTGTTCGCGGGCGCGCTGCACGATCCGGTCGCGGCGCTCGTGTTCTGCGCGCCGTCGCAGACGGCGTACACGGTGGTGAACGGGAAGGTGGTGGTGCGGGAAGGGCGGCTCGCGACGCTCGACCTGCCGCCGGTCATCGAGCGCCACAACGCGCTGGCACAGGCACTCGTGGAGGCGTCGCGCTGACCGCGTCGGCGTGAGGTGAAGGCCGCGCCCGCACGGCGCGGATCGGGCGCGCGGCCGTGGCTACGGCTGAGGCTACGGCTACGGCTAAGGCTAAGGCTAAGGCTAAGGCTAAGGCTAAGGCTAAGGCTAAGGCTAAGGCTAAGGCTAAGGCTAAGGCTAAGGCTAAGGCTAAGGCTAAGGCTAAGGCTAAGGCTAAGGCTAAGGCTAAGGCTGAGGCTGAAGCTGAAGCTGAAGCCGCCAAGCGCCGCGCCGCGTGTCACACCGGCCCACCCCGCAATGGCGTGGCCGGCGCGCGCGTCGCATGCGCTTACGCCTCGATCAGCGTGCGGGTCGCTTCGGCGACGAGGCTGCGCAGCCAGCGCACCTCGTCGGAGTAGTGGCAGCGTTCGTGCCACAGCTGGTAATACTGCATCGGCGGGAAGTCGAGCGGTGCCGGCACGACCGACAGCGGCAGGAACTTCGCGTAGTGATCGGCGAACAGGCGCGTCGTCGTGAAGATCAGGTCGGACTTCACCAGCACGTACGGCGCGAGGTTGAAGTACGGCAGCGTGACGACCACGTGACGCTTGAGCCGTTCGCGCGCGAGATGCACGTCGATCGCGCCGCGCTGGCCGACCGAGTACGGCGTCGGCGCGAGATGCGGCGCGTTCAGGTACTGGTCGAGCGTGAGCCCGCCGCGCTTCGCGAACGGGTGGGTGTTGCTCATCAGGCAGACGATTTCGTCGACGAACAGGTTCGACAGGTGCAGCTGCTCGGGCGGCTCGGGCCAGTTGCCGACGACGATGTCGAGCTTGCCGTCTTCCAGCGCGAGCTCGTAATCGAACGCGGGGCCGAGCGAATGGAACTCGAGCGTCGCGTTCGGCGCCGCCTGGCGGAAGCGTTCGACGACGGTCGGCACGAACAGCACGTTCAGGTAGTCGGGGCAGCCGATCCGGTAGCAGCGGATCGACGTGGCCGGGTCGAAATTGTGCTGCTGGAACTTGATGCGCTCGATTTCACGCAGTGCGTTCTGCACCGGCTCGAGCAGGCGCAGCCCGTATTCGGTCGGGACCATGCCGGACTTGCCGCGCACCAGCAGCGGATCGCCGGTGATGTCGCGCAGGCGCCGCAGCGCGGCGCTGATCGCCGGTTGCGACTGGTTCAGTTTGACGGCCGCGCGCGTGACGCTGCGCTCCATCAACAAGGTGTGCAAAACGCGCAAGAGGTACGTGTCGATCGCCTCGCGTTGCTGACTCATGATTTCTCCGGTTTATATGGCTGGGCTGATCGATGGGGGAGGTGGGTATATGGTTTTTAATATGAACGAAAGTCAGCGTCAAGAGATGGATACCCGCAGACACCCGTCGCCGGGCCTCGCCAAGCGGGCTGAAGCGGGCTGAAAAGGGCCGAAGCGGGCTGAAAAGGGCCGAAGCGGGAACGGGTGAAGGGGGCGGAAGCGGGCGTGCGCGGTACCGCGCGGATGCGCATTGCACGCATCCGGTGGTCAGGGCACCGCGCGTGACACGCGGGCGTCAGTCGTCGATGCGCATGCCGACTTTCAGCGTGACCTGCCAGTGGATGACCTGGTCGCCTTCGATGTGGCCGCGCGTTTCGGTCACCTGGAACCAGTGCAGGTTGTGCAGCGTCTTGCCGGCTTTCGAGATCGCGTTGCGGATGGCGTCGTCGCACGATTGCCGCGACGAACCGGTCAGTTCGATCAGCTTGTAGACGTGGTCGCTCATGATGCGCTCCCTGGGATGTCGGTGTGTGTGCGGCCGGCGCAAGCGGCGGGCCCGAAGCGGCGCCGCGCGTGTCCGGCTTCTTGAGTGATAGGTATGATGGGCGGCAAGTGCAACCTCAATTGGAGACGAGGAAGATCGTGGAAGTCGGATTTTGCGGACCGGGATTGATGGGCGCGCCGATGATTCGGCATTTGCTGGCGGCGGGCCACCGGATCAGCGTATGGAACCGCACGCGCGGCAAGGCCGAGGCGCTTGAAAAGGACGGTGCGCAGGTGGTCGACACGCCGCGCGAACTGGCCGAGCGCGTCGACACGGTATTCGTGTGCGTGCTCGACGGCCGTGCGGTCGGCGACGTCGCGTTCGGCGAGCACGGGCTGTTTGCCGGCGATGCGCATGCACGCCGCCTGAAGCGCATCGTCGATCACTCGAGCATTCCGCCTGCCGCGACGCGCGACTACGCGGCGCGTGCCGCCGTGCTCGGCGTCGGCTGGATCGATGCGCCGGTGTCGGGCGGCGTGCCCGGCGCGCAGGCCGGCACGCTTGCGGTGATGGCGGGCGGCGGCGCGGCCGACCTCGCTGCGGTGCGATCGCTGATCGACACTTACGCGTCGCGCGTCACGCACATGGGCGACGCAGGCGCGGGCCAGACCGCGAAGCTGTGCAACCAGGCGATCGTCACCGCGACGGTGACCGCGATCGCGGAAGCGGTCGGCCTCGCGCAGGCGAGCGGCATCGACGCCGCGCGTCTGGCCGACGCGCTGGCGGGCGGCTGGGCCGATTCGGTGCTGCTGCAGACCTTCGTGCCGCGCATGACGTCAGGCGGTCACGCGCCGATCGGCGCGCTCAGTACGTTCCAGAAGGATGTCGATGCGATCGCCGACGCCGCGCGCGACACGGGTGCGGTGATGCCCGTATCGGCCACGGTGCAGCAGGTGCTGCGCCTGGGCGCTGCGCAGGGGCTTGCCGGCGCCGATTTCGCCGCGTTCATCGACATCGTCCGGCCCGGCAACGGGCGCGGGACGGCGCAGTGAGCGCGCCGCGACGCTGAAGCGGGAAGCTGAATGACCGATGGGCCGCCCGGAGGCGGCCCATCGTGTCGGTGTCGGTTCAGCCGAGGGAGCGCGGTGTCGTGTCGCCGGCGTTCTGGCGTCCCAGCCCGCCGCGCAGGCTCGCTTTCGTGCCTGCACCAAATTCGGGCAGGATGCGCGCGCGGGCGCGGCTCGCGAACACGAGGAAGCCGAAGCCGTTCGCCTCGTACCAGTACCCGCCGTTCTCGAGGCCGTCGAGCGGCTGTTCGAGTGCGTTGGCGATCGATTCGAGGCAGCGCTTGCGCAGTTCGGCGATGGCCGGATAGGGCGGCTGTGCGCCGCGCACGCTGCACAGAAGCACGTCGAGGCCGGGTAGCACGTGCGCATAGAGGACGGGTTCGTCCTGCGCACGGGCGCGGGCAATCTTGGTGTCGAGCTGCGCGAACGGTTTCGAATGGCGCAATACCGCGAGGAAGGACTCCTGGCCATCCTGTTGCGCACGTCGACGTTTTTTCGGGAAGGACATAAACACTCGCCTGAAAAACAATTGCAAGAAATGCGGCACTTTCATGCGACCCACTCCCGGCTATGTACGCCGCATGTCGATCCTTTATAGCACACGAAAATGCTGCACTCCGCACTCGTGCGGTACGACGATCAATGTCTCCCGTCGACCCGCATGCCACGATGATCGACACAGCCAGCGTCTTGGCGCCCGTACTGTCGTTTAGTCTCCATCATAGACCTGCTTTTCCCGCGCGTGCATTCGCGCGTCACAAAAAAGTGAGATAGGCGCTCGCACGACGGTGCACGATGCGTGCCCATGAAAAAGGCCCGCACATGGCGGGCCCGGCAGTCGCAGCGTGGCGCGGTGCTCAGCGTTGCTTGAGCGAATCGCGGATCTCGCGCAGCAGCACGATGTCTTCCGGCGTCGCGGCCGGCGCCGCTTCTTCCGGCTTGCGCAGCTTGTTGATGAATTTCACCATCAGGAAGATGATGAACGCGAGGATCACGAAGTTGATCGCCACGGTGATGAACGAGCCGTAGCCGAATGCGGCGACGCCCGCGGCCTGCAGGTCCTTGAACGAATCGGGATTACCCTTGAACGTCGGGGGGATGGTGCCGAGCAGAACGAACTTGTTCGAGAAATCCAGACCGCCCGTCAGCACGCCGATGACCGGCATGATGAGGTCTTTCACGACCGAGTCGACGATCTTCGAGAACGCGCCGCCGATGATCACGCCGACGGCGAGATCCATCACGTTGCCTTTGACGGCGAACTCCTTGAATTCCTTGATTATGCTCATGAGCGGCTTTCTCCTGGTTGGGCGAGAGGAGGCGTGCCGCGACGCGCAGGGCTGCGAAGCGTCTGATGGGTCGGATCGGGGGCACGCCGATGGCCGCATGATAGCGAACGTGCCCCATTGCCGGTAGCCCATCTTGAAATGATTAACAAATCACCGGGCCGGCGCGAGGAGAAATGAAAGAAAGCGCGGTGTCGGGCGCGGGCGCGGCGCGATGCGTCGACGCCCGCGCGAGCCATGCTCAGGTGTTGTCGTCGGTCCAGCCGTCGTCGTTGCTGCCGAGATCGACGCCGCCGCCGCCATTGCCGTCGCTCCAGTTCGAATCGTCGCCGCGGCCGAGGTCGAAGCCCGGATCGTTGTTCTCCTGGCGCCGGCGCTGGTCGTCGACGATCACGTCGCGTTCGACCACGCGTTCGCGGCCGCCGGACATCGCTTCGCCGAGCAGCACGCCGGTCAGCAGCCCGCCCATTCCGCTGCCGAAACCGCCGCCTTGCTGAACCACGACGGGCGGCTGTTGTTGCGGATACGGTTGCGGCGGATACGGCTGTTGCGGGTACGGTTGCTGCTGATACGGCTGCCCTTGCATGCCGGTCACGCGATCGGCTTCCTGCGCATACACGGAGCCGCTGCCGTTCGCGGGCGCAGCGGGCGGCGCGCTCGGATCGGGGCGGCCTTCGACGCGCGCCTTCACGCTCGCATGCCGCTGTTCGAGTTCGTCGATGCGATACGGCGGCACCGGGTTCTTGCCGTTCGACAGCGCTTCGACGAGCGCGCGTGCATCGGTCTCGATGCCTTCGAGTTCGCTGGTGAGCGCCGCGGCACCGGGCGCCGTCGACAGTTTCGCGTCGAGTTTCAGCGGACGGATGTCGTTCAGCACGTCGGTCGCGCGTTTCAACTGCGCGCGGCGTTCGTCGCCGGCACGGCTGTCGTCGGCCGAGCGTGCGCGCCGCAACGTCCAGCGCAGCACCAGCGCGATGACCGCGACGAGCAGCCCGAGGCCGATCCACATGCCGGTCGACGGACCGTGTTTCGCAACCGGCGCGGCAGGTGCGAGCGACGACTGCAACGAACCGGCCTGCGTGGCCGACGGTGCGTTGCCGCTCGCGCCGCTCACGCGCGCGGCGTCGGCGCGAATGCGCGATTCGGTCTGCGCGAAATGCGACGCGTCGGTGAAGCGCAGTTGCGGATCGAGCGACTTCGCCCGCTGCAGTTGCGCGAGCGCGTCGGACGCGCGGCCTTCGCGATCCAGCACCTGTGCGTACAGATAGCGCGCATGCGCATTGTTCGGATGGGCGTCGATGACTTGCGACAGCTGCGTGTCGGCGCGCTGCCAGTCACGTTGCGCGATCGACTGCTCGACTTGCTGCAGCGACGGAACCGCAAAGGCGGCGGACGACAGCAGCATCAGCGAGAAGCCGAGTGCGGCGAGAGATTTCTTCATGGTCGAACCGGGCGCGGGCGCCCGTCTCCTGACGATCGGTGCGCGCCGCGCGCCCGGCGGGCCGCGGCGCGGTTGCCTGCCGTTACTGCGCGGGCGTGTCGAGCTGCTTCTTCAGCGCGGCGAGGCGGTCCTCGACCGACGGGCCCTTGTTCAGCGCGGCGAGCTTGTCGTCGAGCGCCTTGCCGCTCGACGTGTCGGCCGAATTCAGGCGGGCGTCCGAGCGCGCATTCTGCAGCGCGACCTTGTCCTCGAGCTTCTGGAAGTCCTCGGACAGGTTCTTGCCGCCGATGCCGCCCAACGCGCTTGCCGCGACGTCCTTCGCCTGCGCGATTTCCTGCTTGGCCTGCAGGATGTTCGAGCGTGCGTTCAGGTCGTTGCGGCGCTGACGCATGTCGGCGATCTGCCCCTTCAGCTTGTCGACCGACGGCTCGAGCGTCGTCAGCTCCGCCGCGAGCGCATCGCGCTCGGCTTCGGCGTTCGACTGCGCGGCGAGCGCCTCGCGTGCGAGCGCTTCGTCGCCCGCCTGCAGCGCGCGCTTCGCGCCGTCCTCGTACTTCTTCACCTTGTCGTCGGCCGCATCGCGCTTGCTGCGCTGGGTCGCGACTTGTGCCTCGATCTCGATCAGCGAATTCTCGGCACGGCCGATGCTGTCGTCGAGCTCCCGCACGATCTGCCGTGCGTCGCGCGACGGATCCTGTACCGAGTCGGCCGCATCGTTCAGCAGGCCTTTGATCGTGCGCGAAACAGAGTCGAAAAGCGACATGAAATCCTCCGTGGTTGAAAGGTGCCGCGTCGGCGGCAATGCCCGTCGCGAATCGGTTCCGACCCGCGTGAGCCGGCGGATATTACACCGCCGGCCCCTTAAATACGGCTTAAGCGCCGGAGTTCAAGCGCCGTACGTGTGCAGGTTTCCACCTTTCGCATCTGAAAGAAACGCCGCGGCACGCACCGGGTCGCGAGTCCATGATAGGCGGAGCATGGCGCCAATACGTTCCGCAATTCACGCTTGTGCGGGAATTTTTACAAAAAATCGCGAAGCCGATCGGTCGATTTCATTAAAATGCGCTGTCACGTCGCGGGAACGGATCGCCGCGCGGCGGGGTCTGTCGACGTGACAGTTGCCACGATGCACCCACTCTGATTCATCCGCTTGCATTTTCCGCATGCGTCCGAGGGCGCCACGCCGCCCGCCATTCCGACATGCCAATCATCAAACGACCGTCTTCTCCTTCCGACCGGAACGAACCTCACTACACGTTGCGCCGTTCGCCGTCTGGAGCTTATTACCCCGATGACGACGAGCGCAGCGACGACCGGCGCGCGCAGCGCCGCGGCGGCGGGGACGGCGCGCGCCGCTCGTTCGGCTCGCGCGTCGCGCTGTGGTTCGTCGGCCTGATCGCGACGCTCGCGATCGTCGGTGCGCTGATCGTCGGCTACGCGCTCGTCGTGATGGCGCCGCAACTGCCGTCGCTCGATGCGCTGACCAACTACCAGCCGAAGGTGCCGCTGCGCGTGTTCAGCGCCGATCACGTGCTGATCGGCGAGTTCGGCGAGGAGCGCCGCAGCCTTGTGCGCTTCCAGGACATTCCCGACGTGATGAAGAAGGCGGTGCTCGCGATCGAGGACTACCGCTTCTACGAACACGGCGGCGTGGACTTCCTCGGCATCCTGCGCGCCGGCGTGGCCGACCTGATGCACGGTGGCGCGCGCCAGGGCGCGAGCACGATCACGATGCAGGTCGCGCGCAACTTCTTCCTGTCGAGCGAGAAGACGTATACGCGCAAGATCTACGAGATGCTGCTCGCGTACAAGATCGAGAAGGCGCTGACGAAGGACCAGATCCTCGAGCTGTACATGAACCAGATCTACCTGGGCCAGCGCTCGTACGGTTTCGCGGCCGCCGCGCGCGTGTATTTCGGCAAGGACCTGAAGGACATCACGCTCGCCGAGGCGGCGATGCTCGCGGGGCTGCCGAAGGCGCCGTCCGCGTACAACCCGGTCGTCAATCCGAAGCGCGCGAAGGTGCGCCAGGAGTACATCCTGAAGCGCATGCTCGAGATCGGCTACATCACGCAGCCGCAGTACGACCAGGCGGTGAAGGAAGAGATCCGCGTGCGCACGCCGGGCAACCAGTACGCGGTGCACGGCGAATACGTCGCCGAGATGGTGCGGCAGATGATGTACCAGCAGTACAAGGACGAAACCTATACGCGCGGGCTGACCGTCACGACGACGATCAACTCGGCCGACCAGGAAGCCGCGTACCAGGCCGTGCGCCGCGGCATTCTCGATTACGAGCGCCGCCACGGCTATCGCGGGCCGGAAGGCTCGATCAACCTGCCGGCGGCCGGCGACGATCGCGACGAGGCGATCGACGACGCGCTCGCCGATCACCCGGACAACGGCGACCTGCAGTCGGCGGTGGTGCTGTCGGCGTCGCCGAACGCGGTCGAGGTGCAGTTCGTCGGCGGCGCCACGACGACGATCGGCCCGGCCGGCCTGCGCTTCGTGTCGGCCGCGCTGAGCCCGCGCGCGAACGCGACGCTGCACATCAAGCCGGGCTCGATCGTGCGCGTGCTGAAGGACGGCAAGACGGGCTGGCAGATCGTGCAGCTGCCGCAGGTCGAAGGCGCGCTCGTCGCGATCGCGCCGCAGGACGGTGCGATCCGTTCGCTCGTCGGCGGCTTCGACTTCAACAAGAGCAAGTTCAACCACGTGACGCAGGCGTGGCGCCAGCCGGGTTCGTCGTTCAAGCCGTTCATTTATTCGGCGTCGCTCGACAAGGGCCTCGGGCCGGCGACGATCATCAACGATGCGCCGCTGTACTTCCCGCCGAGCGTGCCGGGCGGCACCGCGTGGGAACCGAAGGACGACGACCAGCCCGACGGCCCGATGTCGATGCGCACCGGCCTGCAGCGTTCGAAGAACCTCGTGTCGATCCGGATCCTCGCGTCGATCGGCACGCAGTACGCGCAGGAGTACGTGACGCAGCGCTTCGGCTTCGATCCGGCGAAGACGCCGCCGTACCTGCCGATGGCGCTCGGCGCCGGCCTCGTGACGCCGCTGCAGCTCGCGACCGGCTATGCGGTGTTCGCGAACGGCGGCTACAAGGTCGATCCGTACCTGATCGCCGAAGTCGACGACGCGCGCGGCCAGCCGCTGCAGAAATCGCAGCCGGTGATCGCGGGGGGCACCGCGCCGCGCACGATCGAAGGCCGCAACGCATACGTGATGAACAGCCTGCTGCACACGGTCGCGACGGCCGGCACGGGCGCGGGCACCAACGCGCTCGGCCGCAGCGACCTGCAGGGCAAGACGGGCACGACGAACGATGCGAAGGACGGCTGGTTCGCCGGCTACCAGCAGTCGCTCGTCGCGGTCGCGTGGATGGGCTTCGACCAGCCGAAGAGCCTCGGCAGCCGCGAATTCGGCGCGCAGCTCGCGTTGCCGATCTGGGTGAATTACATGCGCACCGCGCTGAACGGCGTGCCCGAGCAGCAGATGCCGATCCCGGACGGCCTGACCTCGATCGACGGCGAGCTGTACTACGCCGATCGCACGCCGGGCAACGGCTTCGTCGGCAGCGTGGACATCAACCCGGCCGCGAACGCGATCAGCGCGAACGACGCGCTCGGCTCGGCCGGCTCGGAGGGGCTCGCGCCGCCGCCCGTCACGCAGCAGGAGAAGCAGCAGATCATGGACATGTTCGAGAACAAGTAAGCGATACGCGGATGTGTCGCATGCGGCGGGCGCCTTCGGGCGCCCGTTTTCTTATGTGTCGTCGCGTTCGCGCGTCAGTCGGGAAGGACGAATCAGAACGACGCGCAGGCCGGTACGAGCGTGATGCCGACCGAGTCCTGCCGGAAGCGCTCGCGGTACGCGTGCCGGATCGCCGCGAGCCGCGCGTGCGTATCGGCAGTATCGTCGGCGACGATACGGATCACGAAACTCGCTTCGCCGATGATCCGGCCGGTGGCGCGGTCGCGCCATTGGCCGCGGGTGTCCCAGACCGTGAAACCGTCCGGAAAGCGCGGCGTGACGACCTCGGCAAGGAAGGCCGCGCGTTCCGTTTCGGTGACGGGGCCGCGTCCCGCGATATCGCGCCCGAACAGCAGGTCGGCCTGCAGCATCCGGTGCATGTCCGGCTGCAGGCAGCCAACGGAAGCGTCGACGACGGGCGAGGGCGGGGCCGCGCAACCGGCAAGCAGCGCGACCGCTGCAGCGCCGATCACCTGCCGCGTACGACGTGGCCACGTCGCGGGCCATGCGTTCGGCGGCGCTATCTGCCTATTTCGCGTCCGGCGCGCTTCGCGCGCGTAAAACGCTGCGCGCTCAACCACTTGCGTGCTTGTCCGGCGGGTTATCAACAGGGCTGTCAACATAAACTGGGGATAACCCTGAGTATCGTGCGCGGGTTCAGTGCTGCAGTTTTGCGTGCGCGAGATGCATGCCGAGCGTCGCGGGATCGGTGTTCGTGCCCGACAGCAGCACGCCGACCCGCTTGCCCTGCAGCGTTTCGCGCAGCGGGCCGAGCAGCGCCGCGAGCGCTGCCGCGCACGCCGGCTCGACCGACAGCTTCAGTTGCGAGAACAGGAACAGCATCGCCGCGCGCAGCGCGTCGTCGGACACCGTGACGATGCGGTCGACGTGGCGCCGGCACAGCTGGTAGCTGTACTCCTCGGTGTGCGGCGCCATCAGCGAGTCGGCGATGGTCTGCATCGCGCTCATCTGGATCGTGTGATTCGCCGCGAAGCTGCGGCTCATCGCGTCGGCGCCTTCCGGCTCGACGCCGTACACGTGCACGCGCGGATTCGCGAGCCGCAGCGCGGTCGCCATGCCGGCCGCGAGCCCGCCGCCGCCGATCGGCACGATCACCGCGTCGAGATCGGGCGTCTGCGTCGCCCATTCGTAGCCGAGCGTCGCGGTGCCGAGAATCGTGTGATAGCCATTGAACGGATGGATGAAGAAGCGACCTTCCTCGGCCTCGATCCGCCGCACGACGTCGAATGCCTGCGACGCGCTGCCGGCGAGCACGACTTCCGCGCGGTACTGCTTGCACTGCGCGATGCGCGCCGGGCTCGCGGTATGGAACATCACGACCTTCGCGCTGCTGCCGAGCCGCATCGCCGCATACGCGACGGCCGCCGCGTGATTGCCGGCCGACACGCACGTGACGCCGGCGTTCTTGCGCGCTTCGTCGAGGGCCAGCAGGTTCGTGAACGCACCGCGCGCCTTGAAGCTGCCGCTCACCTGCAGCAGCTCGAACTTGAAGTTGACGTGCGTGCCCTCGAGGGACGGCAGGTCGGCGCGCTCGAACACCGGCGTGCGCGCGACCCACGGCGACAACGCGAAATGCTGCGCGGCGATTTCGTCGAGCGTCGGAATCGGTTCGCCGTCGATCGTCGTATGGGCAGTGCGCTGTTGGTCAGTCGACATGACGTGGCGGGTGGCGGGAGTGGCCGGCCCGCACACGCAGGCCGGCGTGGCGGGAGCAGTCAGTGTGCGTCGACCGACATGCTGCGGATGAACTTGCGCAGGAACTGCTCGCAGGCGGCGAGCTGCGCGAGCTCGACATATTCGTTCGGCTTGTGCGCCTGTTCGATGTTGCCGGGCCCGCAGACGATGCTCGGGATGCCCGCGCGCTCGAACAGGCCGGCTTCCGTGCCGTAGGCGACCTTGCGCTTGTCCTGGTCGGCCGTCAGCGCGCGCACCAGCTGCGTGATCGCGGCCTGTTCGGTCGCGTCGAGCCCGGGCGCCGCGGCGATCTTCGAGAACTCGATCGCCGCGTTCGGATGCTCGCGAAGCATCTGCGGCAGCAGCGTTTCCCGCGCATACGCTTCGATGCGCGCGAAGATCTGCTCGGGATCGAGCGTCGGCAGGTTGCGGAACTCGAAGTCGAACCGGCATTCGGCCGGGACCGTGTTGATCGCGTTGCCGCCCTGGATCGTGCTCGTCTGCGCGGTCGTGAACGGCACGTCGTACAGCGCGTCGAACGGGCCTTCGGCGCGGAAGCGCTCGGCGATGTCGCGGATGTGGCAGATGAGGCGTGCCGCGTATTCGATCGCGTTCAGGCCCTTCGGCGTCAGCGACGAGTGCGCCGCGTGGCCGCGCACGCAGCAGCGGTACGCGTTGATGCCCTTGTGCGCGATGATCGGCCGCATGCTGGTCGGCTCGCCGACGATGCAGCCGGACGGCTTCACGCCGCGCTTGACCAGATCGGCGATCAGCAGCGGGGCGCCCGCGCAGCCGATTTCCTCGTCGTAGGAGAGCGCGAAATGGATCGGCTTCGCGAGCTTCGTCGCCTGCATCTCCGGCAGCAGCGCGAGCGCCGCGCCGATGAAGCCCTTCATGTCGCACGTGCCGCGGCCGTACAGGCGGCCGTCGCGCAACTCCGGCTCGAACGGGTTGCTGTCCCACTGCTGGCCGTCGACCGGCACGACGTCGGTGTGCCCCGACAGCACGATGCCGCCGTCGGTCGAGCCGTCGTGCGCGGGCACGGTCGCGAACAGGTTGGCCCAGCCTTCGCGCGGATCGTGCGTGAGCGTCGACTGGATGCCCTTCGCGGCGAGCGCGTCGCGCACCGTTTCGATCAGGCCGAGGTTCGGCACGCGGCTCGTCGTGTCCATCGACACCAGCTGCTTGATCCAGGGCAGGCTGACGAGCGAGGCGTCGCCTTCGGTTGCGGCGGACGGCGCCGGCGCGTCGAGAGTGGACATGGCAAAACTCCGTCTGAGGAATGGGAAAATCATACTCAAAAACGCGCCGGCCCGCCTTCGCCGGCCGCGATGCGGTGCAGCATCGCGGCCGTGCCGTCAGCGTGCGGCGCTCGCCGCGTCGGCGCGCGGGGCGAGCGCGCGCAGCGTTTCCTTGATCGTCGACACGCGGATCGCGAGATCGGGCGAGCGCGTCTCGATGCGCAGCTTGTCCTGGCCCGCGAGCTTGATGTGCCGGTGCTTCTGCACCATCTCGATGATCCGCATCGGATCGATCGGCGGGTTCGGCTCGAACTGCAGCCCGATCGCGGCCTCGCTCGCGTCGATCTTGACGATGCCAAGCGGCTTCGCGGCGAGCCGCAGCCGGTGCGTCTCGACGAGCGCGTGCGCCTGCGGCGGCAGCTTGCCGAAGCGGTCGATCAGCTCTTCCTGGATGCCGTCGATCGCGTCGCCGTGCTCGCAGTTCGCGAGCCGCTTGTACAGCGACAGCCGCTCCTGCACGTCCACGCAGTAGTCGGCCGGCAGGATCGCGGGCGCGTGCAGGTTGATTTCCGTCGTCGCGGCGAGCGGGGCGGTGAGGTCGGGTTCCTTGCCGTTCTTCAGCGCCTTCACGGCGTCGTTCAGCATGTCGGTATACAGCTGGAAGCCGATCTCGTGGATCTCGCCCGACTGCTTGTCGCCGAGCACCTCGCCGGTGCCGCGGATCTCGAGGTCGTGCATCGCGAGATAGAAGCCCGAACCGAGTTCCTCCATCTGCTGGATCGCCTCGAGGCGGCGCTGCGCCTGCTTGGTCAGCGACTGCGGGTCGTGGACCAGCAGGTATGCGTACGCCTGGTGGTGCGAACGGCCGACGCGGCCGCGCAGCTGGTGCAGCTGCGCGAGGCCGAACTTGTCGGCGCGGTGCATGATGATCGTGTTCGCGCTCGGCACGTCGATGCCGGTCTCGATGATCGTCGTGCACAGCAGCACGTTCGCACGCTGCGCGACGAAATCGCGCATCACGCGTTCGAGTTCGCGCTCGTGCATCTGGCCGTGCGCGATCACGATCCGCGCTTCGGGCACGAGCTCCTCGAGCATCGCCTTGCGGTTCTCGATCGTCTCGACCTCGTTGTGCAGGAAATACACCTGGCCGCCGCGCTTCAGCTCGCGCAGCATCGCCTCGCGGATCACGCTTTCCTCCTCGCGGCGCACGAAGGTCTTGATCGCGAGCCGCTTCTGCGGCGCGGTCGCGATCACCGAAAAATCGCGTAGCCCTTCGAGCGCCATCCCGAGCGTGCGCGGGATCGGCGTCGCGGTCAGCGTCAGCACGTCGACTTCCGCGCGCAGCGCCTTCAGCGCTTCCTTCTGGCGCACGCCGAAGCGGTGTTCCTCGTCGATGATCACGAGGCCGAGGCGCTTGAACTGCACGTCCGACGACAGCAGCTTGTGCGTGCCGATCACGATGTCGACGCTGCCTTCGTTGATCTGCGCGATCGCCGCGTTCACTTCCTTCGCGGTCTTGAAGCGCGACAGCTCGACGATGCGCACCGGCCAGTCGGCGAAGCGGTCGGCGAAGGTCTGCGTGTGCTGCTCGGCGAGCAGCGTGGTCGGCGACAGCAGCGCGACCTGCTTGCCGCCCATCACCGCGATGAACGCGGCGCGCAGCGCGACCTCGGTCTTGCCGAAGCCGACGTCGCCGCACACGAGGCGGTCCATCGGCTTGCCGCTCGTCATGTCGCCGATCACGGCCGCGATCGCCGCGGCCTGGTCGGGCGTTTCCTCGAACCCGAAGCTTTCCGCGAACTTCACGTAGTCGCGCGGCTCGAGCGCGAACGCGTGGCCCTCGCGGGCCGCGCGGCGCGCGTACAGGTTCAGCAGCTCGGCCGCCGTATCGCGGATCTGCTGCGCGGCCTTGCGCTTCGCGCGCTCCCACTGGCCCGAACCGAGCGCGTGCAGCGGCGCGCTGTCGGGATCGGCGCCGCTGTAGCGCGAGATCACGTGCAGCTGCGCGACCGGCACGTAGAGCTTGCTGTCGCCCGCGTATTCGAGATGCAGGAATTCGGTCTCGCCTTCACCGAGATCCATCGACACGAGGCCCATGTAGCGGCCGATGCCGTGCTGCGCATGCACGACCGGATCGCCGACCTTCAGCTCCGACAGGTCGCGCACCATCGCGTCGACGTTGCTCGCCTGTTCCTGGCGGCGGCGCCCGGCGCGGCGGCCGAGCGCGCCGTACAGCTCGGTCTCGGTGACGATCGCGTAGCCTTCGCCCGGCACCGCGAAGCCGCTCGCGAGCGGCGCGACGCCGAGCGCAAAGGGCGCGTCGCTTTCGAGCCAGCCCGCGAAGTGGTCGTTCGACGCCGGACGCAGGCGATGCTCGGCGAGCAGTTGCAGGATCGTTTCGCGGCGGCCGGCCGATTCGACCGTCAGCAGCACGCGCTTGCCCGACGATTCGACGAAGGTGCGCAGCGCGGCGAGCGGATCGTCGGCATGGCGATCGACCGTGAGCTCGGGCAGGCCCGTCGCCCAGCCGCCGGCCGGCTGCGCGGGCAGCACGACGCGCGCGAACGGCTTCGCGAACGCGAAGAAATCCTCGTCGGACAGGAACAGCCGCTGCGGCTCCAGGATCGGCCGCTCGCGGTCGTGCGCGAGGAACGCGTGACGCTGCTTCGTATCGGCCGTGAAGCGGCGGATCGACGCTTCGAGGTCGCCGGCGAACACGAGGTGCGCATCCTGCGGCAGGTAGTGAAACAGCGTGGCCGTCTCGTCGAAGAACAGCGGCAGGTAGTACTCGATGCCGGCCGACGGCACGCCGTTGCCGATGTCCTTGTAGATCGGCGCGCGGCTCGGGTCGCCTTCGAAGGTCTCGCGCCAGCGGCTGCGGAAGGCCGTGCGCGCCGCTTCGTCGAACGGAAACTCGCGGCCGGGCAGGAGGCGCACGTCGCGCACCGGATAGAGGCTGCGCTGCGTATCGGGATCGAACGCGCGGATCGAGTCGACCTGGTCGTCGAACAGGTCGATCCGGTACGGCAGCGGCGAGCCCATCGGGTACAGGTCGATCAGCGAGCCGCGCACGCAGTATTCGCCGGGCCGCACGACCTGGCTCACGTGCTCGTAGCCGGCCAGCGTGAGCTGCGCCTTCAGCTTCGCCTCGTCGAGCCGCTCGCCCTGCGCGAACGCGAACGTGTACGCGGCCATGAACGACGCGGGCGGCATCCGGTACAGCGCGGTGGTCGCGGGCACCAGCAGGATGTCGCAGCGGCCCTCGCCGAGGTCGTGCAGCGTCGCGAGCCGCTCGGAGACGAGATCCTGGTGCGGCGAGAACGTGTCGTACGGCAGCGTCTCCCAGTCCGGCAGCAGGCGCACGCGCGCCTCCGGCGAGAAGTAGCGGAGTTCCTGCGACAGCCGCTGCGCGTCGACCGCGTTCGCGCAGATCACCGCAAGGAGCGGGACCGCGTCGCGGTTGTCGGCGAGATAGCGGGCGATGGCGAGTGCGTCGGCGGAGCCGTGTGCGCCGTCGAAGGCGAACCGCTGGCCCGGCTTGACGCGGGCGACGGGCGAGGCGAACGGGGTGGAAGCGTTGTCTGGCATAGGGACGGCAGGGGTGGCGGGCACGGGCGCGACGCGGCGCGCCGGTCGAGACGAAAGACCTATTATAAAATCCGCTTCTCGATTTCATCTTTCCGGCGTTTCCCCTTCGTGACTCCCCGACTTTTCGCCCTGATTCCTTGCGCCGGCACGGGCAGCCGTTCCGGTTCGGCCGTGCCGAAGCAATACCGCACGCTGGCCGGCCGCGCGCTCCTGCATTACACGCTCGCCGCGTTCGACGCGTGCAGCGAATTCGCGCAGACGCTCGTCGTCCTCGCGCCCGACGACACGCACTTCGATGCGCGCCGCTTCGCGGGCCTGCGCTTCGCGGTGCGCCGCTGCGGCGGCGGCTCGCGGCAGGCGTCGGTGCTCAACGGGCTGCTCGAGCTGGCCGAATTCGGCGCGACCGAGCAGGACTGGGTGCTCGTGCACGACGCCGCGCGCCCCGGCATCACGCCCGAACTGATCCGCACGCTGGTCGCGACGCTGAAGGACGACCCGGTCGGCGGCATCGTCGCACTGCCGGTGGCCGATACGCTCAAGCGCGTGCCGGCCGGCGGCGACGCGATCGCGCGCACCGAGTCGCGCGACGCGCTGTGGCAGGCGCAGACGCCGCAGATGTTCCGCATCGGCATGCTGCGCGACGCGATCCTGCGCGCGCAGCGCGAAGGGCACGACCTGACCGACGAGGCCAGCGCGATCGAATGGGCCGGCCATACGCCGCGCGTCGTGCAGGGCAGCCTGCGCAACTTCAAGGTCACGTACCCGGAAGATTTCGCGCTCGCGGAAGCGATCCTCGCGCGCCCCGCGAACGCTTCCTGACTTTCACCTCATCTCAAACCGGATTACGCATGGACTTCAGAATCGGACAAGGCTACGACGTGCACCAGCTCGTCCCGGGGCGCCCCCTCATCATCGGCGGCGTGACGATTCCGTACGAGCGCGGCCTGCTCGGCCACTCGGACGCGGACGTGCTGCTGCACGCGATCACCGACGCGCTGTTCGGCGCGGCGGCGCTCGGCGACATCGGCCGCCATTTCTCCGACACCGACGCGGCGTTCAAGGGCGCGGACAGCCGCGTGCTGCTGCGCGAATGCGTCGCCCGCGTGAAGGCGGCCGGCTTCACGATCCAGAACGTCGACAGCACGGTGATCGCGCAGGCGCCGAAGCTCGCACCGCACATCGACGGGATGCGCGCGAACCTCGCGGCCGATCTCGGCCTGCCGCTCGAGCGCGTGAACGTGAAGGCGAAGACCAACGAGAAGCTCGGCTACCTCGGCCGCGGCGAGGGCATCGAGGCGCAGGCCGCCGCGCTGCTGGTGAAGCAGGGCGCGTGAGCGCCTGACGCCGGTCCGAAGCGGCGCGCAGGTTGCGCCGCCGGAATGAAAAATGCCACGCGCTTGCGTGGCATTTTCGTTTTGCGGCGCGATCCGGCGCGCTTGGCCGCCGTATCGCGCTGCCGCTTATTCGCCTTCGGCGGCGATCACCTGCGCGGCGGCGTTGATCACCGACGCGATGCGGCCGACGTCGCGCAGCTGCGTCGTCGTCATGCCTTGCTCGTTCTTCAGCAGCGCGTAGTGCGACTTCACGCAGAAGTGGCACTTGCCGACGATCGACGCGGCGAGCGCGTACATCTCGAAGCGGCGCTTGTCGACGCCGCCGTGCGACGCATACGCGCCCATCCGCAGCTCGGCGCGCTGCGTCTTCAGGTCGGCATCGTCGGCCATCTCGACATACGGATACCAGGTGTTGTTCATCCCCATCAGCGCGGCCGCCGTCAGCACGGCGTTCGTCTCTTCGGGCGACAGCACGCCGGCTTCGCGGATCGTCTTCACGAGCACGGTGCTCTTCGCCGCGACCGCCGCCGCCAGCGCGACGCCCACTGCATCGGTGCCTTCGAGCGACGAGCGCGAGATCGTGCCGTCGAGGTTCAGGCGAATGTCCTTCGCGTAGTCGGGGATACGTGCCTTAATCGAATCGATGAATTCCATTGATATCTCCTATGGGTTGGCCGTTAAAAAAGCCCGCAGGCAGGACGTGCGCCGCGGGCTTCGTGCATCGATGCGCTTACAGCGTTGCGCCGCCGACTGCACGGTTGCACGGGCACAGTTCGTCCGTTTGCAGGCCGTCCAGAATGCGCAGGACTTCTTCCGGGCTACGGCCGACGTTCAGGTTGTTCACCGAAACGTGCTGGATCGTGTTGTCCGGATCGACGATGAACGTTGCACGCAGGGCCACGCCGGCTTCCTTGTCGCGCACGCCGAGCTGGTCGATCAGCTCGCCCTTGACGTCGCCGAACGAGTAGTGGTTCAGCTTGTCGAGGTCCTTGTGCTCACGGCGCCATGCGAGCTTCACGAATTCGTTGTCCGAGCTGCCGCCGAGCAGGACGGCGTCGCGCTCTTCGAACTGCTTCGTCAGCTTCGCGAACTCGACGATTTCCGTCGGGCACACGAACGTGAAATCCTTCGGATAGAAGTAGATGATCTTCCACTTGCCCGGGAACGACGCTTCGGTGACGGTCTCGAACGCCGACTGGCCGTTTTCCTCGTGATTGTTGAAGCCCGGCTTCGCGGCTACGACGGTGAATGCTTCGAGTTTATCGCCCACGGTTTTCATGCGGATACTCCTGTGTGAGTTGGGAAGAAGACTGAGTCAAGCTACCTCGGTGCTGCAACGTTGATGTGACAGCATGGGTACGACTATAACACTATTAATAAGTCGCTTCAATAGTTTTTGACTAACGATTCCCATAGTTTTTTTCAACCGCGCCGATAGTGTGACGCGCAAGAAGCGTGCGCGAACGCGTCACGCCGTCGCACGCGCCTTGCCGGCGCCGGGGAATTCGAGCGTGACTTCGAGGCCCGCTTCGGGGCTGCGGTTGCGCAGGCGCAGCGCGCCGCGATAGCGGCCGACGAGGCGCAGCACGATCGCCATGCCGAGCCCCGTGCCGTCCGCCTTGGTGCGCGCCGTGTCGACGCGGTAGAACGGTCGCATCACGAGCGGCAGCTGATCCTCGGGGATGCCCGGGCCCTCGTCGCTCACCGACAGCTCGACACGCGCGTGCGTCACGCGCGTCTCGAGCGTGATGCGGGATACGCCGTCGTCGCGGCTCTGGCCGTATTTGCGCGCGTTCTCGACGAGGTTGCCGATCACGCGGCGCATGTCGGTTTCGTCGGCTTCGATCACGGCGGTCGGCGCGAGCCGCGTGCGGATCTCGACGCCGTCCTCGCCCGACACGCGCGCGGCGACTTCGTGCGCGATCGACGACAGGTCGACCGGCTCCGGCTTGCGCTGGGTCGGACGCGCGTAGTCGATGAAGGCCGCGATGATGCGATCCATCTGCTCGATGTCGTCGACCATCGCGTCCTTGGTCGCCTGGTCGGACGGGCTCATCTCGGTCTCGAGCCGCAGCCGCGCGAGCGGCGTGCGCAGGTCGTGCGAGATGCCCGCGAGCATCAGCGCGCGGTCGGCCTCGAGCTGTTCGAGGTCGCGCACCATCTGGTTGAAACTGCGGTTGGTGTCGGCCGCGACGCCCATCCCGCGCTCGGGCAGCAGCTCGGGCGTCTGGCCCGAGCCGATCTGCCGCGCGGCGAGCGCGAGCCGCGAGAACGGCCGGTTCACGAGGCTCGTGATGAACGCCGAGCCGAACAGCGACAGCGCGAGCGCGAACAGGCCCCAGCCGGCCCACTGCAGACCCGTGACGCTGTCGAGCTGGTCGCGGTCGAGCGCGACCCAGTAATCGTCGTCGTCGATCTTGAAGCTGATCCACACGCCGGGGATGTCGTTGACCGACTGCGCGATCACGGTATCGTCGCCGAGCCGGCTGCGGATGTCGTGTTCGATCAGGCGGTTCAGCGATTCGTCGGGCTGCAGCTTGAACTTGTCGGTCTTTTCGCGCGGGTACACGCGCACGCCCTCGTTGCTCTCGAGATCCTGCAGCAGCGCGCGCCGCAGATCGGGATCGGAATAGAGCAGGGCGGTGCGCGTGAGCTTCACGATCGCGACGAGCTGGAGCGCGACGCGCTGCGCGCGCGGCTCGCGCTCGATCACGCGAAAGCTCTGGAACCACGCAGCGAGACTGACCGAGATCAGCAGCGCGATCAGCAGGAAGGTGCGCCAGAACAGCCCGCCGAACGCGAGCTGCAGGAGGCGCCGGTCGATACGCATGGGACGGGCCGTGGACGGGCGAAACCGGAAAGAGAAAAGATCAGGCGGCGCCGTCCGGAATGAACACGTAGCCGAGGCCCCAGACGGTCTGGATGAAACGCGGGCTGCCCGGATCCGGTTCGATCAGCTTGCGCAGACGCGAGATCTGCACGTCGAGGCTGCGGTCGAACACTTCGTATTCACGGCCGCGGGCGAGCTCCATCAGCTTTTCGCGCGACAGCGGCTGGCGCGGGTGGCGCGCGAATACCTTCAGCACCGAGAATTCGCCGGTCGTCAGCGGAATTTCCTGGCCCGACTTCGTCAGCGTGCGCGTCGCGAGGTTCAGCGAGAACTCGCCGAACTCGAACACCTCGGTGGTTTCCGACGGTGCGCCCGGCAGTTCGGCCGGCGCCTGGCGGCGCAGCACCGCGTGAATGCGCGCGACGAGTTCGCGCGGGTTGAACGGTTTCGGCAGGTAGTCGTCGGCGCCCATCTCGAGGCCGACGATGCGGTCGACGTCTTCGCCCTTCGCGGTGAGCATGATGATCGGCGTGCGGTCGTTGCTGCCGCGCAGGCGGCGGCAGATCGACAGGCCGTCTTCACCCGGCAGCATCAGGTCGAGCACCAGCAGGTCGAAGCGCTCGCGCACCCAGAGCTTGTTCATCGCGGTCGCGTTCTCCGCGACGTACACGTTGAAACCCTGCTCGCCGAGATAGCGGCGCAGCAGATCGCGCAGGCGCGGGTCGTCGTCGACGACGAGAATCTTGGAGGGGTTTTTCGTTTCCATGAGCGGCATCTTATCGCGAATGGGAAATCACGCACGGTCGCGTATTTTCGCGCGTTACAGTCCGTTACAAAATTTACCCGTAGTGTCGCGCGGAGTAAAGGCAGGCTATAGAGATTCCTTTACTCGAAGCTGAAATTCGGTAGATACTCCCCTGCACTCCATCTTTCATCTTTGTACACCCGAATTCCGCAGGGTTTTTCAAGTACCAGAGGTAACCGGTTGCCGCGTGACGAAGGGAACAAATCGACCAAAGAAGCGAGGACGGTCATGCGATCTGCCCGGATTGCACTGATGCTGACGATCGCACTTGCCGGTCCATATGCGTCGAACTTCGCGTATGCGCAGCGCCCCGAGCAGGGCGCCTCGTCGCGCAAGCTGCCGCGCGGCAAAGCGCCGCAGCCCGACCGCGCCGCCGACATGGCGGTCCGTTCCGCCGTGCCTCCCGATCTCGATCAGCACCGTCGCGACGGGCACATGACGCCCGAGGAGCGCCACCTGCTGCGCCAGCACATCGAGGACGCCGTTCGCGAGCTGTACAAGCGCTGACACGCACGCGCGTTCGCACGGCGCGGAAAGATTCCGTAGCAATTTTTCGGTCAACTTTCGGATGCGTGCCGCCGTTGAACCCGCATCCGCACCGCCGGTGCGCTCCGGGAGTCCACGACGATGAAAGCGAACGCTGCCGCCCCGGCGCCGTCGCCTGCCATGCAGTCGCCGCTCGATGCCGACGACGCACTGTTTTTCCTCAGCCGCACCGGTTTCTCTCCCGCGCCCGCCGACGTCGCGCGCGTCGTCGGCATGACGCGCGCGCAGGTCGTGGCCGACACGCTCGGCAGCGTGCGGCGCGAGCCCGTGACGACGTGGCCCGACTGGATCGCCGAGCTGCCGCCGACGCGCGCGCAGCGTCAGGCGCTGACGCCCGACATGCGCCGCGACGAGCAGCGCGAGCGCAATGTCCGCTACGATGCGCTGCGCGCCGCGTGGGTCAACGAGATGATCGTCACGCCGTCGCCGCTCACCGAGCGCATGACGCTGTTCTGGCACGGGCACTTCACGTCCGGGCAGGACAAGGTCCCGTATCCGCAGACGATGGCCGCGCAGAATGCGCTGTTTCGCCGCGAGGCGCTCGGCAACTTCGGCACGCTGCTGCATGCGGTCGCGAAGGATCCGGCGATGCTTCAGTATCTCGACGGCGCGAGCAACCGCAAGGGCCGCCCGAACGAGAATTTCGCGCGCGAGGTAATGGAGCTGTTCACGCTCGGCGAAGGGCATTACTCGCAGCGCGACGTGACCGAAGCCGCGCGCGCGATGACCGGCTGGAGCGTCGATCCCGATACGCTGCGCTTCGTGGTGCGGCCCGAATGGCACGACGCGGGCGACAAGACGATCCTCGGCGAGACCGGTGCGTTCGACGGCGACGGGTTTCTCGACATCCTGCTGAAGCGGCCTGACACGGCAAGCTTCATCGCCGGCAAGCTGTGGCGCGAGTTCGTGTCCGATACGCCCGACGCCGGCGCGCTCGATGTCGTGGCCGAGCGGTTTCGCGCCAGCGGCTACGACATACGCGCGGCGCTCGCCGCGCTCTGGTCGACCGACGCATTCTGGGATCCGCGCAATCGCGGCGTGCTCGTGAAGTCGCCGGCCGAGTTCGTCGTCGGGTCGGTGCGGCTGTTCGACGTCGCGTACGGCGATCCGCAGATGCTCGCGAATACCGTGCGCACGCTCGGGCAGAACCTGTTCTATCCGCCGAACGTGAAGGGCTGGCCGGGCGGCGCGATGTGGATCAACAGCACCACGCTGCTGGCGCGCAAGCAGTTCGTCGAGCAGTTGTTCCGCGCGACCGAGACGGCCGGCATGCGCTCGCCCGCGCATGCGATGGCGCCGCCGTCGCCGAATGCGCGGGGGCAAGCGATACCGGTTGCGGACGCTGCGTCGGTTGCCGGCATGCGCGGCGCGCCGGTCAAACCCGCGCGCGGCGGCCTGCGATTCGACCTCGAACGCTGGCTCGCGCAGTATCGTGCGCGGCCGCAGGCGATTGCGGGATTGTCGACCGAGCTGCAGCTGCAGCATGCGGTGTTGCCGGTGTCGCCGGTCGCGGCGATCGATACGGACTCGACCGGCAGCGCGTATCTCGAGGCGCTGCTGATGGATCCTGCCTATCAACTGAAATGACTGAAACGACCGAAACGACGACGAACAGGCACGCTGCCGCGGTGGCCATACCGCACGGCGAGCCGAAGGATGCACGATGAACCGACGTGATTTTCTGACGCTGACCGGCGCCGCGGCCGCGGCGGGCGTGTCGTTGTGGCAGCCGCCCGCGCAGGCGGCATCGATGGTCGCGGCCGGGCGCCAGCCGGCGGCCGGTTACGCGAACGTGCTGATCCTCGTCGAGCTGAAGGGCGGCAACGACGGCCTCAACACGGTGGTGCCGTATGCGGATCCGCTTTACTACCAGTTCCGCCGCAGCATCGGCATCAAGCGCGACCAGGTGCTGCAGCTCGACGCGCAGACGGGGCTGCACCCGTCGCTCGCGCCGTTGATGCCGCTGTGGCGCGACGGACAGGTCGCGATCGTGCAGGGCGTCGGTTATCCGCAGCCGAACCTGTCGCATTTCCGCTCGATCGAGATCTGGGACACCGCGTCGCGCTCGGACCAGTACCTGCACGAAGGCTGGCTCACGCGCACGTTCGCGCAGGCGCCGGTGCCGCCCGGCTTCGCGGCGGACGGCGTCGTGCTCGGCAGTGCGGAGATGGGACCGCTCGCGAACGGCGCGCGCGCGATCGCGCTCGTCAATCCCGCGCAGTTCATCCGCGCGGCGCGGTTGGCCGAACCGTCGTCGCTGCGCGAACGGAACCCGGCGCTCGCGCACATCATCGAGGTCGAGAACGACATCGTGAAGGCGGCCGACCGGCTGCGCCCGCGCGGCGGGATGCGCGAGTTCAGGACGGCCTTTCCGGCCGGTACGTTCGGGACCTCGGTGAAGACCGCGATGCAGGTGCTCGCGGCATGCGAGGCGTCGGGACCCGGCGCGCAGGACGGCGTCGCGGTGCTGCGGCTCACGCTCAACGGTTTCGATACGCACCAGAACCAGCCGGGGCAGCAGGCGGCGTTGCTCAGGCAGCTCGCGGAAGGGATGAGTGCGATGCGCGGCGCGCTGGTCGAGCTCGGGCGCTGGAACCAGACGCTCGTGATGACGTATGCGGAATTCGGGCGGCGCGTGCGCGAGAACCAGAGCAACGGCACCGATCACGGTACCGCCGCGCCGCATTTCGTGATGGGCGGCCGCGTGGCCGGCGGGCTGTACGGCGCGACGCCGGCACTCGGGCATCTCGACGGCAACGGCAACCTGCCGGTCGCGGTCGATTTCCGCCAGCTCTATGCGACCGTGCTCGGGCCGTGGTGGGGGCTCGATGCGACGCACGTGCTGCAGCAGCGCTTCGAGACGCTGCCGCTGCTGAAGGTGTGAGGCGGTCGTGCGTGACGGGGCGGATCAGCGGCGGCGTGCGGCGCGCCACGCGATCCACAGCTTGCGGATCGGCGTCAGCGCGATACGCTGGTGCAGCACCTGGTAGCCGTCGCGCTCGATTTCGTCGAGCAGCGCGCCGGCCAGTGCGATCTGCGCACGCAGCGTGCGTTGCGCGCGGCGTTCGGACGCGGGGATCGCCGCGTCGGCGGCGGTGAGCGCTTCGCGCGCGCGGGCCGTCTGAAACTGCAGCAGCTCGCTGAAGGCCGGGCTGTAGCGGCGATTCAGCAGGTCGGCGGCGGTCACGTTGTAGCGTTGCAGTTCGTCGATCGGCAGATAGATGCGGCCGTGGCGCGCATCGTTGCCGAGTTCCTGCACGAATTGCGCGAGCATCAGCGCGTGGCCGGCCTGCGCGGCCCACGGTTGCGGTTCGGCCGGATTCGCGGCGCTTGCGCGCGCGACCAGCGACGCGAAGGTGCCGCCGACCTGCGTGATGTAGCGCTGCAGGTTCGCGAAATCCAGGTAACGCGCCTGTTCCAGATCCATCCCGTAACCGTTGACGAGCGTGCGCAGCGCGTCGGTTTCTGCGCCGATCGCCGGGTGGTGCTGCGCGAGCGCCTTCGTGACCGGGTGCGACGGTTCGCCGGCGGCGAGCGCCGCGAGTTCCTTGTGCCACCACGCGAGTTTCGTGTGTCCGACGGTCGGATCGCTGGTTTCCTTGACGGTTTCCTCGAGTTCGCGGCGCAGCGCGAACAGGGCCGTCAGGCGCGGTGCGGCGGCGAGCGGCGCCTGGCGCAGCGCGTAGTAGACGCTGGAGCCCGCGGGGGCGGCCTTTTGCTGACAGTAGTCGTCGAAGTTCACGGGTGGGGTCGTGGCGGAGGCGGGTTCGGGGGACGCGTGCCGGCGCGTGGCCGGCACGTCGAGCGCGGCATTCTAGCACCGCTGTCCGACGGGCGCCGGCGGGGCGAGACAATGCTGCGCAGATCGGGTAGAATCTCGCGCTCGCCTGATCGGGCGTGCCGGTTTTCGGGTTTTCGGGCCGGCATGACGCCCGGGCGCGTGGAGCACGCTTCTTGCGTGCCGCGCGGTCAGGCGACAGGAATGCGCGTGAGTGGCGAAATTGGTAGACGCACCAGGTTTAGGTCCTGACGCCCGCAAGGGTGTGCCGGTTCGAGTCCGGCCTCACGCACCACATATACTCCCAAGCAATCCCATGTTTGGCCAAAAAGCCCCGTCAGTCAAGCACTTACGGGGCTTTTTGTTGCCAGCGTTGCCCAGCGTTTCCCATTGACACCCACGGAACCCGGGGGCATCGTAGGGGGCAGTTTTCTCCGATCAGGGGCATCGAAATGCCCCCGTGCTCAAATGCCCCTTACCGATGTCGCTGTCCGTGCGGCCAAGCCCCGCGAAAAGTCCTACAAGCTCGCCGACGGCCAAGGCATGTACCTCGAGGTCATGCCGAACGGCTCGAAGTACTGGCGGTTGAAGTATCGCATCGACGGCAAGGAGAAACGGATGGCCCTCGGGGTCTATCCGGCGGTGACCTTGCTGTCCGCTCGGAAGGCCCGTGACGAGATTAAAGACCAGTTGCGCGGCGGCCTCGATCCATCGCATGAAAAGAAACGCGTGAAGGCGCAGCGCAGCCTTGACCGAGCGAACTCGTTCGAGCCGATCGCGCGGGAGTGGCATGAGCAGAAGAAGGGCGCCTGGAGCGTTCGGCACTCGGATCGCATCATGAAGCTGCTCGAGCGAGAGCTGTTTCCGGTGCTGGGCGCGCGACCGATCGCCGAGATCACGGCGCCCGAGTTGCTCGCTGTGATTCGAAAGATCGAGTCGCGCGACGCGATCGAACTCGCGCACAAGGCGATCCAGGCAACGAGTCAGATCTTCCGGTATGCGATTGCCACCGGCCGGGCGGAGCGCGACCCAGCCCCGGATCTCCGCGGCGCACTGAAGACCCGTGCCGTCGTGCACATGAAGCGTGTGAGCGAGGCCGAGCTGCCGGAGCTCATGCAGAAGATCAGCGCGTACGACGGCGACTACCGGACCCGCCTGGCGCTGCAGTTCATGGCGCTGACGTTCGTGCGTACGAGCGAACTCCGGTTCGCTGAGTGGACAGAGATCGACGAGAAGAAAAAGGAGTGGCGCATCCCTCCCGAGAAGATGAAGATGCGCTCGCCACACATCGTGCCACTGTCAAAGCAGGCGCTCGAGGTGATCGCGAAGCTGCGCGAACTGAACGGCCAAAGCCAGTTCGTGTTCCCCAGCCGTTCGAGCTCGAAGAAGCCGATGAGCGAGAACACGATCCTGTACGCGCTCTACCGGATGGGCTACCACTCGCGGATGACGGGGCACGGCTTCCGCGGCCTTGCGTCGACTATCCTCAATGAACATAGCTTCAACCGGGACTGGATCGAGCGCCAGCTGGCGCATAGTGAGCGCGACGGCGTTCGAGCGGCTTACAACCACGCCGAGTACCTGCCCGAGCGCCGGAAGATGATGCAGTGGTGGGGAGATTACTTGTCTGGACAATTGGATGGGCGAGACTGAGGCAGTGTCGTCTAGCCGACCAACGCAGGGTTATCCAGTGTGCTAATCTACCCTCGCTAGAGTTATCATCATTTGTAAAATTACAAGGTCATCACAACCATGTCCGACGTCACCAACGCTCCGATGCAGCCCGGTACCCCGCCTCCAGACGAGTTCTTGCGGAGGCTGTCGTCGGCGGGTGTGCCGCATCTTTATTGCAACGGATTTGGCATTGCATATTCGCCCAGCGATGCGACCATATTCCTGAATCTAAATGATAGTGTGGTCGGGCGTGTCAGTTTGTCGCATGAGACGCTGCGCAGCTTGGCGATAAAGCTACGAGAAGGGATCGACCAGTTTGAAAAGGCGGTGGGGATGTCCCTGCCATCATCAGATGAGCTGAGCGAACGCCTACAAGTCTCTGGGACTGCTACAAATCCGAGCTCAAAATGAATCTCTATTTTTTTGAGCACAGCGCGCCGACAGTGTCTGAGACGGCCTTGGCGGAGCGATTAGAGCGCCTCCGCTACGTTGAGGACAAGATTATTTCGTTCGCTAGGTTGCCAGATGGTTGGCATTTCGGTCGAGGTCGTGCACCGGCCAGCATGGCGTTGGTTGGTGCTCTTAACCTGGTGAAGGCCGGGGTAAGGAATGGCCTTTGGCGAGCGAATGCGTTTCCTGGTAGTGAGGGATCCGTCCTTGTTAGCTTCCGACATGGCGACAATCTTATTGAGACCGAGGTCGACGCACGGTATCAAGTGACGTTTAGTTACGACGTTGCGGACGATGAGATTGAGTTCGAAGAGGGGATGTCGGTATCGCAGGCTATCGACAAATTAGTAACGCACGCTAAAAAAATATGTACGTCCGCGCCCTACACCCTAAGCATTTCGACGAACTCGAAGGATGCTGGAATGGAATGGCTTTCGAGCCATCGAATGACGGCGGAACGTCTGTATTTTGCGCAAACTGCGCAGAGCAAGCGTCTGGAGGAATCTGCGATCATATCCGTCGGTTCTACGCCCTTCAATCCTCTGATCCAGCGATCTACTGGCGATTTACGGAACTGCCGGAGCGTACTGTGGCAGCATTCGAAAAATCGGAAGGAAACGATGACCCCTGCCATATGAACATTCGGTCGGCTGATGGGCAAGGGGTAAGCGGATTTAAGAAGCGCATTAAAAAGTATTTTAGAGAGGGGTTCGGATCAGCCTTTAATCAGTTTGTGTACTGTCATCCTGACGGTGATCGGCCGCCGACACTCGAAGAGCTGAAGGAGTTGGCCCGCGCAAGTTGAGCCGATAGCCTTAATGTGCACTGTTAAAGTTTCAGCCCCGCCACGAGCGGGGCTTTTCACATCAGCAGGGCATGCTCCGATTAACGCATCCCCGCGCGCTGCATCTCCTCGCGCAGCAGGTGCATCAGTCGATGCAACTGCCCCTGTGCGCCGGCTAGATCGCCCTTGTTGGCGACGTTCTTGTCGGTATACGTGTACCACTCCTCGACGCGCTCGAGCGATTTTCGAAGGGCGCGGATCTCGAGAATCAACCATCGGACTTGAAGGTCGGTGTACTGGCGCCATAGCGCGCGCAGTTCGTCCTCGGTCGGCGCGTCAAATTCCGGCACCGCCGGCCGCAGCTTGAACCGCGGATCTGTGAGCGGGACGCGGTTGCGGTCGATCCTGGTCGCTTCGATTGGCATGGATGTGACTAGGGCACTCGACCTTGGATCCTTGTCGAGCCAAAACTCAAATTCACGTTTCGTGAGCTCGATCGGGGTCCTCAGGCGGTTCTTGTCGCCCTGGAATCCGTACTCCCAAATGTAGGCCCACTGTGGCTTGATCACGGTTGAAATACTGTATAAAAACACAGTATATTTCGAGATAAGCTACTGCGGTCAAGACCAAAATTGGGGGAGACGGGCGATGTGCACGAACTACGTGGCCCCGGGCGAGGATCCCGGCCTCAGCGAGCTCCGGATCGACAGCTTCGTCGACCTGTACCGCTGGACGCCCTGGAAGCAGGAGATCTATCAGGACTATGACGCGCCTATCGTCGCGAGCATCGATGGACAGTTCACACCATTGATTGCCGGCTTCGGATTCTGGCCGCGAGCGCTACAGAAGGCGAACGTCGAGAAGGCGAAGGAGCAGGGCCGCAAGCCGCCGATCATCCGCAGCACGATGAACGTGCGCGACGACAACCTGGGCAAGTCCCCCTTGTATGGACCCTCATGGCGCGCCGGCAAGCGATGCCTCATCCCCGCCAAATGGATCTACGAACCGAATTGGGAGACCGGCAAGCACGTGCGCTACAGGATCGGTCTCACCGGCTGGCGGCCCTTGTGCGTCGCCGGCATCTGGCGCACGCTGCAGTATCCGGACGGCACCGAGAGGCACACGATGGCGATGATCACGGTCAACGCCGACGAGCACCCGATCATGAAGCACATGCACCGGCCGGGAGAGGAAAAACGGTCGGTCGTGATCTTGCGGGCGGACGACTGGGAGGAGTGGTTGACGACGTCGAACGTTGAGGCGGCGCGTGCGATGCTGCAACTGTATCCGGCGGGCGAAATGGCAGCCGAGCCATATCAAAATATTTTACCCGACAAGACTGCCTCATGACGCGGACGTCGCGATTGCGCTCGTATTTGCCAGTCGCCGTCGAACATAGATACTGCTGGGGCGCGGTCTATTTGTGCGGGCTCGTAATGGGCAACGGCACTATGAGTTGTCGGGAAAGCACTAGATCTCCAAGGTTGCGATGTCTTGATCCGCGTATAAGCTTGATAGGCCCGGGAAGGATTACCAGGCGTCCTTGCTGTATGGGGATCCACGAGTCAAAAACGAAAAAGGACAAAAAAATGAACCGCACCGCAATCGCTTTATCAGGGGTAGTGCTGGCACTCACAGCATGTACATCGGATCGCCCGCTCGTTTCCGGTCTTATGGTAACGGATCGAGGGTTTGTTACTACTGACGGAGGTGGGAAAGATACCGGTGATCGCAATACGACAATCGTTGCCTGGAATGCGAATAACAATGTTGCGCTGTTCGATGGGCATGGACAGGGATGCTTTGAAGCTGCCGCGGCCTTCAAGAGCCAGGATCGAGAGACAGGTTTGTCCGCAACGCTCCCGAAGCTGCTAGGTGAGAGTGGAGACATCAATGCGGTGAACCGAGTATTGGAAAATGTCAAACTGCTAAATGATAAGGATAACGCGGTAACGTTTCTGGACACGGCACTATCCAACATCTGCATCATCGCGATGAATCAGCTTAATCACAAGGTTGAAGGGACAGTGCTGAAGCGGGAAGATTTGATCGACCTGATCAAGTACTCGATCGACAATGCCGTAAAATTGGGCACGAAGCAGGCACAAGCGCAGGCCGACAGCCACCGGCTAACAGAGGGGCAAGTGCAACCCGGTAAGCAGCCCGATAAGCCGCAATCCCCCGCTGTTGCCACAACCGGGGGCACCAAGACTGTCGCGGGGAATTGAGTATCATTGGAGCACCGAGCCACTATTTTGGCTCGGTGCTCGGTTCACGTACTTTAAGGGCTTTGGTAGCTAATCGGGGACCCACTTCCTTCCGTGAAACGTCTCGTACTCCTTCACAGCGACAGCGCGCTGCTTGTCGATGTAGAGTGCGAGGTCCATGATGTAGACGCCTTTGGCAGTCTTCTGTGATTTGTCCATGCGCACGAGCGGGAGAGCGATGTCTCCGGCGGAGATCTTTCGCATGAGGTTGGGTAACGTGAGCGGCGCGAAATAGTCTCGGCATACATCCTCGATCGGGATAATCGCGCGCGCCCCATACTGCGCCATCAGCAAGAAGACAGTGTTCATAGATTGAGGCCCGGTAAAGTTGCTGTGCTGCCAGTCAATTCGATTGCGGCGGGCATGTCGCAGCCGCCAATGCGACAACTTCCGATGGAGAGTATTTCATGCATGGCGAACCCCTTGTATATCGCATCCATATCGCAATGGAGAAACTCGGTCTGTCTCGGGCAACAATCTACCGAATGGCCGCTCGAGGCGACCTGAAACTCATCAAGCTTGGTCGACGGGCAAGCGGGATCACTGCCGACAGCATCAAGGCGTTGATCGAGCGCGGGAGCGCTTCGTGACGGGCCACATGCGCTTGTCAGCATAGCCTATGCGGCGTCGGCGATACAGATCCACGTCAGGCGCCGCTAATCATTCTCTAGATCAAATTATCTCAGCAGACCTCATCAATTGGGATGGCTGCGTGGGAACCGTACAGTGCCATGAGAATGAAGGCGGTGTTCACGTTCAGTCCGTCTTCAGAGTGCCGTCCGGATTCAACTTCAATGTCCCGTCGGGATTGAGGGCCTTAGGATGCGATTTCGGCTTCGGAGGCGTTTCTATCTTCTTCTCTCCCGTGATTCTCACGCGTGCAATGATTGGGCGGCCGCGCGCGTTCACCCAGAAGGGGATCCCCGACGTCCGAAGCCATTCGACTTGCAACGCTTCTCGCGATTTGCCTCGGCGCCCGGTCAGAACGCCAGTCAGTTCACCGACCTCCTCGGCCGTGAGGAACAAGTCGCTCTTGGTTTCTTGCGTCGGCATTAGCATCTCCCAGTCTGTTGACCATATGTTCTCACCGTGGCGAACAGTTTACAAAATTCCCCTTGACCGAGGGTTTTCTCGGGGCTACTCTGGTTACATCGCTGAAACAACAGCGATCGGGTTTGGCGACCCGAGACGAAGGCGGACAAAACCGCCGCCCTAGGCGGTATTTTTTCGTCCGTTGTATCATTGCATCCATCCTCTATGGGCGGGCTGCAGTGGGGAGACCTTCGGGTCTGCCGGTTCCTTCGTTCCGGTTCGCCAACCTCGCTGTATGCCTGCCCACCACTCCGTTTGGCGACGGACAGGGCAGGTTCCTTAAACGAAGGAGCCATCATGTCTTCCAATGCATCTGCTCGCCCTCAGAGCACCCAAACCCTTATCGACCAGATCACGCGAGATGCACTGCGTAATGCAGCCCTCGCACATACCTATCAGGAATCGCTGGACATCACCGGCGCCGCGCTCGTTGCTATCGCTATGCTCGTCCGCATGGAGGCGCGTCATGGATAAGCGTCCATCTCTGACTGCAGATCGCTGGGTCGCTGTCGACGAACCGGAGTTCATTCGGGTAAGGACCGGCGCAATAAACGAGATAGCACGTGCGTCCCGGGCTATCGCCGCGATCGGTCGCATTCTTCACAACTCGATCAGCGATGACGATGACGGGATAGAGATCGCCAGCTTGGACAACTGGACAAAGCAAAACTTGGCTGGCGCAGTCGAATGCCTGAGCGATTTTATATATGACTTCGTCGAAGACGCGGGGTACACGGGCCGGGCCGAGGCGCAAGGTACTCGGGAGGAGCGCCATGACTGACATCGTGACCATCGAAGCCGCCGCGGCGGTGATCCTCAGGATTTGCGTGGATGAAGTTGACGTGCGGACGAAGCTCGAGCGTATCTCGTACGCGGCTGCGATCATCCAACGGGAAGCGATTGTAGGTCTTGCTCAACTCAATTCATCGACGGAGGTGGGGCATGGCTGAGATCATCCACATGCCGACGCGCCAACTTCGGAAAGGCCGACGCCGTGAGAAACCCATTCAGGGTGCCCCGTTGGCGGATGTCATCGATGGTATTGATTTCCGCGCGGCCAGCAAGCCGACGTACGAGGAGATCAAGGCATCGCTCGATAAACTTGCGTATCACCTCAAATGGGCGTCCAGAGCGGCGAAGGAGATATTCCCGGCATACGAATGATGCTGATTCGTCTTTGCGGTCTGTGATGACCGCGGTGCGAGGCCAAGGAGGACTCGATGAAATCGCTGTTTTTACTTATGGGTCAGTTCGACTGCAAATTGGTACTCTCGCTGGACGAAGTCTGCGAGGCGATCGGCTATGCGAAGCAGACTGCATACAATGAGATATGCGCCGGACGGTTCCCGATTCCTATGCAGAAGCGTGCGAATAAGTGGGTAGCGGATATTCGCGACGTTGCGCAATTTCTGGACGATGAGAGAGTGGCGGCCCGAGTGAAATTCGACGAGCTACGGGTCTCCCTTTCTCGGAGTGCTGGGCAGTTCTGACAATTGTTACAACCGCGCCTAGCCCGACGGGGCGAAAGCAGGGCACCCTTACCCTGTTGGCGCGGTTCCTCTCTTAGGGGTGCGCGAGGGCGCATATGAAGACATCGGAAACAAAGGACTTCGGGAAAATCACGCTTCGAGCAACCTACCGATCGAAAGAGTGGACTGCCCTTGTCAAATCCATCGTGAAAGCCGAAGGTGATTTGCAAACGGTGATGGACTCCCTGAACCACGACGAAGTGGAAAAATTCTATAAAGTCGTGGAAGGGAAGGCTCGGTGCAACACGTTCGAGTTAGTTATCGAAAAAACCGCAATCGACGGCTCTGACCGAAGCTCGGTATCGTTCAATAACGCATATGTACCTGATTTTATCACCGGGAGGTTAGAGACTTTTCCGGCAAACCTTCCTGAAGAAGACCGTCTTCGAATACTGGAGCAGACCGAGATCGTCGAGCTCAGCGAATGGCAAGTGAAAAGGGGGTATTGCTACCTTCTTGCTCGGGTGAATATTGAGGCGTCCAAGGACTGTGTGAAGAGACGCCGCTTCTCGTCGGCGATGAATTATCTGTGTCAGGCGCTAATGCAGATCGGCGCTGCCTCGGCAAAGGATCCGGCGGAAATTGAGAAGATGGTACGCAGTAGGAAAGGCCTCGAGGCAGCAAAAGCACGGCTCCTGAAAGACCCGAAGCAGTCGGACAAGAAGAAGGTCAGAGAATATTGGGATAGGTGGCAGAGGGAGCCAAATCTATACAAGAACCAAGATACGTTCGCTCGCGATATGCTGGAAAAGTTCGGCGAAGAAGAGGGGCGTGGCAATCTCACTAGCACCGCTACGATCATCAAAAAATGGATCCCGCAGTTCAGGGCTGATGCCCCTGAAAAGTAACTTATCGCGCTCAGTTACCACCCAACAAGCTGAGTGGTAACTGAGCATGCATGGTTCATTTATCAAAAGTCGAACGCGCTCTACCATCCGCTCATCGCCAATATCTACCAACGGTGAGCGAACGTGAAGAAGACAGCAGCGCCAGCCGATTCCGGCAAGCCGATCGAGCCGATCCTCCCGCGGGTCGGCCTCTCCAAATGGGCACAGATCGCGCCCTTTATTCCGATGTGCCGCGAGTCCTGGCGAAAGCTCGGGCTCGCCGGCAAGGCGCCCCAGCCCATCCGCATGAGCCGTACGCATTCCTGCTACAGCAACGCCGAAGTGCACCGGTGGTTGGCGGATCCGCTCGGCTACCGAGTTGATACTGGCCTCGGCGAGGCTGCTTAAGTGGCCTTGCGAGAATCAAAAAATGGAACCGATCATAGAGGGCAGTGAACTGCCGAAGATCGCCGAGAACACCAACAAGCCGACACCCGGACTGTTCGTGAACATGGTGATCTTCGCGAACAAGGTCATCAAGGTGTATCCGGCATTCCGTGAACTCTACGGAATGGAGAAAGTGATCGAGCAGGTGGTCGCGACCGTCGAGATGTTCAAGAACACCACGGTCTGGATCGGCTCCGTGACAGTTTCAAGATCATCGAAAGCACCGGTGTTTCGACTACTTCCAAGGCTTTCGCCCAGTTCCAGAAAGGCGTTGGCGGCTTTATTGGGCGCGCTTGGAGCACGCCAAGACGGCCTCCTTAACCTACATACCTGCTCGGGGCCAGCGTTTGAAGAGAAGATAATTTATCGTGGTCTGTGAGGTTGCTTGATCCAGACCACTATCACTCACCTTGGTTGACGGCGCTCGCATGTGCCGGAAATAGCCGGGAAACCGCGTTAGATTATGTCTGTCGACTGCCAATCGATGGACGAAGAGGGAAGCCCCGCTTGGGGAGAGTTGAGGTAAGCCGAACCCTCCGGCAAACCGAACCGGCTTGGCCGCCGGCAGCTTTCCCCAAGCGGGGTTTTTATTTGTCCGTTTAGGAATCCTTAATGGATTGTGGGCAGAGGTGGTGAGCATGAATCGTGTTGAATCTGACGTCGTTTTAAGTAATCCCCCGTGTCAGGGTTATCGATCCGTTTCGCGGAGCCGGTGGTTTGTTCGTCCGGATCTTCGACTCTGGTCCATCAACTTGCTCGAGGAAACCGAATTGACGGGCCAGCGCCGACATGACGCCGAGCGCGAGGCTCGCATTTCGCAGATTGGCCGCTTGATTGATTCCGATGCCGCCACGCCACTCTGGCAGCGCGTATGCAAGCACGCGATGTACAGCGAGATCCGCCTCGGGAGCGACGACCAGCGGGTCGCGATGGAGTTGGCGACCCTGGAGTCGATGCGATGAGCGTTCAGGCGATGACATGGGCCATCGAGCAACAGGACATTCGAGACGCCACCGCGCGTCACGTGTTGCTCTGTTTGGCGAACTACGCCGACGCAGACGGCAAGGCGGCATTCCCCTCGACGTCGAGGCTTGAAGCGGATACGGGCCTCTCCGAGAGCACGATCCGTCGGAAACTGGATGTCCTGGAGGAGTTGGGGCTGATCCAGAAAGGCAACCAGGCGATTGTTGCGGCATACATTGATCGCGGTGATCGGCGTCCGGTTTGCTACGACATGGTGATGAAAAAACGGGGTGGCGTCGTGACACCCGGTGACGAACGGGGTGTCACGGTGACGGGAACGGGGTGTCACGGTGACGCCAACGGGGTGTCATTGACGAGCGAACGGGGTGTCACGGTGACACCCAATCCGTCCTTAACCATCAATAAACCGTCAAAGAACCGTTCTAGTTCGTGCGATTCGAAATTCGATGAGGCGTGGCGGCAGTATCCGAAGCGTGAAGGCTCGAATTCGAAGCAGGCTGCGCTGCGGGCTTGGAACGCTCGGATCCGTGAAGGCATCGATCCGGGTGTGCTCGTAGCCGCGGTGGTCGCCTACGCTGCGGCGATGAAGACCGCCGGGAACATCGGTACGCCGTACGTGAAGCAGGCGTCGACGTTCTTCGGTCGTGATCGGCACTTCGAGGAATTCGCGAAACCCCAGGCAGTCGACGGAGAACTCTTCGACGGCGGCACGGCGGTTCCGTGGTGGAAGGCCGCGGGGTTCACGTACCAGTGGCAGGCAACCAACGCCGGCTGCAGCGAGCGCTCGGCGCACCTCTGGGCCAATGGGGTTCGGCAGGAGGCTCGGGCATGAACGCACGAGAACTCGCTGAGCTGATGGCGCAGAACGCGCAGGCCATCGCGGAGCACCTGCTGCCAAATGGCCGCAAGTCGGGCAAGGAATGGAAATCCGGCAGCACGGCGGGCGAGAAGGGGCAGAGCCTGTCGGTATGCCTCGGCGGCGCCAAGCGCGGCGTATGGAGGGATTTCGCAGGCGAGGAAGGCGGTGATCTGCTCGACCTCTGGTGTGCATGCCGGTCGATGTCAGTCGCAGATGCAATGCGCGAGGCGAAGCAGTTCCTCGGCGTACGGGATGACATGCCCAAACGGCAGGCACCGACGTACCAGCGTCCGGGCCGGCCGAAAGCCACGCGCCCGACTAGCTTGCTCGACGAATGGTTCGACGGTCGCGGCATCACGCCCGAAACCGTGAAGGCATTCCAGATCGCCGAGCAGTCCAACGGGCCGAAGACGCACATCGTCTTCCCGTACCTCCGCGGCGGCGAACTGATCAATGCCAAGTATCGGAACGTCGCGGACAAGAAGGACATGCGGCAGGAGGCCGGCGCTGAGCCGTGCCTGTTCGGCTGGAACCTGATCGACCCGGCCCAACGCGTCGTCGCCATCGCCGAGGGCGAGATCGATGCCATGACGCTGCACCAGGTCGGTATCCCGGCGCTGTCAGTCAACGCCGGTGCCGGCAACCACCAGTGGATCGACAGCGACTGGGAGCGGCTCGAGCGCTTCAGCGAGATTCTGCTCTGCTACGACAACGACGAAGCCGGCCGGAAGGGCGCTCAGGAGGTTGCAAACCGCCTCGGTATCGAGCGTTGCCGCGTCGTGTTCTTCGGCGAATCGAAGGACGCGAACGAATACCTGCTGTCCGGTGCTACGGCTGAGGATTTCCGCCGGTGCTGCGATCAGGCATCGGGCTTCGACCCGGACGAGCTCAAGTCGATTGAACGCTTCTGGTCGAACGTCAAATCGTTGTTCTATCCGGCGCACGAAGACGCGAATTTTCCATACCTGTCGTTCTGCGGTCGCAACGAACTCTGGTTCGAGTTCCGACCGGGCGAAGTGACGGTCTGGACGGGCATCAACGGGCATGGGAAGTCGCTGCTGCTGGGGCAGGTGCTTATCGGTCTGATGTGCCAGGGCGAGCGCGCGTGCGTCTTCTCGGGTGAGATGCGGCCGGAGATGCAGGGCAAGCGGCTCGCGAAGCAACTGGGCGGCCTCGATCGGCCGGCGCCGGAGTATCTCGACCACATGGGCGCGTGGCTGCGCGATCGGATGTGGGTCTTCGATCTCGTCGGGGTTGCGGCGATCGAACGCCTGGTGACGGTGTTCACGTACGGCTTCAAGCGCTACGGGATCCGCCACTTCGTGATCGACAGCCTGATGATGACCGACGTCCCGGAGGACGGCCACGGCGCCATGACGGCGCAGAAGGAAGCGATGCGTTTGCTCGCCAACTTCGCGCGCCAGTACAACGTCCACGTGCATCTCGTCGCTCACCCGCGCAAGGGCCAAGACGAAAAACGCAGTCCCGGAAAGATGGACGTCGGCGGCAGCGGGAAGATCACGGACGCCGCGGACAACGTGTTTTCCGTGTGGTCGGCACAGAAGGACCAGGACGACGAGAGCGTCGACGAACCGGACGCGTTCCTGACGCTACTGAAGGCACGGAACGGGGAAACGCAACGCCGGTCGCTCGCGCTGTTCTTCAATCGGGACTGCATGCAGTTCGGGCCGAGCGAGAGCCGTCGGCCGCACGTGTATCTGCCGTTCAGCCGTGCCGGCCAGGAGGTTGAGGCATGAAGCAGATCGAGCGAGACGGATCGGCGCAGCGCTGCATCTGCGAACTCCTCGCGCGACGCGGTCCGATGACGATCAACGAGATCGCCGACGTGCGTGGGATCCATCCGCGGGCGACGGCTCGTCAGCTCGATGCACTGGCCGAAGCGGGATTCGTTTCAGCATCTGGTTCGCCCAAACGCTACACCCGGACCGCAAAGCCGATCCCGGCCATTGTGCCGCTTACGCCGAAGTCCGCGCGTATCGCGGAGAGCAGGCGGCGCGACGCGGAGCGTGTTTCGATGCCGTTCCGGATTCCGGCGCCGACGGAACTCGATCGGGTGATGCTGTCCTGGGTCGGAGTAGAAGCATGATCTCGCTGCGCAACCTGTCCAATCCGGACCTCGTCGGCCACCGCATCTGCGAGCTGCTCGAGCAGCAGGGCATGCTGACCCAAGCGAGTCTCGGTTTGCAGATCGGCGTGCCCCGGGGGACGATCTCGAAATACCTCACAGCGCTGACTGACGAGGGCTATACGTACATCGCCAACTCCATCTCCTACGCAAAATCAAGCGGGGCACGAGGGATCAGACGCGGCGTAATCCTGCTCTACGCTCGGACGAAAAAGCCGCTGCCCACTGTTCTCGAAGATCGGGACGAGGTCACTCCGGCCGAACTGCACCGGATCATGTGCGGAATCGTTCAGCGCGGGAAACAGATTTAACGTGGACGCGTCTCCTTCACTACGGTGATTCGCCCGGCACGTCCGGGCATTCTTTTCTGGAATGCGCCTCGAATCCTCCATCTGCCCGCAATGCAAGCGCCTCTGGCGGCTGAACATCGTCGCCATGCTGCGTGAAGCGAAAGGGAAGAGATGGGTGTGTCGCGTCTGCCAGATCGCCAACGAAGCGGATGCCGCAAATAGGCAGCGCGGGATAGAAGAAACGTCCGACGGGGGCCCATTAGCCCAGGCCCGAACAACTGGTGTCGCGCCAGCTCGATAAACGTGGCTGAATGGCGGAGTAGCACCGCCAGGACCGACCGGAATGGCTGAACGCACCAAGGCGCAGCAGGTCGACCAAGCCGGATATACCCGCCGCGACCTAGCAACGCTTCAAAAAAAGCGGGTGGGAGGTTGCGCCCGTTGCAGGCGGTCAGACCGTTGTAGTAAGGTGCTCCGGCTCGCGGCAGTGCGAGCACTTTCGCAAAACGGAGACCAAATGAGTATCGATGTAGATAAGCAAGCGCAATTGGCAAGTTGGGTACATGACGTCAAATTTTCCGTGAAGGCTCTGAACGAAATCCTTGCGAAATCGCCGGAAGGTATTGATGTCAAGGTCTCAACAGGCGAAACCATCCTCGTGAAGGAAGGGGAGATCGTGGGCTTCCACGATGGAAAGACTGTTTGGCAAGTGAATGTCACTGCGACGAAAACCGAAACGCTGATCTAAGCGGATCTAGTGGACCGGCGCATACGCAATCGCGTCAACGCCGGTCGCTTCCATCCAGTCATCGCGATTCGCGAATCCAGCGAACTCCGCGCAGTAGTCAGCCAACTCTTCCACTGTCGGTGCAACGGACGAATCGAAGTAGCCGATCGGCGCTTCGTCTTCCGGCGTCAAGATGGCGTAGAGCATGTGATCCTCCTGTCTCTACTCATCTTAACGGCGTTACCCCCGCGAGGCTTGACGCGGGGAATCGAGAGTCAGGCTCCCGCTCCGAACTTTCGGCGGAGCGCGTCAAGCGTCGTGACCTTCAGTTCTTCAGCGTCCTTGTCAGTCGCCTCGCGATACTCGCGCTCCACCTTCGTTTGAAATCCGGCAGCAACTGGTGTGTCGCGTTTCTTCACGGCCAGGTCGTGTTCCGTAGTAAGCGCCTCTTGCACGGTCTCCCAAGCCTTCGGATTGTCCTTCAGCGCGGCAATGAGAGCGACTTCCAGGGCATTGATACGGGCGTGCAGGCGTTTGACGTCGTAATCCATTGTTGTGGTCTCCATGTGGTGGGCGACCGGCCGATCGCCACCCCAGACGGTAGCAGGTTTCGGATGTCGGCAGGCTGCGCGAAGACAATCCCTCGCGTGCGCGCACGTACACGCGTGGAAAGGCTCAGGAGAGGAGGAGGGGGAAGGGGGAAAGGCGGCGCAAGAAGGTGTCCTGCGTGCCTCAAAAACACTCGTTTCCTGCGTCTCTTAAATTCATTCAAATGCCTTTCCGGTAGATTAAAAAGCTTTCATGTTGCGGCGCGATCGCCGTGAACAGACTGACGCTAAACTTGGCGAAACGCATAAGTTGTTGATTATATTGAGTTGGTGCGCTGCACATAGATTTGACATAATGGGTGCTATCAGTCGAAACGGGGTATTATCAGCATCAAGTGAGATCGATTCTCATCTTTGCCTTACGAAATCCTAACTCTGGGACCACCCCAGGGCCCCACGGACGGGGTGACAAAATTTCGCGAACCCTCTCCCCAATCTGCGCACGGGAAAAACATTGATGATCCTCCGCGAGGAGGAATCTCATGGCCCTGACCAATGGAGCGTTGCTAACCGCTATCTCGGAGGACCGCGCGCTCGGCTCGGCTATGCTGTTCCCGCATCGGCATCCGCAGGCGTCGCCGGCGTTTCACGTCGAGGTCATGGACCTCTGGCGATGCGCCGACGAGTGGGTGCTGATTGAAGCGTTTCGGGAGGGTGCCAAGTCGACGCTGTCGGAAGAACATCTGCTCATCGAGGCGTGCTTCGGCAACTTCGGGTACTGCCTGATCATCGGCGAGACGTACACGAAGGCCTGCCAGCGTCTTGAGGCGATCAAGTTCGAGGCGACCCGAAACACGAAGCTGCAGGGCCTTTTCGGCCGGCTGAAGGAGTCAGGGAGGGTCTGGAACGAGCACCAGATGGAGCTTTCGAACGGTGTCTTGCTCGAGGCTCACGGCTGGGAGGAGGAATTCCGCGGCTTCAAGTGGCGCGACATCCGTCCTGACCGGGCGTACCTCGACGACATCGAGAACAAGGAGCGGGTCAAGGACAAGGCGGCGGTCGACGCGTCGATGCGCAAGCTCTACCTCGAACTGATCCCGGCGATGGACAAGGTCAAGGGCAAGATCCGGGTCACCGGCACGCCGCTGGCCGAGGACTGCATGATCACCCGGCTTCGCGATAACCCGGACTGGACGAGCCGGCGGTATCCGATCTGCAACGGCGACATCGACGATCCTGAAACGGTGGCAATGTGGCCCGAGCGCTATCCGATGGACTGGGTCCGCCGGAAGCGCGATGAGATGGAGCGGGCCGGGCAACTTCGGGGCTTCATGCAGGAGTACATGCTCATGGCGATCGGCTCGCAGGACAAGCCCTTCGAGAGTGAGCATATCCGGGAGTGCCCAGTCGACCCGGCGCCATGGCTACCGAAGGTCGTGATCACCGATCCGGCCCGGACCACGGACGTGAAGAAGAGCGACCGGACTGGCCGAGTAGTGGTCAGCCGTCTCGGCACGAAGATTTACGTCCATGCATCGTCGGGCGAGTTCTGGAAACCGGATGAGGTGATCGACGACGCCTTCAAGACATCCTCTCGCTATGGCGATGCGGCCGTCGCGATTGAGAAGAACTCCCTCGACGAGTGGCTGCTGCAGCCGATGCGCGCGGAGATGCTCCGCCGCGGCGTGACGCTGGCGCTTCGCCCGCTCACTGCACCCCAGGATCGAGACAAGGTGCAGTTCATCATGGGCATGCAGCCTTTCTTCGAGGCCGGCGACATCGTGCTGGTCGGCGGACATGGGCAACACCCGAAGCTCGTCGCCGAGATCCTGAATTTCCCCAGCGGGAAGCGCGACATCCTGAACGCCCTTGCGTACTTTCAGCGCGTGTTTTCGGGCTCTCCGGTGTACGAGGACTTCGGGCAGTGGAACATCGCGTCGGAGTACCAGCCGAGTCAGCAGCATCCCCTTGCCTTGGCGTTCAATTCGAACGGCACGGAGACAACCGCGGCCTTGGTTTGCATCGAGGGTCAGCGAATCGTCGTCGTGGCTGACTGGATCTCGCCAGTACCCCCCAAAGAAGCGGTATCCGACATCACGCAGCTCGTGCGTGCTGCGTTTCCACGCGCACGCGTGACGACATGGCTGCCGGCCGATGTGCTCGACCAGGCCGACCGCATGCCGATTGTGGCTGCCCTTCGCGCAGCGAACATGTACCCGATGCGCGGGGCATACGTGAACGTCTCGCGAGGTGCGCTTTCTCCGCTCATCCGCACCGAGGCCAAGGCTCGACGTCTGTTCCAGGTCGATCAGGACGGCGCGAAGCACACGCTGAACGCGATGGCCGGTGGCTACAACTACCCGGTCGATCGCGCGGGAAACCGGAATACGCTCCCCGAGACTGGTCCGCATCGTACCCTCGTCGAGGGACTCGAGGCGGCCGTGTACGTGATCTGCTCGCAGCAAGCGGACGTCCTGCCGGAAGGCGTGAACATGGGCGTCAACCCGCAGGGTGTGAGCTACCTGACCACTTTGCCGCGGAGATGACCATGGCAGTCGATCGAAACCATCACCACAAAGCACCGACGCAACGGCCGTCGGACTTCTACAAGGGCAAGCAGCAGGGTGGCGCGTACGGCAAGCCCGAGAAGGTCGGCGAGCGCATGCAGGGCGGTCCGATGCGCGAAAAGCTGTCGAAACCGGGTCTGTGATCGTGAAGGCTGATCCGAATCAGACTCTCGTTCCGGAAAACGAAGCCGGAATGGCCGTTCGGATGGTCGTTAAGGCCGACGAGTCAGACCGCTGGCTTGATTCGGTACCCGACCTTCTCCGTGAACATTTATTGCCGAAGATTCCTAAAGACGGGAAGTCCTACGTCGCGCGAATCGTATGGACGATCGGAGGGATGTGATGAAGAAGCGCCGCGAATATCTGGGCTCGCGCTCCGAGTCGCGCCCGATCGGTGACTTCTTCGCCGAGAAGACGGCGAAGAAACCGAACGCGGATGATCGGCCGAAGCGCACGCCGCGCGATCGCGGCACCGGCACTTCGCTCGAGCGCAAGCTCCGCGGCAAGGTGATCGGGTGACGCCATGACTCCGGAACAATTCTCCTACTGGATGCAGGGATTCGCCGAACTTTCCGGCGATGAACCCCCGACACCGGCGCAATGGAAATCCATTCGCGAACACCTGAAGACCGTTTTCGTCAAGGTGACGCCCCCGGTTCAAGCGCCATTGGGCGACCTCGCGAAATACCTGCAACAGCAGGGACGCGTCGTTACCACGTGCTGATCCATGGCCCGCTCGAAGAAGCCGAAGAAGCAGGACGACAAGCCCGCGGTCGAAACACTGGACGCGCGGGCGCTCGACGCTGAGAAGACGGGCGAAGAGATCGAGAACTGGGCCGACAAGCCCGATTCCGACGCCTACACCGAAGCGGCGAAGCTGTACCCGAAGATCGCGAAGTGCTACCAGAACAAGCAGGAGCAGATGGACCGCTGCGAGGAATACTGGTCCATCTATAACGCGCAGCCGGACGAGAATCAGCAGTATTCCGGCAACTCCCAATGCTACATCCCCGCCGTGCGCAACGCGGTCAACGCGCGCGTGAAGCGCACGATCGCGCAGCTCTTCCCAGTCAATCACAAGCACGTCGGCGCGACCGGCCCGGACGGCAACATCCCGTTCGCGCAGATCAGCCTGCTCGAGCATTACATCCGCTCGGCCGCGATCAAGGATGTCGTGCGTGCGGACTTGATCGCAGGCGATGTGACGGGGCAGTGGAATCTCTACGTTGACTGGTCGCGCACGCAGCGCCGGGTGACCGAGCTGATCAAGAAGCCGCCGATCCTTGAGGACCACGAACTCGGCGGGGAGGTCGAAGACCTCGCCGCGGACGAGGACGACTGGAGCTGGGAAAAGGAAGAGAAGGAAGTCACGACCGAAGGCCCGGACATCGTGCAGTTCGCGACCGAAGACCTGGCCGTCTACCCGCCGACCTGCAACGACATCGAGAAGGCCACCGCGACCGCGATCCGGCTGCGCCTGACGATCGACGCCGTCGAACGGTTCGTCGACGAGGGCATCTTCGTCGGCGTCGAGGCGAAGGAACTGATCGACAACCTCGCGAAGCCGGACGGCGGCCGCGAGAAGTACGTGCCGCCGAAGAAACGCACCGGCGATGCCGGGATCCGCACCGAAGGCACGTTCAAGTACGCGCTAATCTATGAGGTCCACACGAACCTGGATCTGGGCAACGGCAAGGAGCCGTGCTTCGTCTATTTCGCCGGCCAGGACGTGATCCTCGGGATCATCCGGAATCCGTTCTGGTCGGGCAAGCGGCCGATCATCTCGGCGCCGATCGAGCGCATCACGGGCTCGTTCTTCGGTATCTCGAAGATCGAGCCGGTCAAGTTCCTGCAGTGGAACCTGAACGACTTCTGGAACATGGGACAGGACTCGGCGCAGTACAGCCTGCTGCCGATCACCATGGTCGATCCGCTGTCGAACCCGAACTACCAGTCGATGGTGGTGGGGCTCGCTGCGGTGTGGCTGACCGACCCCAACAAGACGAAGTTCGCGAACTTCCCGGCGATCTACAAGGACGCGATCCCCCTCTGCGAGAACCTGAAGCAGCAGATCAACGAGTCGATGGACGTCAACGACGCCATGCTCGGGAAGATGCCGGCCGGCCGGAAGAACCAGGCGCAAATGGCTGCGATGGCGCAGCAGCAGGAATCGAACATCATCGACAACGCGAAGCGGTACGAGGAAGTGATCCTCAATCCGCTGGTCGAATGGATGTTCGAACTCGACCGGCAGTTCCGCACGGAAGAGCTGACCGTCGAGGTTCTCGGCGAGCTCGGCGCGCGTGCGAACCTGCAGACGATCCCGGTGCAGGCATTCGGCGAGCGCTATTTCTTCCGCTGGTGCGGCACGTCGTACCAACAGAACCTGCAGCGCATGCAGCAGATGATCGCGTGGATGAACGTCCTGCGCGGCATCCCGCCACAACAGCTCGACGGCCGGCGCCTGAATATCGGACCGATTCTCGAGTACGGCACGGAGCAGATCTTCGGGCCCGAAGTGGCGCCGCGCATCCTGATCGACGAGCGGAACCTGTTCCACCTCGATCCGCAGGACGAGAACCTGATGATGCACAACGGCCTGCCGGCCGAGATCCACCAAGCCGACGACGACCGCGCACACATCGCCGCGCACCTGCAGGCCGCGCAGCTCACCGGCGACGCGGCCGGTTTGTTCCGCGCACACATCCAGCAGCACCAGCAGGCAATGCAGGCGAAGCTCCAGGCGCAACAGGCACCGAAGCCGCCGCAGGGGCAACCCGGCGTGCCGGGCGGCGCGGGGCCGGGCGTTGCCGGCACGCCGCGCGCGGGCGCGCAGCCGGGGCAGCCGCGGCCGCAAGGTCCTGCCGGCATGATCCATCCCGACCAGATCGCCTCACCGATGGCGGGGCCGCGATGAAGCGTTTCGTGGCCCGGTGCACGCCGTGGGGAACCATCCAGACCGGCATCTTCTTCCGCTCGCTGTCGGCGATCGAGAAGGACGCCGTGCTCGCGCACGAGCGCGCGCACCTGATTCATCGCGACCCGCTGCGCCGGCTCTGGTGGCTGCTGACGCTTCAGCTGATCTTCCGCCCGGATTGGGTCTTCGCGCGCGTACGTGAGCAGGAGCTCGCCGCCGACCGGTACGTGAAGGAGCAGGGGATGGCGGCGGGACTGCGCATGTTCCTGCGCCGGCACCCGCATCCGGGCAGCGCGCTGCATCCGAGCTCACAGGAAAGGCTGGAGGCGCTCCATGTCTGATGCATTCCGGATTGTTCCCCCACTCATTCGCGCAGAGGGCAAGGACGCGCCGCCGGAAACCATCCAGGCAGCCGTGAATTCGTTGGCGCAGCAGACGACGGTCGCGCTCAACCTGCTGGGTACAGGTACCGGACCGATCTTCGGAGCAATCATGCTCGCGTGGTTCCAGAGCTTGCCGACGTCATTGCCGGCGCAGGCCGGCGTGCTCTGGAACAACGGCGGCACTCTCGCACTGTCGTGATCATGAAAAAATTCTTCGCTGCCGAACTGGCACTGCTCTTCGCCGCAACCGCCTTCGGCCAGAGCTATCCGAGTCCGACGTACAACAACGTCGCGATCAACGGTACCGCGACGATCCCGCACGCCGCGATTACGGGCGGCACGATCACTGGCTTGAGCTCGCCGATTCCGGTCGCATCGGGCGGCACGAACAGCGCTGTGGCCAGCGGCACGGCGCTCGACAACATCACGGGTTTTGCATCGACCGGCTTCATGAGCCGCACAGGCGCCGGCGCGTACAGCTTCACAGCGTCTACCGGGTCGGGATCCGTCGTGCTCGCCGCCTCGCCGACGATCGCCTCGCCGACTGTTACCGGCAGCTTCACGGCGACCGGACTTGTCACGCTTGCGGATCACGCGACACAAGCAGCGAACACGATCATCGGTAACGGTACCGGCTCGACAGCGAGCCCTACGGCGCTTGCGGTTCCTTCGTGCAGCGCGGCCACGAACGCCCTGGCCTGGACGAGCGGCAGCGGGTTCTCTTGCAATGCCAGCATCAACGCCGCGACGCTGGGCGGTGCGACGTTCGCCGCGCCAGGGCCGATCGGCTCGACGACACCCGGCACAGGGGCGTTCACGACGCTGTCCGCGTCGACCAGCAATCCGTCGCTGAACTTCCTTGCCACGGGCACGGGCGCCGTTGCGCGCAGCTACGCGAGCAAATTCGGCGACATCGTCTCGGCAGTCGACTTCGGTGCGGATCCGACTGGTGCAGCGGATTCCACCACGGCGATCAACAACGCGATTACGGCCGTGTCGTCCGCCGGCGGCACAGTGTACTTGCCCAACGGCACGTTCAAAATCACGGCGTCGATCGTCTTGCCGAACACGAATGCCTCGGTCAACCTGATCGGCAACGGGCTCGGGACGAAGATCGTCAATTCGAGCGGCACGAGCTTCGACATGATCACCTGGGCCAATCCGGGTGCCGGGAATCTGATCCAGACGTATGCGATCGTCGGAAACTTCCAGATCTCGCAGAGCGGCGCGACCGGGACGAGCGCGGAAATCAACACGCAATACGCCAGCTCCCTGACGCTGCAAAACATTCTCCTGGCCGGGATTGCCGCGACGGGGGACGGCATCAAGATTACCGGCAACGGGGCGACGGCTTCGCACGATATCCATATTCAAGGGATCAGCGGAACGTCGACCACCGGCAACTCGGTGATCCATATGACGTCGACGTCGAACGACATTAAGGTGTCGAACGTCATCTATGAAGGGCAGTTCCTCGTCAATTACGGGTTCTTGCTCGATAGCGGACTGGGCACGGTCCAGATCCAGGATGTGCATGTCAGTAATTTCAAGACGAACGTCTTCAGCGCCGGCACAGCAACGGGCCCGATTCAAGTAACGAACGCCGTTTTCGATAGCGCGAATGCGGATAACACCGTGCTGACTGGCACGACCAACAGCGCGTTTTCCAATGTGCGATTCATGGTTGGCGCCGCAACGTTCTCATCGCTTTCTCTCGTCAATGCGACCGGAAACCAGTTCACTGGCTGCATTTTCGATGCAGGCGGCTCGCCGGGTCCGGCGGCGTGGGGCATCAGGGAAAGTGGAACTTCTAATGGAAACCATTTCTCGCAGACGATTTTCGAGGGGTCGTTTTCCAGCGGGATTGCCACGTTGGTCGGTATCGATTCGACGGTGTCCCAATCAGGCATGGTCGGCATGCTGCACGGTAACGGCGCGATCACCGCGGGCGGCACACTGTACTTCGCGAACGGTGCCGCCAACAGCTCCGAAGCGTTGGCACAGATTCAGGCGCCGTACGCCGGCTATGTCCAGAAGGTGCTGATCGCGTCCACGAACGCCCCGGGCGCCAGCCAGACCTTTACCGCCACCGTGCGGAAGAACAGCGCCAATACCACGCTCACGGCCACTATCAGCGGTGGATCTTCGTTTGGCGCAACCGGGAACGGATTCATCGCTTTCAACGAGGGCGATCAGCTCGATGTGCAGGTCGTGGCGTCCGGGAGTGCCACAGCTAGCAATATCCGAGTGACGTTGGTGGTCGGTTATTGACCAATTTGGTTTCCTAGGGAAACCGGAATAAAAAGTGCGGAACCCTGATCAGGAGATCATCGTGCGCAAAACCATTCTGGCCCGTCTCGTCAGCCTCGTCTTCCCGGCCATCGGCCCCGGCCAGATCCCGAGCATTCAGGATGTCGGGGCGATGCCGGATCAGGTCAGCCTGACGAACGCGATTCTCGGCATCAACCCGTTGCAGGAAGCGATCTACAACACCGCCGCGAACACGACGGCGTTCACGGCAGCGGGCAGCCAGATCTCCGGCGCGGCTCAAACGTTCTTCAACCTGACCGGTACGCTCGCCGCGGGCCAGGCGCTCACGCTGCCGACGGTGGCGAACCTGATTGCCGCGCTTCCCGCTTCGGTGCAACAGAACCCGGTCGGTATCACGTGGCAGCTGCGCGTCATCAACAGCTCCGGCGGCGCATTCGCCTGGACGGTCACGACGAACACCGGCTGGACGCTGGGCGGCTCGATGGGCGTCAGCCAAAACACGTTCCGTGACTTTGTGATCACGATCACCAGCGCGACTACCGCGACGATCCAGTCGGTCGGTACGGGCACGCAATCGTAAGGGCGGCCATGAGCAAGCTCCTGCAGCGACTTCTCGGTTTTCTGTTTCCCGGCGTCGATGATGGTGATCCGTCGGACCCTGGTGCTGGCGCTGGGATCGACGGCGCTGATGCTGGTGGCGCTGGCGGCGGCGATCCTGGTGCTATCGATCCCGTTGATGCTGCTTCGGAAGAAGATTTCGAGTTCGATTTCGTCGAGCCGACAGCACCTACCCGCCGCGGGACGACGGACGCCGAACGACTCGCGGCGCTGGAAGCTGAAGTAGAACGCCGCGGCCGTGCGGTCGACACCGCGCGCGCACCGGCAGCACCGACGACGGATCGTGATTTCGAAGCCGAAGAAGCACGCCTGCGCGATCCGAATCTGGATCCGATGGAGCGCTGGCAGATCCAATCGAACCGCACGCTGCGCCAGAGCCAACAGGCCGCGCAAGCGGCGCTGTTTCAAGCGCAGGACCTTCGCGATCAGACGCTGTTCGAATCGAAGATCGCCAGCGATCCGCACCGAGCGCGCTATCGCGATCGCGTCGAAGCCGCGGTGCAGGAAGAGCGCCGCGCAGGCCGCAACGCCTCGCGCGAGGCCGTCTACTACTACATGCTCGGCAAGGACATCGCTGACGGCAAGCTGAAGCCGAAGGCGAAAGCGAAGACTCCCGCTGCGGACGTTCCGCGCGGCAAGCCGCCGGGTGTGCGCTCGAACGTGCCGCCGGCGCGCGGGCAAACCGAACACCAGAAGCGCGCCGCGCGGCTGGCCGACGTGAACATCTGACCAGCACGAGGACACCATGCTGACGAAAATTCTGGCCCTCCTGACGGGCCTCATGTTCCCCGGGGTGACGAACCAGTCGTCGAGCTTCACGGCTGACGTCGAAGCGTACATCCAGGAAGAGGTCGAGCCGCTCGCGCGCCGCCAGCTGGTTGCGTACCAGTTCGGCAAGCCGCTGAAACTCGACACGAACCGTGGCACGACGTACACCGCGTCGCGCTACCAGCGCTTGCCGCTGCCGTACGCGCCGCTGCAGGAAGGCGTCGCGCCCCCGGGTGAAGCGATGACGCTGCAACAGGTCAGCGCCACCGCGCAGCAGTGGGGCGACCGCGTCATCATCACCGACGTGGCGAACCTCACGATCAAGCACCCGCTGTTCCAGCAAGCGTGCGAACTGGTGTCGCTGCAGATGCCGGAAACGCTCGAGCGCAATACGCTCAACACGCTGCTGTCCGCGCCGCAGGTGAACTACGCCGGCGGTGCCGCAAACCGCGCTGCGCTGACCGCATCCAACGTGATGTCGCCGCACGAATCGAACCGCCTGTTCGCGTCGATGGCCGCGTACGGCGTGCCGCGCTTCAACGGCGACGAGCGCGAAGACATGATGATCGAGGCGGGCGCGTATCGCGACCCGTCCACGACGCCGCGCGTCAAGCAGCACTACGTCGCGCTGATCAGCCCGTTCTCGGCGCAGGACATGCGCGAGAACGCGTCGGTCCAGCAAGCCTGGGCCTACAGCGACGTCAATCGCCTGTACAACAACGAGCTGGGCGACTTCGGAGGCATCCGTTTCTGCGAAACGAACATGATGCCGTACTGGACGGGCGCGGCCGCAATCAACGGCTCCGCATCGACGTCCGGCGGGCAGCTGGCGACTGGCACGTACTACATCCAGGTGACGGCTGCGCCGGCGCTGACGTCGGTCGAGCAGACGATCTACCAGGTGTCGTCGTCGATCAGCGTCACGGGCCCGACCGGCTCGATCTCGGTGACGCTGCCGTCGTTCCCGAACTACGTGTTCAACGTGTACATCGGCACGACCACGAGCCCGGCGAACCTCGCCACGGCAATCGGCAACGGCGTGCCGGTGACCGGCGTGCTCGCGGGCCAGGCGACGCAGCTGCAGCCGAACCAGACGATCACGCTGACCGGCATTGGCGTTTCGCAGGTCCCGCCGGCCGCGCCGGCGACCGGCGTGTCGGTGTTCCCGGTGCTCTTCATCGGCAACCACAGCTACGGCCAGGTGCTGCTCGAGAACCCCGAGTTCCACTACCTGACCGGTGCCGACAAGTCGGATCCGCTGAACCAGACGCGAGTCGTGTCGTGGAAGGTGTTCTACGGCTCGATCCTGCTGAACACGGCCTTCCTGGCTCGCGTGGAATGCGGCTCCGCATTCGCGCCGGGTTACCAGGGCGGTACCGTGACCACGCCGTAATCGGAGCGGACATGGCGAACGAGTTCGTGAAGCAGATGCAGGTCGCGTCGATCACGCCGGGGGTGTTGCAGTTCAACGGCATCCAGCCGGCGGTGATCGCCCTGGCGGCGGTGGACGGAACGTGTTCGATGACGTTCACGACGAACATGGCCGACCCGCTTTCGCAATACGCGGTAGGCGCGATGTTGTGGGTGCGTATCGACGATACGCAGCCTTCGATGTCGACTCCCCCTGTCGGCCAGCCGGCGAGCGAAAACACTGCCGCTGTAATCACCGCGACCGTCGAGAACATCGGCGCGCCGCAAGCGCAATAAACCCGGAGAACATCAGATGGCCGCACGTAACTCGCAGGAGCCGGGAAAACCGGCTGCGGGGTCGGCTGACGCCGACGAATTGCTCGGTGGCGCCGCACCGGTCGAGGAAAGCCGCGAAGCGCTGCTCGAGCGCATCAAGGCGCTCGAAGCCGAAAACGCCAAGCTGGGCGCCGCGAAGGAGATCGCCGAGGAAGAATCGGCGCGCCTTTCCGCGCAGGCGCAGTCGTCGCTGCTGACGTCGGGCGTCGTCGAGCGTTTCGCAGGCAAAGCCGAGGACGGCGAGACGGATCTCTGGTGGTATCGCATCGATCTCGCGCCGTGCGGCGGCGAACACCTGAAGATCAACGGCACGCCGTACCTGCACGGCCACACGTACAAGTTCGACACGGACACCCTGCGCTCGATCAAGGAAATGGTCGCGCGTACCTGGGTGCACGAGAACGACATCAACGGCCACGCATTCAACCCGTACCGGCAGGCTCAGAACAAGGTGCTCGGAGGCGGCCCCGTGCCGGCCTGGGCTCGATCGTAATTCCCAACCCCCGAAAGGAAGACCATGTCGCAAGCCTCCCAGGAAGTTACGGCTGCAACGGTGATCGGCAACTTCACGATCACCCTCCCGGCGCCGAACCAGGCGCAGCTCTCGGCCAGCGGTTATCTGGTCGAGGGCGAATCGAAGGATTCCCTCGACAGCCGCATGGACCTGGTGCGCGAAGCGCTCCAGCGTCAGCAACGCATGCTCGAGATCCCGGTCCTCGAAGCCCACATCGAACAGTGGGAAAAAGCGCGTGACGACGTCGCGCGCGCGTATGCGGATCTGCTCGAGCGGCAGAACGCGAAGAGTTCCGGCAAGTCCGGGGCAAAGGCGCTGTCGAGTCAGGAGCAGGCGAACCTGAAGAACGCGCCGCAGCAGCTGAAGGGCATCGAGGCCGAGCTCGAGAAGGCGCGCAAGAAGGTCGCCGACGCCCGCGGAGGAGCGTGAAATGGCCTACCTCCAGGCCCAACAGATCGTCGCGCGCGCCTGCGCGATTGCGAAGGCGCCGGGCTGGCTTTCGCAGGGCGGCGTCTATCTGAACATGGTCCTGGAGGACCTCTGGCTGCATCGTGACCTGAAGATCAACCGGGTCACCGAATTCGTGACGGTCCAGGCGAACAACTACGGTCCGTTCGTCCTGCCGCTGAATTACCTGCGCACGTACGACCTGTTCTTCCAACAGAACAACCTGCCATATTTCCTGCACCCGATTTCACCGGAAGAGTGGGACCAGGAGTTCAAGGATCCGTCGATCGCGAACTATCCGTACGAGTTCATGACGCTGCTGTACGACGAGACGACGGCGCAGGCGAACAACTCGGCGGGCCAGCTCTTCATCTATCCGCAGTCGTCCGGGCAGATCGTCCTGACGCATCGGTACATGGTGAAGCAGCCGGACATCGCGACACCGGAAACGTCGACGACGATCCCCTGGTTCCCGGACCAGCACTACCTGATCAAGGCCACGGCGGCGGAACTGATGAGCGAGACGGACGATGCCCGTCAGGAATCGTTCCGCGCGCAGTGCGAGGCAATGCTGCGCACACACCTGATCATGGAAGGCGACGAGCAGCAGGTCGTCAAGTCGGTGCGGCTCGATCCGCGGCGCTTCCACACGAACCGCACGCTGAAGCCGACGAAGATCACGGACTAGGACCATGGCGATCCGCAACGCGAAGCCGGTCCGCTTCACGCCGAAAGGCCTGTGCGACGCGTTCGACGCGACGGACGCCTTCGCCGGCGCGTGCCAGCTCCTGAGCAACCTCGTATTCGACCAGGGTAACCCGGAAATCATTGTTGCGCGTCCGGGTGTGGGGAACGCTGCAACGACGTTCGGCAGCTTCACGACACCCACCTTCGTGTCCGTGCATACGGTGATCGGGAATGTCGCGTACGGCATGGTGTCGAGCGCGCGCAATCCCGGATTCGACGAGCCGTTCGCCTACAACCTAGCGACGAATTCGTTCATCACGATCAGTGGTGTCACGGCCGGCAACGTCCCGGCATCGCCGCCCACCAGCGGGGCATGGACGCCGCCCACTGTGGCGGTGGTGGGCACGAAGATCCTCATCACCCATCCCGGCTTCAGCGGCTCGGGGTCAAACTTTTTTGGCGTGGTCGATATCTCGACGCCGTCCGCCCCCGCGTGGTCGTCGTCGAACCTGGCCACGAACGGTTTGACCGGACTGCCGACGTCCGTCGCGAACTTCAACAACCGGGCGTACTTCGCGGTCGGGAACACGCTGCAATTCAGCGATGCGCTGAACCCGCTCACCCGCACGAACGCGTCCCAGTCCCTGACGATCGGCGACAGCACACCCGTCACCGCGCAGTCCGGCCTGCCGCTGCAGACGACATCGAGCGGCGTCATCGGCGCGCTGGTGGCATTCAAGCAGAACCAGATCTGGCAGATCACTGGCGACCCGACGACGAACAATCTGGCGCTGAATTACGTATCGTTGACGACGGGATGCATCGCGCCGCGCAGCATCGTCCAGGGACCGTTCGGGATTTTCTTCGCGGGCGTCGACGCACCCTACATCCTGAACTTCCTCGGCACGCTGGTGCCGCTGTCGAGCCGGCCGGGTACCGACTTTCCGGCGGATCTGCAGGTCCCGTTCCAGAACACCACGCAGCCGTCGCGCATCAGTGCATCGTTCGCCGGCAACATCTATCGCGTGTGTGTGCCGACGCTGATCCAGGGCCAGCAGCAGACGAACGACTATTGGTACGACATCCGTCGCAAGCGCTGGTCCGGGCCGCACAGCTTCATCTATGACTGCGCGTCGCAATACGGCGAATCGTTCGTCCTCTCGGGCGCCGGCCAAGGCGCCGCGCTGTTCGTCAGCACGACAATTCCCTCTGCGAACTCGAGCTATCTCGATGCCGGCACGCCGCTCCTTTGCCACCTGCGCTCGTCGGACTTTCCGAAGACCGGGCACATGCAGCAGCTGCAGGTCGTCGAATCGACGCTCGAGCTGGGGTCCACCGGCAACCAGGTCGTGTTCAACCTGACCGCGCTGAACGACCAGAACAACACGATCGCATCGGCTTACGTGAAGACGCCCGCGCAAGGCACCGTGTGGAACGCATTCACGTGGGGGCTAGCGAACTGGTCGTCCAACGCCAGCATTCCGCACGTCTATACGATCCCGTGGCCGATTGCGCTCGTGTTCCAGAAGATGTCGCTCGACGTGACAGTAACGCCGGTCAACGAGGTTCAGATCGGCACTTTCTTCGCCCGCTATCAGGACACGGGCTACACGAACCAGGGGTAAATCATGAGCGGCATCATCGGCACGCTACCCGCCAACCTGCAAAACGGAACGACCGCCGACGCGTCGCAGGTCATGACCGACCTGAACTTCATCGTCAACCAGGTGAACGCGAACGCGATGCCCATCGGCACGATCTCCCCTGGCTCGCTGGTCGGCGTCCAGATTCTGACCGCATCAGGTACCTATACACCGACGCCCGGTGCCACGAAGGCGTTCGTCGAAGCCGTGGGCGGTGGCGGTGCCGGCGGCGGTGCGGCGGCTACATCCTCCGGGCAGTGGGCGATCGGCGCCGGCGGATCCTCAGGGGCGTACGGGAAGATCTTCATCGCATCTGGGCTCGTGACGCAGACCGTAACGATCGGCGCCGGTGGCGTAGGCGCTTCCGGCTCGGTCGGCGGCAATGGAGCGCAGACGAGTTTTGGAGCCTTGCTGGTGTGCCCTGGTGGCCCCGGCGGTTCACCCGGCGGCGCTGTTGCGGCGGGGTCGACCAACGTATTCGCGGCGCAAACCGCAGGCGCGGCCGCGCCATCCGGCACTGGGCGCTTCCTGTTTTCGACGACGGGCGGTAACGGCGCTGCTGCGTTTTCGCTCCCGAGTAACGCAATCGGCGGAGACGGCGGTTCCAACCCCATCGGTCAGGGCGGCTCAGCATTCAATGTGTCGGCCGCGACCGGTTACGGCGCAGGCGGCCCGGGAGCGAACAACAGCATTGCGCAGCCGGCCAAGGCCGGCCTGAACGGAACTCCAGGGGTGGTCATCGTCTTCGAATTCGAATGACCGCGGGAAACAAAACCACAATTCGCACAACTATCGGGGAAAACATGGGAAACCGGACACTCACCGAAGACGACGTCAAGGCGATCGCCGAGCAGATCGAAAGCGGCATCACCCAGCGTTTCCAGCTCAACGTCGGCCGGGGCGTCCTCGGTCTGGCGTGGCGGGTTTTCATGTACGCCCTCGTCGCACTCGCTGCGTACGGCGCCGGTGGCGGGTTCAAGAAGTTTCTGTAGGAGAGTGAAATGAGCATCTGGACAAGCATCGAAAACGAGTTCAACGCGATTGTTGCGGACGCTCGTTCCATTCCGGAGAAGCTGGCAGCGTTGGTCGAACTGCACAGCAAGGCGCAAGGCCTCTCCGACATCGAGAACACGGTAACAGCCATCGTCGAGGACGCCGGCAAGGCGACCGCTGACAAGGTATCCGAGATCCTGCACGCGGTGGGGAAGCTGTGAACTACTCGCTGACGGGCAAGCAGCTGACGGAGCAATTCGAAGGCTGCGAGCTAACTGCCTACCAGGATCAGGTGGGCGTCTGGACGATTGGATACGGGCACACAGCCGGCGTGGCACCGGGCATGACCTGTACTCAGGACCAGGCCGCGGCTTGGCTCGACCAGGACGTCCAATGGGCCGTGAACGTCGTCAACCATGCTGTGACCGTTCCGGTTACGCAGGGTGAGTTCGACGCGATGGTCGACTTCGTCTTCAACCTGGGTTCCGGCAACTTCGAAAGCTCCACGCTGCTGAAGTTGCTGAACAGCGGTAATTACGACGGCGCCGCGGCGCAGTTCCCGCGCTGGGATCTGGCGGGCGGCAAGGTATCGGCCGGTCTGCTGCGCCGGCGCATGGCCGAACAGGCCGAATTCAACGGAAATGGAGGCGGCAATGGCCGTTGATCCGATTACCGCCGTGTCTGATTTGGCGACCAGCATCGTTCAACGGATCTGGCCGGACAAGACGCAGCAGGAACAGCAACAGCTCGCCGCCGTCCTCGCGATGGTGCAGGGGCAACTGCAGATCAACCAGGCAGAAGCGGCCAGTCCGAGCCCGTTCACTTCGGGCTGGCGACCGTACATCGGATGGGTGTGCGGTACCGGCTGCGCGTGGAACTGGATCGGTCTGCCGATCGCCAATTTCCTCGCGTCGGCAATCGGCCACCCGATCAATGTCGCGCCGGCCGACCTGACCCAGATGCTCCCACTGCTGATGGGCATGCTCGGCATGAGCGTGACACACGCATGGGAGAACGTGAAGGTGTCGCAGCGATGAACAACCTCGTCCGGATCGGCGCCGGCATCGACACTACGCCCCTGCTGCTCGCCATCGCGCGCCAGCCGGGGCTGTGGAATCGCCACACCGCGCGCACCACGGCCGAGGGCAGTCCGCACGTCGACGTTTCGGATATCTGGCTCCGGTACAACGACGAGAAGCCGTACAAGGCAGCCGGCGACTATACCGGGTTCAACGACGCGCACGACGCGATCTTCTACCCGGAATGGTATGCGCTGCCGCAGCTTCGGCCGATCGTATTCGGCCTGATGGCGCGCGTCGAAGGCACGCGCCTGGGCGGCATCCTGATCACGAAGCTGCCGGCCGGCAAGCGCATCCTGCCGCACGCGGATGACAGCTGGCACGTGCGCCACTTCAACACGAAGCTCTACGTCCCGCTGCAGACGAATCCGAAGTGCTGGAATCGCGTCGAGGACGAGCGCGTCGTGATGGCGCCGGGCGATGTCTGGTACTTCGACAACACGAAAGAGCATGAAGTGGTCAACGAGGGCGACGACGATCGGATCACGCTGATCGTGTCGATTCGGTGCGAGAAATGACCATCAAGCACCACTTCACGGCCGGCGGCGTGTACGCGCGCGAGCAGACGCTGCGCGCGGGCGAGGAAGTGCAGAAGCACGTGCACGACTACGATCACCTGAGCTACCTCGCACACGGTACGGCGATGCTCGATATCGAAGGCGAACTGCAGGTGCTGCACGGGCCGTGCATGCTCGAGGTGAAGGCTGGCCTCACGCACCGCATTACCGCGCTGACGAACCTGACGTGGCTTTGCATCCACGCTGAAAGCGTGGCGGATCCCGAAACGTTGAAGAAGGAGTGAGCCATGCCATTCGGAGCGATTGCAGGTGGCCTCGCCGCAGGGATCGGCGGCTCGCTCGTATCGGGCATGATGTCCCCCGGCACGTCGGGCGGCGGGGGCGGTTCCTACTACGTGCCGTCAGGCCTCCCGCAGGCCGATCTCGGCTGGCAGAACCTGCAGGCGCAGGCCTCGCAGAATCAGGCTGCGATCAGCAACCTGATGCCGTACTACCAGCAGGCACTGCAGAACGGGTATGCGTCGAGCAACCTGTACGGGCCGGCGTACCTGCAGCACGCGATTGACGCGGCTGGTCAGTACGGGAACGTCGGCAGTGCGCTGACGAACCTCGGCAACATGGATCTGGCCACGCAGCAACAGCTGCTCGGCGCGGGGCAGAACGTGTTCAACCTGGGCCTCGATCCTCAGAGCGCACTGTACGCTCGCACGCAGCAGCAGGTGCAGGATCAGGTCAACGCCAACAACTCGATGTACGGGCTCGGGCAGTCCGCCGCCGGCGCGGGCGTGGCGAACCAGGCCATGTCGAACTTCAACATCGACTGGCAGAATCAGCAGCTGCAGCGCGCGCTGTCCGGCCTGCAGGGCTACGCCGGCGCAGCGAATACGGCCGGCAGCTACGGACAGGCGGGCGCCAACGCGCTCAGCCAGGCGCCGCAGTACACGCTGCTCGCGGGCAGCCTGCCGTACGACACGTCCAACTCGATCGCGGCGTACCCGGGCAGTCTCGCGGCCACGTTCGCCTCGCAGGTGGAACAGGGCCCGCTGTCGTCGGCGCAGTCCCTGCAAGGGCAGATCATCCCGTACCTGAACTACGGCGCCGGCGCGCAATCGGTGCCGTTCCAGGCGCAGGCGCAGGGCGCCGGCGCGCTCGGCAGCCTGGTATCGCAGGGCATTTCGGGTCTGGGTAACTCGATCCAGAATGCCGGCGGCTTCGGCAACTTCTTCAACGGCACGACCGGCTCGTTCGGCGGTGGCGACTTCAGCGGCGCGTTCACGTCGAGCCCGTATTACTCGGGCGGCGGGAACTCGTACGGGTTCACGATGTGAGGTGAGATATGGCCGGACTCGCGGGGCTCCCTTACTTCCTCCAGTATCAACAGGCTGCGGAGCAGCAGGCCGCGCAACGCCAGCTGCGCATGCTTCAGCTCGCGCAGTTCCAGACGGAGCAGCAGGACCGTCAGCGTAAGCAGGCTGCGCTCGAGGCTGCCGGCAATGCGTTGCCGATGTTGCTTGGACAGCAGGGCCAACCCGCGCAGATGCCGCCCCCGCCGCAAGCGCCGAATCCCGGTCAACCGTCCATGCCCGCGCAACCGTCAATGGCGGGCCCGGCGCCGGGGCAGATGCCTCCGCTTCCGCCTGGCATGCCGCCGGGAATGGGAACCGGCGCGCCCGGCAAACCGCCACTGCCCGCGTTTCGGCCGATGCCGACGGCGGGGAGTCCTGCGCAGGCTACGCCACCGCAAATTCCCGCGCCGCCGTCGAATGCTCCGGGCCCGACTCAGCAAGCATCGGGACCGCTGTCGCTCGACGGCGCGATCAAGGTGCTGAAGGACCAAGGCTTGTCGGGTGCCGACCTGATGGCCGGCCTGCAGCAGCTGACGCCGATCCTCGACTCGCAGGCGAAACAGCAAGCCGCGCAGATCCAGCAACAGTTCCAGCATCAGTTGCAGATCGCGCAGCTGCAGGAACGTTACGATGCGCTGCGCCAACGCGCCGAGGACAACGCGCTGAACCGCGAAGACCGTCGGCAGGCACGCGCCGAGTCAAATGCGTTGCGCGCTGAATCCATCGCGCTGCGCCGGCAGTCGATCGCGATGGCCAACGGAGACGATGCGAAGTTTTCGCCGGAAGACCTGAAGTTCCTGGCGGAACAGGCACGCGCCGGCGACACGTCGGTCTACCAGAACCTCGGCCGTGGCGCGCAGGGCGCGAAGAACATCATCGCGCTGCGCCGTGAGGTGATGCGCCAGGAACGCGAGGCGGGCGGCACCGGCGCGGATATCGCCGCCGCGAACGCCGGCTTCCAGGGCGAGAAGGCGGCAGCGCGGACGGGTGCCACGCGCGCAGCGAACATCGGCATGGCCGTCGCAGAAGCGCAGAAGACCTTCCCGCTCGTGCGCGAAGCGTCGGCTGCGCTGCCGCGCACCGAGTTTCCGGGCGTGAACCGCGCGATGCAGGCGGCCCAAACGGGCACGGGCGACCCGCGCGTCGTTGCGCTCGGCACCGCGCTGAACACCTCGGTGAACGCCTATGCGCGTGCGATCAGTCCGACTGGCGTGCCCACGGTGTCCGACAAGGAGCATGCACGCGAACTGCTGTCCACCGCCAGCACGCCGGAGCAGCTCAACGCGGTGCTGTCGATGATGGAAAAGGAAATGTCCGCGGCGCGCCAGGCGCCGACCGAAGTGCAGGCGCAGCAGAAGGCTCGCATTTCCGGCCGCGGTGAAGGTGCGCCGGCGGTCGGCACGGTCGAGGGCGGTTACCGGTTCAAGGGCGGCGATCCGTCGAAGCAAAGCAACTGGGAGAAGATGTAATGGCCGGCCCGTGGGAAAAATACGCGCAGGACACTGCAGCTTCCGCTACGGGGCCGTGGGACAAGTACGGCGCTGCGCCGCGCGGTGCCGCCGGCGCGGTCGCACCTCTCGATCGCTTGCCGCCTGATGGACCGACGCCAGCTCCGGCATCGAAGCACGCCGATACCATCGCGGAGCGCCTGCTCGGTCTGGGAAAGAGCGCAGTCGGACTCGGCGAGGCCGGCCTGTCGGCCGCAACCGGCGCGCTGGCCGCGCCTGTGGGCGCCGCGTACGGTATCGGCAAGACGCTCACGAGCGGCAAGTACGGCACGCAGCAGGGCATCGAGGAAGGCGACCGGGCCGGCGCCGCGCTGGCCAGAAAGCTGTCGTATCAGCCGCGCACCGAGGCCGGCCGGGCCGACGTCGAGGCGCTTGGCCAGATGATGGACGCCAGCAAACTGGCCGGCCTGCCCGTCGAGGGGCCGATGCTCGCGCGGATCCCGGAAGTGCCACGCGGTGTGCTGGCCACCGGTGAAGGTGCGGCCGGCGCCGCCCGAGCTGGTGCGAACGCCGTCGGCCGCGGTGCCGCGCGCGCCGCTGCTCGAGCGCTGCCGGAAGTCGATCCGGAGACGCTGCGGCTCGCGCGCGAGGCGCACGAGATGGGATTCCGCTTCCGGCCGGACCAGATGTACGAGAACAAATTCGGGCGCATCGCCGGGCAGCTGTCGTCGGACGTGCCATTCTCCGGCGAGACGTCGGGCGCCAACCAGCGCGTATTCAACCAGCGCTTGATCCAGGCGATCGGTGGCGAAGGCGACAAGCTGACGCGCCAGGTGTACGCCAACGCGATGAAGAAGTCGGGGACCGAGATCGACGCGATCACGGCTGCGCACAGCATCCCGATCGACAACGCATTCCTGAATCGCCTGCAGCGCGCAAAGGGCAACCAGCTGCCGGAAGTGCAGGGCGTGATTCAGGGGTATATCGACGATCTCGAGGCCCTGGCCGGCCCCCGCCAGGCGCTCTCCGGTGGCGGGGCGACGTCGGCCGCGCGGCAGCTAGACGGAGCGAAGCTCCGGCCGTACCTGACCAAACTGAAGTCGACCATCCGCAGCACGTCCAACGGCGACCTGCGGCATGCGCTGAGCGACCTGCAGGGCGAAATCGAAGACGCGTTCCTGCCGCAGCTGTCGCCCGACGAGGCTGCGCGCTACGCCGCCGCGCGCCGTCAGTATGCGATGGGGAAGACGATCGAGCCGCTCGTGGCGAAGTCGCCCGGTGGCAACATCAGCCCGAAGGCGCTGATGGGCGCGGTCACGTCGAACGCGTACGGCAAGCGCGCGATGGCGATGGGCCAGGGCGGCGAACTCGGGAAACTGGCGGACATCGGCTCGCTGTTCCTGCGCGAGCCCGGGACGTCGAACACCGCCGAGCGTGGCATCGTGGCCGGCGTGCTGGGTGGCGCGGGGCTCGGCGTCAACCCCGCTGCCGCCGTGGCGCCATGGGCTGCCGCGAACCTGTACAACCGCGCCGGTCCTGCCATCACCGAACAACTCCTTCAGCGGCCGCCTGCCCCATGAGAATTCTCGCGATCGACGTCGGTTCGAACTGCCTCGACTGGCTGATGCGCTGCCAGGAGTGGGGGCACCAGGTCATCTGGTACGACAAGCCGCGCCCGGACGGCACCGACCGTCACGCGGGCGAAGGCATCGTGCCGAAGATCCGCGACTATGACGAGCTGCGCCGGAAGTGGCTCGGCTGGGCCGACCTGATCTACACGCCGGACAACGTCAGCTACCTCGAGATGCTCGAGCCGTACCGCCGGATCGGCTATCCGATCTACGGCTGCAACCTCGCGGCCGTCGAGTGGGAGCTCGACCGCGAGGTCGGGCAGAAGGTCATGGAAGAGTGCGGGATGCGCATCATCCCCGGCAAGACGTTTCACGACTACGAGTCCGCGATCGCCTACGTGAAGAAGCAGGGCAACGCGTTCGTGTCGAAACCGTCCGGTGATGGCGAGCGCGCGATGTCCTACGTTGCCGACAGCGCCGCGGACATGGTCTACATGCTCGGGCGCTGGAACAAGATCGACAAGTACCGCTCTGCGGCGCGCAAGGACGGCTTCATCCTGCAGGAGAAGATCAGCGGCATCGAGATGGCCGTGGGCGGCTTCTTCGGCCCGGACGGCTGGTCGCGCGGCTGGGTCGAGAACTGGGAAAACAAGAAGCTGATGAATGGCGACCTGGGCGTGAACACTGGCGAAATGGGCACCACGGTACGCGTCGTCCGGCAATCGAAGCTTGCCGACGAGGTGCTGAAGCCCGCCACGGAGCACCTGAAGCGGATCGGGTACGTCGGGTACGTCGACGTGAACTGCATGATCCCGACCGACGGGAAGGGCCCGTATCCGCTCGAGTGGACAATGCGCGACGGCTGGCCGATCCGCCACAACCTGACCGCGCTGATCGAGGGCGACCCCGCGCAGTGGATGGCCGACAAGATCCAGGGCCGCGACACGCTGAAGATCCGTATGGACGAGGTGTGCATCTCGGTGCTGATGGCGCTGCCCGACTTCCCGTACTCGAAGATCACGAACAAGGAGCTGTGCGGGATCCCGATCTACGGCGCCGAGGACATGGAGCACCTGCACTTCTCCGAGGTGATGATGGGCGTCGCGCCACGCGAGGTGAACGGCAAGGTCGTGGACTTGCCGGGGCCGGTGACAGCCGGCGACTACGTGCTGATTGCGACTGGTACCGGCGAGACGATCACCGGCGCGCGCCGCTCGGCGTACAGTGCCATCAAGAAGGTGAAGATCCCGAACAGTCCGTTCTACCGCACCGACATCGGTGTCGGTCGGCTGAAGAAGCAGCTGCCCGAGCTGCAGTCCATGGGTTACGCAAAAGGGCTGAGCTACTGAAATGAGACGCTCCATGCGCGCCGGCCTGATCTCCGAGGAATCGATCAAGACCGCCCTGACCGAAGCCAAGGGGGACATCTTCCTGGCTGCCTCGACGCTCGACTGCACCGCCCATGAGTTGGACGGGTACATACGTGCGTCCACCGAACTCCAAGGATTCGCCGCGGCAATCGAGAAGATCAAGGTCGATCCAGCTTATTCCCGCATGAGCAGCGAGCAGTTCGAGGCACGCATCGCAGATCTCTCGCGCGCATACAAGGTAGTCGGTCTCGAGGAGCTTCATGGCCTCGCGACGATGGATCACAAAGATAGCGCCGCGATGGCGAAGGTGAAGCTGCAAGCAGCAATTGCGCTCAGGGGCGGGGAGCAACGCGCAGTGGGAGACCGAGAAATCGACCTGGCGCTGTCCGAGTTGAACCAGCTCTACCACCAGAACGCACCACGGATCAAAGAGATCCGGCAGACGGTCGTCAAGCTTGAAGATGGTCGGGAAGCGACTCAACGAGTGATCGAACTTCGGCAAGATCAGCAATAGCGACTTTGCGCTTGCGCTCGAGGAACTCCCAGTCGGGTTCGTCGTTCCTGTAGACCTGCCACTTGGTCAACGAGATGTGTCCAAGGCGAACCATCTCCTTGATGGCGGCCTTGTGACCTTCCTCTCGGACAATTTTCTTCAGCTCCGTGCGGCCGCATCCGATCCAGCCCCATGCGGGCGACAAGCCGAGCGCGTCCGGTGCCAGCCGTGGACGCATTTCCCATTCCTCTACGGGCTTGAGGCTCTTGCGCATGTAGGTAGCGCGCTGACGCGGGATGCCAGTCTTGGACTCCAACTGATCATCGGTCATGCGCTGTCCTCGGCATGCGCTCCAAATCGTGCGCAGATCATCGACTCTCGGTGTTCGGAGGTCGATGCATTCCTCGTGCACGCGCCAGGTATGCGGGACTGGGATCACGGTGTATTCGGACGTATTCGCGTAGGAGCGTGTCAGCCTGTCCATGGTCATCGGGCATTCCACGAAGACGAGTACGTCAGCCGGGCCCGCACGGTCAGAATACGTGTAGCGATCCAGCAACACACCGCCGTTGTCTCGCCACCTCGCCAGCTGCCCATCGCTCGCACGATCCCACCATGCCCAGACGTAGACGGGGAGATCGGCGATCGATGCGCTCTTGAAGAATGCCGGCTTTATCGTGGTGTAACCGCGGTTCACGAGCACGTGAGTGAAGTCAGCGAACGCCTTGCGGATCGAGCCGGCAGTATCGGAGGTCGAATAGAGCTTCACTGCGTCGTCACTTCCGGAGGCCGCCTTGAGCTTGCGAAGCCGGGCAGGGCGCCTCCGGTGCTTCGCAAGGCCGGAGTGCTAGACCGACTTGTCCGCCGGCCGTCGCGTTGCGTGCTACTAGAGGACCGGGGTCGTCACCGCCGCCGCATGCGGCACATGCGAGCAGTACGGCAACAGCCAACGAAAAACGAAATGCCCCGACGAGGTTCTTTGCCATGACGATCTCCTTGCGCGATGATGGAAACCGCCGATTTGTTGTGCCGATGAGACACAAAATCGACAGGTTGAACGCAAGGGGGCATATGTGGGGGCATCCGAAAAAAACGAACTCGCAGAAACCCGATAGCAGAAAGGCAGAACGGTTCTAGTGTGGATCCGGCCTCACGCACCACGAAGTCGAACGGGCTCCGCCCAGGACCGTTCCAACAAAGCGCTGCCGGTCGGCTGACCGGCAGCGCTTTTTTGTTGATGACGATTTTCGCCGATACACGGCTCCTGTCCAGCGCACGGAAATTCGGGTCGCGTAGCGCGTATCATCTCTTCATTACAGTTCCTGTACGCGGCGTTCCCTGCCAAGGACCGTCCATGAAGAAGAACATCACACACACATCGATTGCCGTACTCACGCTCGCGCTGGCCGTACCGGCATCTGCCACGACGGCCGCCGACAACGTCGCGTGGAGCGCCAGACCCGTGCAGACCGGCGCAGCCTCCCCGGAGTGTTCGGCCTATTCGGGCCGGCTGATTTCGAGCGGGGTGTCGCTGTCGGGCGAAACCGTCCTGAAATCGGTCGGCACGGCGCTGCTCGGTTCCGCGCTGGGTTTCGCCAGCGGATATCAGGGCGCGGTTCCCAACCCGTGTCGACACGCCGGCTTGTGAGCGGCCGGGAGCGAACCGCCAATATTGCTACCGCATTTGATGAAAAGCGCCGCGCGTCCACCGACCGCGGCGCTTTGTCGTTCTGCGCGCGCCTAGTCCCAGAAACTCCGCACCGCGACCGCCACGATCACCGGCACCGAAAACACCAGCGGAATCGCGAAATACTGCGCTTCGCGATCGACGATCCAGCTATAGATCAACCACGCCACGCCGATCGCGAACGTGACGAGGCCGACCAGCACCGCGGCGATATTCAGGGCGAGCTTCGAAGGCTGGCGGCGCGCTTTGTCGTTGGTGTCGGGTTCGCGCGGAGACGATTTCATCTGAAGAGGGGCCCGGGCCCGGCAGGTGTAAAAGCACAGGAAACCCCATCCGCACCGATCGCGCAAGGGCCGGCCCCATCTCGTTGGTGAGCGCGCGTTACAACCCGAACGACACGGCCAGTTCGTCGAGCAGCTCGCGCTGGAACGTGACGAACCGCTCGCCCGGCTGCTGCGCAATCGCGAGGTCGAGCATCGGATCGGCGACCTCGGTGCGGATGCCGGCCAGTTCCTCGACGATCGCGAGTCCGCAGAACGGCACGTAAGCCTCCGAATAGCCGCCTTCGTGCACGATCACGAGCCGTCCGCCGCAGTGGCGCCGTGCCGCCTCCTTCACCGCCCGCGTCATGTACCGGTAACTGTCGGTATGCAACTGCATGCGCGCGAGCGGGTCGACCGCGCTGGCATCGAGACCGCTCGCGACGACGATCAGCTCCGGCCGGAACCGTTCCAGCGCCGGCAGCACGATCCGCTCGAACGCATGGCGATACGCGTCGTCGCCGCTGCCCGCGAGCAGCGGCACGTTCAGGTTCGCGCCGACGCCCGCGCCTTCGCCGCGCTCGTCGCCGCCGCTGTAGCCGGGCGGAAAGCAGCGGTCCTGGTGCAGCGAGATCGTCAGCGTGTCCGGATCGTCGTAGTAGATCGACTGCGTGCCGTTGCCGTGATGCACGTCCCAGTCGATCACCGCGACGCGCTCGATCGCATGCTTCGCGCGCGCGGCCTCGATCGCGATCGGGATGTTCGCGAGCAGGCAGAAGCCCATCGGGCGATCGCGCAGGCAGTGATGGCCGGGCGGGCGCGACAGCGAGAACGCGTTGGCCGCATGCCCGCCGACGACCGTGTCGAGCGCCGCGATCGCGAGGCCGGCGGACAGCGCGGCGATCTCGTAGCTCCCTTTGCCGAACGGCGCGAGATCGCCGAGGTCGCCGCCGTTCGCATCGCTGAGCGCGCGGAACGCGTCGAGATAGCTCGCCGGATGAATCCGCAGCAGATCGCCGGTGGTGGCCGGCGCGGCACCGCGCAGGTCGAGGTGAGCGGCAAGGCCCGACGCCTGCACGAGCGACAGGAAGCGCCGCTTCGAATCGGGCGATTCCGCGTAGCCGGCGCTCGATGGCGGCTGGACCCAGCCGCCGACCGGGAAGAACAGCGCGTGCGTGCCGCCGGTGTGCCAGAACGTGCGTTCGTCGGTGAAGAAGGCAGTGCGATTCATGGATGTGCTTGACCTGTCACGGTTGGGAGGAAATGGCAGCCGCGGCAATCCGCGCGCGGCGATCGATATGGCGCAGCGCGGCGAACGACGCGATCGCGACAGCAGTGGCGGCCGCGAACAGCGCGTGCATCGTGCCGCCGGCATCGAGCAACAGCCCGGCGAGCAGCGGGCCGGCCGCGAGGCCCGCACCGATCACGAAATTGAGCGTCGCGACGAGGCGCCCGGACGTATCGATCTGCGCGACGGTCGCGAGAATGAACGGCAGCACGAACGTCCACGCGAACTTGAACGCGAAGATCGCGGCGCCGTAGCCGCGCGCATGCGGCAGCGCGGCGAGTGCGACGAGCGACGCCGCGAGCAGCGCGTAGCCGGCGGCCAGCATCGTGCGCCGCGCAAGCCGGCCGCCCGCGCAGGATGCGAGCGCCGCGCCGGCAATCCCCATCACGCTCGCGATCGCGAGCACGTTGCCGGTCGATTGCGGATCGAGTCCGGCTTCCGCCGCCGCGCGGCTCGCGAAGGTCCACACGCTGCCGATCGCGAGATAGAACGTCAGCACCGCACCGATCGCGAGCGCGACGAAGCGCTGCGGCGTATTCGTCGCGGCGCCGCGCGCTGCCCGCGCCGACGCGCGCCGCGCACCGAGCGTCGCCGGAAAGCCGCGCGACAGCGGCGCGGCAAGCAGCGCGAGCACGGCCAGCGCGACGTACAGCGCGCGCAGCCCGAACCCGGCGAACACGTGCGGCAGCACGAACAGGCCGATCGCGCCGGCGATCAACTGGCCGACGACCCAGAGGCCGTACACGCGATCGCTGTTCTCGCTCGTGGCCGCACTGGTCATGCAGAGCACCATCAGCGAGCCGCCGCCGAGCGCGGTGACGGCACGCAGCGCGAGCAGCGTGACGAAGCCGGGCATCCACAGCGCGGTCAGGAGATTGCCCGCGCCGAACAGCGCGATCGCGCAGGCGGCAACGCGGCGCGCATCGACGCGGCCGAGCCACAGGTACGACGGCACGGTCGCGAGGCTGAACGCACCGAGTTCGACGAAGAAGTAGGTGCCGATCTGCGACGCGGACAGCCCGAGTTGCGTCGCCAACTGACCGGCAACGGCCGGCGCGACGAGCAGCAGCAGCGGCGTGATGGCCGCGAACACGACGAGGGCGACGAGCGTCGAGCGCGCGAACGGCGACGCGCGGCCGTCGGACGGCAGTGCGGCATCGGTGGAGCAAAGGGTTTTCATGGCGGGATCTCGCTGGACGGAATCAGAACAGGTGGTACATGCCGACCATCGCGCCGAACTGCGATGCGCCGGCGAGCGGCGTCGGGTCGTATTCGTAGACGGTCTGCGAACTCTGGCCGCTGTTGCGCGCATAACCGAGGTTCAGGTAGGCGACGGTGCGTTTCGACAGCGCGTAAGTGGTGCTCGCGATGAACAGCGTCGGGCGGCCGATCGCCGGCGTATGCGAATCGGTGTGGTAGACGCCCGCGTTCAGCCCGATTCCGCCCGACGTCAGGTAGCGCGCGCCGCCCCAGACGATCGTGCGCGCCGCATCGAGGTCGCCGGTCAGGCGTTCGACACCCGCGTAGACGGTGAGCGGCAGCGTCGCGAACGCATAACGCGCGGCGAGCGTGCCGAGCTCGCGGCGGCGCGCGGACGCGTCGTCAGCCGCCGACGCGTCGCCGTGCGCCTGATGCAGCACCGCGCTGACCGACAGCCCGTTGCTCGTGTACTGGCCGCCGAGTTCGAGCACGCGCCCGGCGCGCGTATTGCCCGCGACGCCAGCCGTCGCGGCGAGGGCCTCGACATCGAAGCCGGCGAACGCCGGCGACTGGTACTTGATCGAGTGGTCGATGAAGTTCGCGTTCATCGGCACGAGCACGCCCTGGCCGCTGTACGACGCGTACCACAGCGGGTCGTAGAACAGCGTCTTGTCGAACAGCACGCTGAACTGCCGGCCGAGCGTGAAGGTGCCGACGGGCCCCGCGATGCCGACGTACGCGCCGCGGAAGAACGCGTAGCCGGGGACGGTCGCGGTGCCGTCGTTGAGGTTGAGACCCTGTTCGAGCTTGAACAGCGCGCGCCAGCCGCCGCCGAGATCCTCGCTGCCCTTGAGCCCGACCTGCGACGGCAGGATGCCGTAGTTCTGCAACTGCACGGCCGCGTGCCGTCCGTCGGCATGCGTCAGGTACTGCACGCCGGCGTCGAGCGCGCCGTACAGCGTGAGGGTCGATTGCGCGTGCGCGGCGAGGCTGCACGCGGCGAGCGCAGCGGCGGCCGTCGCCGTGCGGATGAAGCGGGGTGTCATCACGTGGGGTTCTCCATACCGTCCTGCATCGTTTGTCGCTGGTGTTGTCGCGACGCAGTGTCCGCAGCGGGAAAACCGGCGAACAGTCGTGCAGATGAACGGTATGGAAAACCCGCGGTGCACGGCATGGACGCGCCGCGACGCCGCGGCGCGGCGTGCTGCGCGGCAGCAACGGGCGGCGTCCCGTTCAAATGGATGGGGCTGTCGTGTACTCCGGCGGCGGCGCCCGCCAAAAATGCCGGTCGCTATAATCGGCCGGTCTGCGTTGCGCGCATCAGCGGCCCGGTCGGGCAGGGGAGCGGAAGGTGAGGATCACGACGGATATCGGGCAGGATCTCGACGCGTTGCGCGACGTGCCGGCCGCGATCGTGCTCGACGAATCCGCCTGGCCGCCGCTGCCGCCGCGCCGCGCCGATTTCGACGGCGTGACGCGCGGCGACGCGGCGCGGCGCGAACTCGGCCTGATGCTGCTCGATCTGTACGCGCTCGCCGCGCAGTCGGGCATCGGCGAATTCGAGTGCCGCTTCTTTTCGCTGCTGCAGGGGCTCATCCCGTTCGACGCCGCGTGGACCGGCGTCGCGACGCACGTGCCGACCGGCCCCGTGATGCACAACAGTTTCCTGTACCGTCTGCCGCATGCGTTCTTCAGCGACTGGAAACGCGTGCGCGACTGCGATCCGCTCGCGCAGCGCACGCTGCTCGGCGCGCACGGTCGCGCGGTGCGACTGTCGGTCGTCGAGCCCGGGTTCGACGCGCGGTTTCGCGACTGGTGCGTGAAGTACGGGCTGGCGCAACTGATGTGCGTGTGTACGCTCGACCGCCGCTTCGGGCTGACGACGTTCATGTCGATCTACCGCCAGGGCCTGAACCGTCCGTTCAGCGACGACGACGCGAGCCGCTTCGAGGAAGTGATCCCGCATCTGGCGGCCGCGCTGACGATCAATCGCGCGGCGCAGCTCACGCGCGAGCGCGGCGACGCGGTGGCGCCGGCGGCGCGCGCGCTGTGCGACAACTTCGGCGTGCTGCATCACGCCGATCACGGCTTCGACGACGTGCTGCGCACCGAATGGCCGGCGTGGACGGGCCCGCGCGTACCGGAGCCGCTGGTCGCGCACGTGCGGCGCCAGTCGGGCCAGCCGTTCATCGGCGATGCGTTGCGCATCCGGTGCGTGCCCGTCGCGGGACTGTTCCAGATCGAGGCGCGGCCGCGCTCGCTGCTCGACCGGCTGAGTCCGCGCGAGCTGGCGGCGATCCGCTATTACGGTGCCGGCCGTTCGCACAAGGAGGTCGCGCAGCAGATGGCGATTTCGCCGACGACCGTGCGTCACTACCTGCGCTGCGCGTACCGCAAGCTCGGCATGCACGACAAGAGCCAGATCGCCGGCGTGCTCGGCGCGACGGGCGGCCCGACCGACGACGAGCCGGTGGAGGCGGGTGGCGCGGCGCGCTGAATCGTTCGTGCCGGCACAGGCATGCGGGTGCTGGCACGAATGGTTGTATCCGCAACCATTGGGCGTTATGCTCGTCAGCTCCCGGTAGACGGATTTCCATCATGAACGACACGAATTCAGGGTCGGTGCGCGCGGCGGTGGTCGGTGTCGGCGCGATCGGCGGGTTGCTCGCGGCCGCGCTGTCGCGGGCCGGCATGACGGTGAGCGCATTCGCGCGCGGTGCGACGCTCGATGCACTGGACACGCACGGCGTGCGCGTGATCGACGAGGCGGGCGTCATGTCGTCGGTCCCGGTGCGCGCGAGCGACGACGCGGCCGCGCTCGGCGTGCAGGACTACGTGGTGATCGCGCTGAAGGCGCAGGCGCTGCCGGCGCTGGCCGCGCGCATCGCGCCGCTGGTCGGGCCCGGCACGGTGATCGTCGCCGCGATGAACGGGCTGCCGTGGTGGTTCACGCACGGGCTCGCGGGCCCGCTCGACGGCGTGCCGCTCGACGCGATCGACCCGGCGGGTGCAGTCTCGGCGGCGTTGCCGCCCGCACAGGCGATCGGCTGCGTCGTGCACCTGTCGTCGAGCACCGATGCGCCGGGGGTCGTGCGCCGCGGCCGCGGCAACCGCCTGATCGTCGGCTCGCCCGATCACCGGCTCGCCGCGCCGACCGCGCGGTTCGCGGCGGCGCTCGCCGCGGGCGGCTTCGACGTCGAGTCGACGCCGGCGATCCGCACCGAGATCTGGGCGAAGCTGTGGGGCAACATGAACATGAATCCGTTGAGCGCGCTGACGGGTTCGACGGCCGAGCAGCTGCTCGACGATCCGTTCACGCGGGATCTCGCGTTGCGGATGATGGAGGAGGCGGCCGCGATCGGCGCGCAGCTCGGCCTCGATGCGGGGATGAGCGGGCCGGAGCGGATTGCCGTGACGCGCAAGCTCGGCGCGTTCAAGACATCGATGCTGCAGGATTTCGAGGCCGGGCGGCCGCTGGAAATCGGGCCGATCCTCGGTGTGTTTCCGGAGCTGGGGCGCAAGCTCGGCGTGCCGACGCCGTATTGCGACGCGGTGCTGGGGTTGCTGCGTCAGCGTGCGGCGAACAGCGGGCTGTAGCGGAGGGAGAGCGCGGCGGCGATGGCCGGCATGCAGGGAAGAATGACGAAACGGCGAGCGGTCGCCCGGTCCGCCGCCCACGCTTGCGCGACTCGGGCGGCCCGCGGGATTCATCCGAATAAATCCGGGTAAAGCGGCAGGCGCCTGAAACATGTGCGCGGCCGCAGCGATTGCAGCCCATGCCGCACCTTCGCGATACAAGCGCGGCACCGACTACGCCCGCCAAACGGTTCAGTCGTCGCGTTCGATCGCGTTCGCGACCACCTTGTCGAGCAGCCGCTCGAACGTCTGGCGCTCGCTGTCGGACAGGCACGCGAGCAAGCCTTCATTCCACTTGCGCACGATCGGCATGATCTTGCGATGCAGCGCGCGGCCGTCGGTGGTCAGCGCGATCAGCACGATCCGGCCATCCTCCTCGCTCGCGCTGCGCTCGAGCAGCCCCTGGCGCAGCAGCGCTTCCGCCGCGCGGCTCGCCTGGCTCTTGTCGAGATTGGTGTGGCGCGCGAGATCCATGATCGAAAACGGACCGAAGGCGCCGACGGCGGCGATCACGCGTGCCTCGGGCAGCGAGATGTCCAGCTTGTGCCGGTACACGTCGGCGATCCCGCGGTCGGACCGCTTCGCGAGCGCATGGAGGCGATAGGTCAGAAATTGATCGAGCCCGGCTTGTCGGCCTTTCATGTCGAATCCTGAAGAAAAAGGGCGGGCCCGATTGTTCCTGTATCGCGCGCTCGGGTCAACGGTCAGTGTGCGCCGTACTTCAGCCGTGTCAACTGTTCCGCTTCGTTCGCGAGCAGGTTCGCCGCGTCGCGGATCGCGACGTCGAGCGTGATCGGGCCGGGCGCCGGCGAGAAGCAGCCGGAAAAGTGTTCGGACAGGCGCGGCAGCGCGGCCGGGTCGACCGCGCCCGACAGCAGCGACGCGGGCACGCCTGCGACCCGCGCATGGCGGCACGCGATGAACGGCGCCTTGCCGTGCAGCGTCTGCACGTCGGAGCGGCCTTCGCCGGTGATCAGCCAGTCGGCGCCGGCCAGTGCCGCATCGAGCCCGACCTGCCGCGCGACGACTTCCGCGCCGGCTTCGAACTGCGCGCCGAGCATGTGCAGCGCGAAGCCGAGGCCGCCCGCGGCACCGGCACCGGCCAGGTCGCGGCAGCGCCGGTCGAGCGCGGTCTCGAGCAGGTCGGCGAAATGGCCGAGCGCGGCGTCGAGGGTCGCGACCTGCCCGGGCGTCACGCCCTTTTGCGGACCGAACACCGCGGTTGCGCCATGCGCGCCCGTCAGCGGGTTGTCGACGTCGGACATGCCGATGAATTCCGCGTCCTGCAGGCGCGGATCGAGCCCCGCCGCGTCGATCCGCGCGATGTCGGCGAGTCGTGCCGGGACGGGTTCGACCGGCTGGCCGGCCGCGTCGAAGCATTGCAGGCCGAGGCCCGCGAGCAACCCTGCGCCCGCGTCGTTGGTGCTGCTGCCGCCGAGCGCCACGAAGAAGCGGCGCACGCCCTCGTCGAGCAGCGTGCGGATCGCTTCGCCCATGCCGCGCGTGCTGCGCGCGTCGACCGGCACGCTCATGCCGACCGCATCGGTAATGCCGACGATCTCGGCCGTCTCGACGATCGCGGTGCGCGCGTCGATCACGCCGACCGCCGCATCGCGTGCGGCGAGCGACGCGCCGGCCACCTGCAGCGTGCGCCGCGTGCCGCCGCCCGCCAGCATCGCGTCGAGCGTGCCTTCGCCGCCGTCGGCCATCGGGCAGCAGCGCACGACCGCGTCGGGCCGGGCGCGGCGGATGCCGGTGGCGATCGCGTCCGCGACCTGCTCGGCGGAAAGCGAGCCTTTGAACGAATCGGGCGCGATGACGACGACAGGCGCGGACGGGTGTTGCGGCATGGTGTCTCCGGAAGGCGTGATTGGTGTGAAGAATGGCGGCCGCGGCCGCGGCGCACCTTCAATCGGAGCTTACAGGATGGCGGGCCCGCGGTGGATACGGCGTTTGGCATAGCGGCGATCCGCGCGCATTGCCGCGCGCGGGAGCGGGCGGCAATGCGGGTGCGCACGGTTGTCGTGCCGATCTGGCGGTATGAGGAAGATTGTTTGCTAGAATAGTCGATTCTTCCGGCCAAAGCCGTGCTCCGAGCCGCTTGCGCTAGCCATCCGGCGCGTGCAGGGATGGCGTGGCGCTCCGGCGCGGCGTGTGCGTGAGACGCACCTCACGCCGCAGGCAGGCACGGCAAGGAAAACCCGATTCGCTCGAATAATTTTAGGACGATTGAAGCCATGGCTAACGTTGTTGAGAACCTCGGCAAGCTTGAACGCCGCGTGACGATTTCCCTGCCGAAGGACACCGTGCAGAAGGAAATCGACGCCCGTATCCAGAAACTCGCGAAGAACGTTCGCATGCCGGGTTTCCGCCCGGGCAAGGTGCCGCTGAAGATGGTCGCCCAGCAATACTCGGGTCAGGTCGAGGCGGAAGTGCTGAGCGACAAGATCGGCCAGGAATTCTTCACGATCAGCCGCGCGGAAAACCTGCGCGTCGCCGGCCAGCCGAGCTTCGAGCCGAAGCAGGAACAGGCTGAAGACGCGTACGCGTTCGACGCGACGTTCGAGGTCTACCCGGAAGTGAAGATCGGCGATCTGGCGACGGCTGAAGTCGAGCGCTCGACGACGTCGATCGGCGACGCCGAAATCGACCGCACGCTGGACATCCTGCGCAAGCAGCGCGTGCACTACCACGCTCGCGGCGAAGCCGGCGAGCACGGCGACGGCGGTGAGGACACCGCAGCGAAGAACGGCGACCGCGTGACGGTCGACTTCGTCGGCAAGATCGACGACGTCGCGTTCCAGGGCGGCACGGCCGAAGACTTCCCGTTCGTGCTCGGCGAAGGCCGCATGCTGCCGGAATTCGAAACGGCGGCGCTCGGCCTGAAGGCCGGCGAACAGCGCACGTTCGAGCTGAAGTTCCCGGACGACTACCACGGCAAGGACGTGGCGGGCAAGACGGCGCAATTCACGGTCACGATGAAGAAGATCGAATGGCCGCACCTGCCGGAAATCGACGCCGAATTCGCGAAGTCGCTCGGCATCGAAGACGGCGACCTGACGAAGATGCGCGCCGAAATCAAGGAAAACCTCGAGCGCGAAGCGAAGCGTCGCACGCAAGCCATCGTCAAGAACCAGGTGATGGACGCGCTGCTGAAGATTTCCGAACTCGACGTGCCGAAGGCGCTGATCGAACAAGACCAGCAACGTCTCGTCGAAATGGCTCGCCAGGATCTGGCGCAGCGCGGCGTGCCGAACGCGAAGGACGCACCGATCCCGGCCGAGATGTTCGCCGAGCAGGCGGAGCGTCGCGTGAAGCTGGGTCTCGTGCTGGCGGAGCTCGTGAAGTCGAACGGCCTCGAAGCGAAGCCGGAACAGATCCGCGCGGAAGTCGACGAGTTCGCGAAGAGCTACGAAGACCCGAAGGAAGTGGTCCGCTGGTATTATTCGAACCAGCAGCGCCTCGCCGAGATGGAAGCGTTCGTCGTTGAAAGCAACGTCGTCGACTTCGTGCTGGGCAAGGCAAAGGTGACGGACAAGGAAGTGAGCTTCGAGGCACTCGCGAGCGCATCGGCGCAAGCGTAAGTGTTGCTCTAGCGGCGTGCCGGCTGTCGGAGCGACGGCCCGCACGCCGTTTTTACGTCAAGCGCACGGTTGCCATTAATATGGCGATTGAGCGGGCGGCTTCCCTCCGTTCAATTTTCCATTCGAACAAGGTTCATTGAATGATCACTCGCGCTGAATTGCTGGACATGCTTGCTTCGAACGCGCCGCAGGGTTTCGAGGCGCAAGCGCTGGGGCTGGTGCCGATCGTCGTCGAAACGAGCGGCCGCGGCGAGCGTTCGTACGATATCTATTCGCGTCTCCTGAAGGAGCGCCTGGTGTTCATGGTCGGCGAAGTGAACGACCAGACCGCCAACCTCGTGGTCGCGCAGTTGCTGTTCCTCGAGAGCGAGAATCCCGACAAGGACATCAGCCTCTACATCAACAGCCCGGGCGGCTCGGTGTCGGCCGGCATGGCGATCTACGACACGATGCAGTTCATCAAGCCGGACGTGTCGACGCTGTGCATGGGTCTCGCGGCCAGCATGGGCGCGTTCCTGCTCGCGTCGGGCGCGAAGGGCAAGCGCTTCGCGCTGCCGAACTCGCGCGTGATGATTCACCAGCCGCTCGGCGGCGCACGCGGCCAGGCGTCCGACATCGAGATCCAGGCACGCGAGATCCTCTACCTGAAGGAACGGCTGAACAACCTGCTCGCGCAGCATACGGGCCAGGACGTGGAGCGCATCGCGCGCGACACCGACCGTGATAACTTCATGTCGAGCGAGGACGCGAAGGCATACGGGCTGATCGATCAGGTGCTGCTGAAGCGCCCGTGAGCTTAAGTGGGGTGCCGACCCGATTTGCGCGGCGCCCCTGCAACGTCCCGAGTGCCCTGAGCATCTGCGGCAAGCGCATCCAGCCGACTCCGGTCGCGCCCTAGGCGCGGCGTTCGGAGCATTCGGCGTATCATGTCATCTACCTGTCCGGAGGCTCTACATTCATGGCGGACAAAAAAGGTTCGAACAGCGAGAAGCTGTTGTATTGCTCGTTTTGCGGGAAGAGCCAGCATGAGGTGAAGAAACTCATCGCGGGCCCGTCGGTATTCATCTGCGATGAGTGCATCGACCTCTGCAACGAGATCATTCGCGACGAGGCGGCTGCCGCCGGCGTCGAGGCCAGCCTGTCCCGGTCGGATCTGCCGAGCCCGCAGGAAATTCGCGACATCCTCGATCAGTACGTGATCGGCCAGGAGCGTGCGAAGAAGATCCTCGCGGTGGCCGTGTACAACCACTACAAGCGCCTGAAGCATCTCGACAAGAAGGACGACGTCGAGCTGTCGAAGAGCAACATCCTGCTGATCGGCCCGACGGGCTCCGGCAAGACGCTGCTCGCGCAGACGCTCGCGCGGTTGCTGAACGTGCCGTTCGTGATCGCCGATGCGACGACGCTGACCGAAGCCGGCTACGTCGGCGAGGACGTCGAGAACATCATCCAGAAGCTGTTGCAGAACTGCAACTACGAGGTCGACAAGGCCCAGCGCGGGATCGTCTACATCGACGAAATCGACAAGATCAGCCGCAAGTCGGACAACCCGTCGATCACGCGCGACGTGTCGGGCGAGGGCGTCCAGCAGGCGCTGCTGAAGCTCGTCGAGGGCACGATGGCGTCGGTGCCGCCGCAGGGCGGCCGCAAGCATCCGAACCAGGATTTCATCCAGGTCGACACGACCAACATCCTGTTCATCTGCGGCGGCGCGTTCGACGGCCTCGAGAAGGTGATCACCGATCGCACCGAAAAGACGGGCATCGGCTTCGGCGCGACGGTCAAGAGCAAGCAGGAACGGGACGCGGGCGAAGTGCTGCGCGAAACGGAACCGGAAGACCTGATCAAATTCGGTCTGATCCCCGAATTGATCGGCCGCCTGCCGGTGGTCGCGACGCTCGGCAAGCTCGATGAAGCCGCGTTGATGAAGATCCTCGTCGAGCCGAAGAACGCGCTCGTCAAGCAGTATCACAAGCTGTTCGCGATGGAGCGCGTCGAGCTGGAAATCCGGCCGGGCGCGCTGCAGGCAGTCGCCCGCAAGGCGATCCGCCGCAAGACCGGCGCGCGCGGCTTGCGTTCGATCATCGAACAGGCATTGCTCGACGTGATGTACGAGCTGCCGGCGATGAAAGGGGTCAGCAAGGTCATCATCGACGAGAACGTCATCGATGGCGACGGCAAACCCCTGCTGATCTATGAGGACACGCCGAAGGTGGCGGGTTCGAACTGACCGGCTTGCCGACGATGTTCTGCGAAAAAGGCCGTTCATGAGACCGTGGGCGGCTTTTTTTCGTTTATCTTGTGGGTAACTCTGACTCGACACGCGGTGGTTACTTTCTTACCGAATATTTCCCGCACTTGAAGGCTTGCAATTCGTTGTGGCGGCCTCAATTACCGAACAATTGATTCCACTCATGGGGAAATGAAATGTCAGGCACCCAACTTCTCCCGCCGGAACGCATCACGCTCCCGCTGCTGCCGCTGCGGGACGTCGTCGTTTTCCCGCACATGGTCATTCCGCTCTTCGTGGGCCGGCCGAAATCGATCAAGGCCCTCGAAGCAGCGATGGAAGGCGGCAAGCACATCATGCTCGTCGCCCAGAAAACCGCGGCCAAGGACGAACCGACCGAAAAGGACATGTACGAGGTCGGCTGTATCGCCAACATCCTGCAGATGCTGAAGCTGCCGGACGGCACCGTGAAGGTGCTCGTCGAAGGCCTGCAGCGCGCGAAGGCGTTGTCGATCGAAGAACAGGAGACGCAGTTCTCCTGCGAAGTGATGCCGCTCGAGCCCGATCACGCCGACAGCGCTGAAACGGAAGCGCTGCGCCGCGCGATCGTGTCGCAGTTCGACCAGTACGTGAAGCTGAACAAGAAGATCCCGCCGGAGATTCTCACGTCGCTGTCGGGCATCGACGAAGCCGGCCGTCTCGCGGACATGATCGCCGAGCGTCTGCCGCTGAAGCTCGACCAGAAGCAGCACATCCTCGAGATGTTCCCGGTCATCGAGCGCCTCGAGCACCTGCTCGCGCAGCTCGAAGCCGAGATCGACATCCTGCAGGTCGAGAAGCGCATCCGCGGGCGCGTGAAGCGCCAGATGGAAAAGAGCCAGCGCGAGTACTACCTGAACGAACAGGTCAAGGCGATCCAGAAGGAACTGGGCGAAGGCGAAGAGGGTGCGGATCTCGAGGAACTCGAGAAGCGCATCAACGCCGCGCGCATGCCGAAGGAAGCGAAGAAGAAGGCCGACGCCGAGCTCAAGAAGCTGAAGCTGATGTCGCCGATGTCGGCGGAAGCGACCGTCGTGCGCAACTACATCGACACGCTGATCGGCCTGCCGTGGCGCAAGAAGAGCAAGGTCAACAACGATCTGTCGAACGCCGAGCAGGTGCTCGACGAGGATCACTTCGGCCTCGAGAAGGTGAAGGAACGCATTCTCGAGTACCTCGCGGTGCAACAGCGCGTGGACAAGGTCAAGGCGCCGATCCTGTGCCTCGTCGGGCCTCCGGGCGTCGGCAAGACCTCGCTCGGCCAGTCGATCGCTCGCGCGACGAACCGCAAGTTCGTCCGGATGGCGCTCGGCGGCGTGCGTGACGAAGCCGAGATCCGCGGTCACCGCCGCACGTACATCGGCTCGATGCCGGGCAAGATCCTGCAGAGCCTCGCGAAGGTCGGCGTGCGCAATCCGCTCTTCCTGCTCGACGAAGTCGACAAGATGGGCATGGATTTCCGCGGCGATCCGTCGTCGGCGCTGCTCGAAGTGCTCGATCCGGAACAGAACCACACGTTCGCCGACCACTACATCGAGGTCGACTTCGACCTGTCGGACGTGATGTTCGTCGCGACGTCGAACTCGCTGAACATCCCGCCGCCGCTGCTCGACCGGATGGAAGTGATTCGTCTGTCGGGCTACACGGAAGACGAGAAGGTCAGCATCGCGCAGCGTTACCTGCTGCCGAAGCAGAAGAAGAACAACGGTCTGAAGGACGGCGAGATCGAGGTCACCGAGCAGGCGATCCGCGACATCATCCGCTACTACACGCGCGAAGCCGGTGTGCGTTCGCTCGAGCGGGAAGTGTCGAAGATCTGCCGCAAGGTCGTGAAGATGCTGCTGCTGAAGAAGGCATCGGGCGCGATCAAGGTCGACGGCGAGAACCTCGATACGTTCCTCGGCGTGCGCAAGTACGACTTCGGCCTCGCGGCGAAGGAAAACCAGGTCGGTCAGGTGACGGGCCTCGCGTGGACGGAAGTCGGCGGCGACCTGCTGACGATCGAAGCCGCGGTGATGCCGGGCAAGGGCAACGTGATTCGCACGGGCTCGCTCGGCGACGTGATGAAGGAGTCGGTCGAGGCCGCACGTTCGGTCGTGCGCTCGCGTTCGCGGCGTCTGGGCATCAAGGACGAAGCGTTCGAGAAGCAGGACATCCACATCCACGTGCCGGAAGGCGCGACGCCGAAGGACGGTCCGTCCGCCGGCGGTGCGATGACGACCGCGCTGGTGTCGGTGCTGACGGGCATTCCCGTGCGTGCCGATGTCGCGATGACGGGCGAGATCACGCTGCGTGGCGAAGTGCTGCCGATCGGCGGGCTGAAGGAAAAGCTGCTGGCTGCGCATCGCGGCGGCATCAAGCTCGTGCTGATCCCGGAAGAGAACGTGAAGGATCTCGCGGACATTCCGGACAACGTGAAGAACGCGATCGAGATCGTGCCGGTCCGCTGGATCGACAAGGTGCTCGAGCTCGCGCTCGAACGTACGCCGACCCCGCTGCCGCCGGAAGAAGAGGCGAAGGCTGCGGCACCGGTCGGCGAGGCGGCGAAGGATGCCGGCTCGACGGAAGTCGTGAAGCACTGAGAACCTGAACGCCGTCGCTGACGGTGGTTCGCGAAACCCGCGGCGAGTCCGCGGGTTTTTTTATGCGCGTCGGGATCGTGTGTAGCGCCGCGCGTTAAAATTTTTTGCGCATGGGCTTGGCAAAATGATCGGGGATGAATTAAAATTGCGGGCTCGCTGGTTGTTGATGCCGAAACGCAGATCGCAGCCAGAACGAATCGGAAACGGGTGCTTAGCTCAGCTGGTAGAGCGGCGCCCTTACAAGGCGTAGGTCGGGGGTTCGAACCCCTCAGCACCCACCAGTTTCACGATTCAGCCAGACCAAGGAGCGGTAGTTCAGTCGGTTAGAATACCGGCCTGTCACGCCGGGGGTCGCGGGTTCGAGTCCCGTCCGCTCCGCCAGAAAATGAGAAAGCCCGCCTCGTGCGGGCTTTTTCATTTGCGTCGTTGATCGCGCCCGCTCGCGGGCGCGTGACTGCGGAGTGGAGGAAGCCGCCTGCGCGGCTTCTGGCGGGACGCGAAGGGCTGCGCGTGCACGCGCAGCCGGGGCCTGCAGGATGTAGGCGAGTCCCGTCCGCTCCGCCAGAAAATGAAGAAGCCCGCCTCGTGCGGGCTTTTTCATTTACATCGTCGCTCACGCCCGCGCGTTGCGCACCTGCTTTTCTCCCGTGCCACCCCGTATGTTGTAATATCGGACGTTTTGTCCAATTTTCCCGTCACGCATGCTCGATTTCTTCCGTAATCACCAGCGCCTGATGATGGCGCTCCTGCTCCTGATCGTGTTGCCGGGGCTGGGTTTCGTCGGGATCCAAGGTTTCCGCGGCTTCTTCGACGACAGCGCGAACGTCGCGGCGATCAACGGGCACAAGATCACGCGGGTCGAATTCGACGGCGCGTTCCGTCAGCAGGTCGACCAGGCGCGCCAGGCGCTCGGCGGGCAGTTCGACATCAAGGCGTTCGACACGCCCGAACATCGCAAGCAAGTACTCGACGGCCTGATCCAGCAACGCGTGCTGGCCGACGAGACGCAACGCCTGCACCTGACCGCATCCGACAACGCCGTGCGCGATGCGCTGATGAGCGACCCGATGATCGCGTCGCTGAAGAAGCCCGACGGTTCGATCGACGTCGAACGCTATGCGCAACTGCTGTCGTTCCAGGGGATGACACCCGAGCAGTATCAGGAGCGCGTGCGCTACAGCCTCGCGCTGCAGCAGATTCCGGCGAGCATCATCGCGAGCGCGTTCACGCCGAAGGGCCCGGCGCAACGCCTGTCGGAGCTGGCCGCGCAGCAGCGCGAAGTGCAGGCGCTGGTGCTGAAGACGAGCGACTACGCGGCGAAGGTGCAGCCGACCGACGCACAGCTCGCCGCGTACTACGACGCGCACAAGCAAAGCTTCGCGACGCCGGAAACCGCGACGATCCAGTATCTCGTCTATTCGCCGGCCGCCGCTGCCGCGAGCGCGCAGCCGACCGAGGCGGACATCAAGAAGTTCTATGACGACAACCCGACGCACTTCCGCTCGGAAGCGCAGGTGCGCGTGAGCCACATCTTCATCGCCGCGGCGAGCAGCGCGAGCGCGGCCGACAAGGCAGCCGCGAAGGCGAAGGCCGAGCAGTTGCTGGCGGACGTGAAGGCGCATCCGGACCAGTTCGCGCAGATCGCGCAGAAGAGCTCGCAGGATGCACCGTCGGCCGCGAAGGGCGGCGATCTCGGCTTCATCACGCGCGGCTCGACGGCGGGCGGCAAGGCGTTCGACGATGCGGCGTTCGCGCTGAAGCAGGGCGACGTGAGCGGTGTCGTGCAATCGGATCTCGGCTTCCACATCCTGAAGGCGACGGAAGTGAAGCCGTCGGTGGTCAAGCCGTTCGCGGACGTGAAGGACCAGATCGCAATCGACCTGAAGCAGCAGTACGCAGCGAAGGCATTCACGGACAACGCGGAAGGCTTCACGTCGACCGTGTATGAAAAGGCGAAGACGCTGCAGCCGGCCGCCGACAAGTACAAGCTGACGATCCAGACGGCCACCGTCACGCCGACGCCGAATCCGCAGCTGCCGCCGACGAGCCCGCTGAACAATCCGAAGTTCCTCGCTGCCGTGTTCGCGAACGATTCGGTGAAGAGCCAGAACAACACGCAGGCGATCGACGTGGGCAACAACACGCTGATCTCGGCGCGCGTGACCGACTACAAGCCGGCTGCCGTGCCCGCGCTCGACGCGATCAAGGACGTCGTGCGTCAGAAGGTCGTTGCCGAGCAGGCTGCGGAACTCGCGAAGAAGGACGGTGCGGCGAAGCTGGCCGAGCTGCAGAAGTCGAAGTCGGCCGACGGCTTCGCGGCCGCACAGAAGGTGTCGCGCACGCAGTCGCAGGGCCTGACGCCGGCCGCGCTGAGCGCCGTCTACAAGGTCGATGCGAAGACGCTGCCGGCGTATGTCGGTGTCGACCTCGGTGCGGACGGCTATGCGATCTATCGCGTGAACACGGTGATCGCGGGTACGGCCGTCGATCCGCAGCAGCTCGCGGCCGCGCAGCAGCAGATGGCGCAGGTCGAAGCGCAAAGCGAAGGTGAAGCATATCTCGCCGCGCTGCGCGACCGCTCGAAGGTGAAGGTGTACGGCACCACGCAGAGCCAGTCGCAGGACGGCGGCAACTAAGCCACGACCCGGCGCCAACCAAGCGAAGCGCCGTTCACGGTTTCGCATGCAGCAACAGAAAGCCCCGCTTCGAGCGGGGCTTTTTGCTTTCCGGTGGTGGCGAGTCGCGAGGTCAGCCGCGCGGCTTGCCGAGCAGCGGTTTCAACGCCGGCCAGACGTTGTCGAGCAGGATGCCCTGCGCCTGCTGCGCAGGATGCATCTGATCCGGCTGGAACATCTCGGGCTTGTTCTCGATGCCGGCCAGCAGGAACGGCACGAGCGGTACGCCGAGTTCCTTCGACAGGCGCGTATAGACCGCATGGAACTTCTGCGTGTAGTCGGGCCCGTAGTTGGGCGGCACGTACATGCCGACCAGCACGACCTTCGCGCGCGCCTGCCGCGCATCGGCGATGATGTCGCGCAGGTTCTGCTCGGTCGTCGCGAGCGGCACGCCGCGCAGCGCATCGTTCGAGCCGAGCTCGACGACCACGATCGACGGTTTGAGCCGTTGCAGCACCGCGGGCAGTCGTGCGCGGCCGCCGCTCGTGGTGTCGCCGCTGACGCTTGCATTCGCGACGCTATAATCGATTCGCTCGGTCGCAAGCCGCTGCCGCAGCAGCGCAACCCAGCCGGTGTCGCGCGGCAGACCGTATTCGGCCGACAGGCTGTCGCCGAGCACGACGAGCGCGGGCTGGCCCGAGGTCGGGGCCGCCGCCGTCGCGGCGCGTGCGGGCATGGTTGTTGCGGCCAGGGTCCCCAGCAGTGCGGCGAGTGCCGCGCGCCTTTTCCAGCGGAATGTCGTGTCCATGTTCAAGATTACCGATCCGATCATCGAAGTCCATGACGTGTGCAAGCGGGTTGCCGATGCAACGGGCGAGCTGACGATCCTCGACGGCATCACGCTCGCCGTGCGGCCCGGCAGCAGCCTCGCGATCGTCGGCGCATCGGGGTCGGGCAAATCGACGCTGCTCGGCCTGCTTGCCGGGTTGGACAGCGCGACGAGCGGCACGGTTCGCCTGCTTGGCCGCGCGCTCGACCAGCTCGACGAGGACGAGCGTGCCGCGCTGCGCAACGGCGCGGTCGGGTTCGTGTTCCAGTCGTTCCAGTTGATGCCGCACCTGACGGCGCTCGAGAACGTGATGCTGCCGCTCGAACTGCAGGGCGGCATCAGTGCGCGCGACGCGGCCGATCGTGCCCGCGCGCTGCTCGTGCAGGTCGGTCTCGGCGAGCGTACCGCGCATTATCCGAAACTGCTGTCGGGCGGCGAGCAGCAGCGCGTCGCGCTCGCGCGCGCGTTCGTCACGCATCCGGCGATCCTGTTCGCCGACGAACCGACCGGCAGCCTCGATGCGGCCACGGGCCACGCGGTCATCGACCTGATGTTCGAGCTGAATCGCACGCACGGCGCGACGCTCGTGCTCGTCACGCACGATCCCGAGCTCGCGCGGCGCTGCGCGACGATGGTTACCATCGACGCCGGACGCATCGTCGCGCCGCACGCGGCATAGCACGGGACTGAATTCTAGCCGGCCGCACAGAGCGGATCGCCCGGTGCGGCCGGCATGCGTGCGACGCCGTCGCGTCAGCGCTTGAGCGCTGCCCGCGCGCGTTCGATCAGCGCGGTCGTCGACGAATCGTGCTTCGCGGGATCGACCGACTCGGCCGACAGGTCGGCTTCGACGACCTTGCCGAGAATCTTGCCGAGCTCCACGCCCCACTGGTCGAACGGATTGATGTCCCACACCGTCGCCTGCACCAGCACCTTGTGCTCGTAGAGCGCGATCAGCGCGCCGAGCGTGCGCGGCGTCAGCGCGTCCACCAGCAGCGTCGTCGTCGGACGGTTGCCGGGGAACGTCAGGTGCGGCGCGAGCGCTTCCTTGCCGGGGCCGGCGACCTGGCGCGCTTCGTCGAGCGTGCGGCCGAGCATCAGTGCTTCACTTTGCGCGAAGCAGTTCGCGAGCAGCTTCGGATGATGGCTCGCGAGCGGATGCTCGGGCGTCAGCACCGCGATGAAGTCGATCGGCACGATCGTCGGGCCCTGGTGCAGCATCTGGAAAAACGCGTGCTGGCCGTTGGTGCCCGGCTCGCCCCACGTGACGGCCGACGTCGGGTAATCGACGAACGTGCCGTCGAGACGCGCGGACTTGCCGTTGCTTTCCATCTCGAGCTGCTGGAGATACGACGGCAGGTAGTGCAGCGCTTCCGAATACGGCGCGACGAGGTAGCTCTGCGAGCCGAAGAAGTTGCGATACCAGATGCCGATCAGGCCGAGCAGCACCGGCAGGTTGCGCTCGAGCGGCGCTTCACGGAAATGGCGATCCATGTCGTTCGCGCCGGCGAGCAGTTCGTCGAACTGCTCGGGCCCGACCGCGATCATGATCGACAGGCCGACCGCCGACCACAGCGAATAGCGGCCACCGACCCAGTCCCACATTTCGAACACGTTGTCCGCGGCGATGCCGAACTTCACGACTTCGGCCGGGTTCGCCGACACGCCGACGAAGTGCTTCGCGAGCGCGTCCTCGGGGCAGCCGCGCGCGACGAACCAGTCGCGCAGCGAGCGTGCGTTCGTCATCGTCTCGAGCGTCGTGAAGGTCTTCGACACGATGATCGCGAGCGTTTCTTCCGGGTCGACCTGTTCGAGCACGCGCGCGAGATCGGCGCCGTCGACGTTCGACACGAAGTGCGTCGAGATGTCGGGCGTCGCGACATGGTGCAGCGCGTGCACGACCATCTTCGGCCCGAGATCCGAGCCGCCGATGCCGATGTTGATCACGTGGCGGATGCGCTTGCCGGTATAGCCGGTCCACGCGCCGCTGCGCACGGCGCGCGCGAAGCTCGCCATCTTCGCGCGCTCGGCGCTGACCTGCGCATGGAACGGCGCGTGCGGGTCCGTCGCGCGCAGCGCAGTGTGCAATGCGGCGCGGCCTTCGGTCGGGTTGACGATCTCGCCGGCGAACATCGCGTCGCGGCGCGCTTCGACGCCCGCTTCGCGGGCCAGCTGCACGAGCAGGCGCAGCGTGTCGTCGTTGATGCGGTTCTTCGAGAAGTCGGCCGCAAGGCCGCCGCCCGGGACCGTGAAGCGTTCGGCGCGGGTCGGCGCGCGGTCGTTTTCCGGCGCGAACCAGTCGCGCAGCCGTGCATGGCGGATTTGTTCGAAGTGGGATTGAAGGGCAGTCCAGGCGGGGAGCGAATTCAGCGTCATGGCGGTTCGAGTGAAGCGTGAATCGGGAGGAATGCCGCGCCGGCGCCTCGGGATCGGAAGGCCGGCGGACGAGCGGGCCCGCCGTGCGGCGGGGGCACTCAGTATAGCGGCGTTACATGTCGGCGCGCGGCGACGGGTAAAAAAGGCGATTGATCAGCGTGCGCACCATCGGCGCGAGTTCGCCCGCGGTGAGGCCGGCCGGCCCGGTGCCGTGCGCGGTCAGCGTATCGGCCGCGAGGCCGTGCAGGTAGACGCCCGCGAGTGCGGCCTCGTACGGCGCGACGCGCTGCGCGAGCAACGCGCCGATCAGGCCGCCGAGCACGTCGCCGGTGCCGCCGGTGGCGAGCGCCGCATTGCCGGTCGGGTTGATCGTCAGGCGGCCGTCGGGCGCGGCGATCACCGTGCCCGAACCCTTCAGTACGACGACGCTCGCGTAGCGCGTGGCGAGCGCCTGGGCCGCGGCCAGTCGATCGTGCTGTACCGACGCCGTGTCGCTGCCGAGCAGCCGCGCTGCCTCGAGCGGATGCGGTGTCAGCACGCACGCATTGCCGCGTGTGCCGCGGGCGGCCACGGCGGCCGCGAGGTCGGCGTGCGTCGCGACGAGGTTCAGCGCGTCGGCGTCGAGCAGCGTCACGGCATCGTGCGCGAGCACGTCGCGCACGAGGGTGGCTGCGGCCTCGCGCGTGCCGAGGCCGCAGCCTGCTGCGATCGCGGACATCGCGTCGAGGTCGAGGCCGTCCGCGGGATGCAGCATCAGTTCGGGAAACGGCGGGTCGTACGGCGGCGCGCCGGCGCCGAGAAAACCGACATGCACCTTGCCGGCGCCCGCGAACAGCGCGGCGCGCGCGGCGAGGATCGGCGCGCCGCACATGCCCGTGTCGCCGCCGAGCACCGCGAGGCTGCCGAACGTGCCCTTGTGCGACGCGAACGCGCGGGCGGGCAATGCGGCGGCGAATCGTGCCGGTGCATTCAGCACGATGGCCGGCGCGGCGGGTGGGGCGACGTCGAGCGACGCGATGTCGATCTGGCCGGCGAGGTCGCGGCCGTCGCCGGTGTAAAGGCCCGGTTTCGCGCCGATGAAGGTGAGCGTGTGCGTCGCGGCGACCGCGACGCCCGCGCCGACGATCCGGCCCGTGTCGCTGTCCAGTCCGCTCGGCACGTCGAGCGCGAGCACGCGGCCGCCGCTTCGGGCATGCGCGGCGATGCGCGCGGCCTGGGTGGCGAACGGACCGTCGAGCGCGCGACCGAGGCCGATGCCGAACAGTCCGTCGACGACCCAGGCGTAATCGTCGAGCGAGGCGGGCGGTTCGGTCGACAGCGGCACGCCGGCCGCGCGCGCGAGGCCGAGCGCCCATTGCGCATCGTCCGGCTTGACCGGTACGGGCATCCAGGCCTGCGTCGCGACCCCGAGCTGCTGCAGCTGCGCGGCGGCCACCAGCGCGTCGCCGCCGTTGTTGCCGGGGCCGACCGCGAACCAGACCGGGCGGTCGTCGCCGGCGACCCGTTCGGACAGCCAGCGCGCGGCGGCGGCGCCCGCGCGGCCCATCAGCGTGTGCGGCGGCAGTTCGGCGGTCGCGGCGGCCTCGGCCGCGCGCAGGTCGGCGACGCGCAGCAGCGCGAGCGGGACGGAGTCGGGAAGCGGGCGGGTATTCGTCATCGCGGGGTCATGGCGGCGGGAGGAAGCGCCCCGGGACGGGCCCGCGGCGGTCAGGTCGTGAAGCGCGCGGCGCTCAGCGCGGCGAGCGTGTCGGCGGGCCACTGCTGCGTGTCGCCGGCCAGACAGTCCGTCACCACTTTAGCAGACCCGCACGCGAGGCCCCAACCGGCCGGCCCGTGACCGAAATTGACGAACACGCGCGGATGCGGGGTCGGACCGACGACCGGCAGGCCGTCCGGCGACAGCAGTTGCGTGCCTTGCCACGACAGCGCGGCGGAAATCTTCGCGGCGCCCGGCACCCAGTCGTGGACGGCCTGGCCGAGCAGCGCGAGCGCGGCTTCGGACAGCGGCTCGGGGAGCGGCTTCGCGGTGTCGGCGAGACTTTGCAGCACGGCGCCGCCGCCGATGCGCAGCCGCTGGTGGGTGCGCGTGATCGAGATCCGCTTGATCGAATCGACGACGCTCAGGTGCGGCGCATGTTCTTCGTACGCGACCGGCGCGGTCAGCGTATGCGCGCGGACCGGGTGCAGCGGCAGCCGCCAGCCGAGCCGCTCCAGCAGCGGCAGGCTGCCGGCGCCGGCAGCGACCACGATCGCGTCGGCCGCCATCACGTCGACCTCGTGCGCCTTCTTCGCGTGCCGGCCGCCGGCCGGTGCGAGCTCAATCGCGGCGCGGCCGGCGTCGACGCGGATCGCCGCGACGTCCGCGCCGAAGCGGAACTGCACGCCGTGCTCGTCGAGCGTCTGCTTGACCAGTTTCGCGAACAGCGGGCAGTTTCCGGTGCGCTCGCTCTCGAGCAGCACGCCGCCGGCGAAGCCGGGCTCGGCCGGCACCGACGGCTCGAGCGCCGCGCATTCGTCGGCGGTGAGCACGCGGTACGGCTGGTCGAGCGCGCGCAGCAGGTCGAGCGCCGGCTGCAGCGCTTCCCAGTCGCGCGGGTCGCGCACGACGTGCAGGATCCCGGCTTTCTGCTCGAATTCGAGCTGGAAGCGCGCCTCGATGTCGGCGAGCGACTCGCGCGACGCGTCGATCAGCGGGCGCAGCCGTGCATACTGCGCGGTGAATGCATCGGGTTCGCGCAGCGCGGCGAGCTGCTTGACGAAGCGGCGCACGCCGCCGTTGAAGCCCGGCTTGTAGACGATGCCGGTGTCGCGCGGCTGGCGCTGGCGCATGAAGGTCGGGCCGAACCAGACGTCGAGCGGGCTCGGCAGCAGCGTGCCGCCGTCGCCGTAGGTCGCGCCCTGCGCGACGGTCGCGTGGCGTTCGACCACGCACACGCGATGGCCGGCCGCGCGCAGCTGGTAGGCGGTGGCGACGCCGCTGATTCCGCCGCCGATGACGATGACATCCATGGATTGCTTCGATGACGGGCGGCGCGCACGCCGCCCGGTGAGAATTCGCTGACGGGCCCCCGGCCCGGTGAACCGGGAATGATAGCGCCAAAATCACGCGAACCGGTGCCACGCAACCCCATCCGATTCCGCCGTCTTGCGCTCACCGGCCACCGCGGCCGCGCACGCCGGCCCGGCGGGCGGCCGGGCGCCGTGGATGCCGGTGCACCGTCGCGGTGCGTGACGGGTGCCGATCAGGGTGCCGATCAGCCGGTCAGGGATGACCGACTTCCGGGTATAATTACGGCCTTCCTTTCGCCCCACGTCGCCACCTCGCGCGACTCATCGACGTCAGTCCAGCCCATGGCTCACTTCTCGTGTTTTCCCGGCGCTTCGGCCCTCTCCGATTTCCGTCAAACCCGTCTGCTCGATACGCTCAAGCAAATCGACGCCAACATCGTCGCGGTACGCGGCCAGTTCCTGCACTTCGTCAATGCGGCCGAGCCGCTGTCGGCCGACGACAGCGCGCGCATCGACGCGCTGATGCACTACGGCGCGCCGTTCGAGCCGGCGGCCGAGAAGGGTACGACCGAGACCTTCGTCGTGCTGCCGCGCTTCGGCACCGTTTCGCCGTGGGCGAGCAAGGCGACCGACATCGCACAGCACTGCGGCCTCACGCAGGTGCGCCGCATCGAGCGCGGCGTCGAATTCACGGTCACGCTGAAGTCGGGCCTGCTCGGCGGCAAGAAGGCGCTGTCCGACGACGCGCGCGCCGCGGTGGCAGCCGCGCTGCATGACCGGATGACCGAAAGCGTGGTCGCCGCGCGCGACGACGCGAAGCACCTGTTCGACGAGCTGCCGGCCAAGCCGCTCGCGACCGTCGACGTGCTGGGCGTCGGCCGCGCCGCGCTCGAGCGCGCGAACGTCGAGCTGGGCCTCGCGCTCGCCGACGACGAGATCGACTACCTGGTCGACGCGTTCCGCAAGCTCGAACGCAACCCGACCGACGTCGAGCTGATGATGTTCGCGCAGGCGAACAGCGAGCACTGCCGCCACAAGATCTTCAACGCGAACTGGACGATCGACGGCGAAGCGCAGGACATGTCGCTGTTCGCGATGATCCGCAACACCGAGAAGCTGAGCCCGCAAGGCACGATCGTCGCGTATTCGGACAACTCGTCGATCATGGTCGGCGCCGAAGCCGAGCGCTGGTTCCCGCGCAACGCGGGCGCGGCCGGCGAGCCGGGCGAGCGCTACGGGCGCCACACCGAGCTCACGCACACGCTGATGAAGGTCGAGACGCACAACCACCCGACGGCGATCTCGCCGTTCCCGGGCGCGGCGACCGGCGCGGGCGGCGAGATCCGCGACGAAGGCGCGACGGGCCGAGGTGCGCGTCCGAAGGCCGGCCTCACGGGCTTCACGGTGTCGAACCTCGACCTGCCGGACGCACGCCAGTCGTGGGAGAACGCACGCGACGCGGCGCAGCCGGTGGCCGAGCGCAACCCGAACGAGCAGCACGGCCCGTATGGCCGTCCGGACCGCATCGCGTCGCCGCTGCAGATCATGATCGACGGCCCGCTCGGCGGCGCCGCGTTCAACAACGAATTCGGCCGGCCGAACCTCGGCGGCTATTTCCGCGTGTACGAGCAGAACGTCGGCGGGAAGGTGCACGGCTATCACAAGCCGATCATGATCGCGGGCGGCCTCGGCAACATCGCGGATCAGCACACGCACAAGCACGACGTGCCGGCCGGCTCGCTGCTGATCCAGATCGGCGGCCCCGGCATGCGGATCGGCATGGGCGGCGGCGCGGCGAGCTCGATGGCGACCGGCGCGAACACGGCCGAACTCGACTTCGACTCGGTGCAGCGCGGCAACCCGGAAATCGAGCGGCGCGCGCAGGAAGTGATCAACGGCTGCTGGCAGCTCGGCGCGGAAAACCCGATCCTGAGCATCCACGACGTCGGCGCGGGCGGCCTGTCGAACGCGTTCCCCGAGATCGTCGACGGCGCGGGCAAGGGCGCACGCTTCGAACTGCGCAAGGTCGCGCTCGAGGAATCGGGCCTGTCGCCGCGCGAAATCTGGTCGAACGAGGCGCAGGAGCGCTACGTGCTGGCGATCGCGCCGGCCGACCTGCCGCGCTTCGAGGCGATCTGCGCACGCGAGCGCTGCCCGTTCGCGGTGGTCGGTATCGCGACCGACGAACGCCAGCTGAAGCTCGTCGACGACGAAGCGACGGGCGTCGAGGAATACCCGGTCGACATGCCGATGGAAGTGCTGCTCGGCAAGCCGCCGCGCATGCACCGCGACGTCACGCGTGTCGCGACCGAGCGCGCGCCGGTCGACGTGACAGGCGTCGCGCTGTCGGAAATCGCGGTCGACGTGCTGAAGCACCCGACGGTCGGCAGCAAGTCGTTCCTGATCACGATCGGCGACCGTTCGGTCGGCGGCACGTCGGTGCGCGACCAGATGGTCGGCCCGTGGCAGGTGCCGGTGGCCGACTGCGCGGTGACCGCGCTCGACTACGCGGGCTTCAAGGGCGAGGCGATGACGATGGCCGAGCGCACGCCGCTCGCGGTGATCGACGCGCCGGCGTCGGGCCGCATGGCGGTCGGCGAGGCGATCACGAACATCGCGAGCGCGCCGATCGCGTCGCTCGACAAGCTGAAGCTGTCGGCGAACTGGATGGCCGCGTGCGGCACGGCCGGCGAGGACGCCGCGCTGTTCGACACGGTCAAGGCGATCGGCATGGAGCTGTGCCCGGCGCTCGGGATCGGCATCCCGGTCGGCAAGGACTCGCTGTCGATGAAGACCAAGTGGGACGAGCAGGGCGTCGCGAAGGAAGTCGTGTCGCCGGTGTCGCTGATCATCTCCGCGTTCGCGCCGGTCGAAGACGTGCGCCGTCACCTGACGCCGCAACTGCGCCGCATCGCCGACGCAGGCGACAGCGTGCTGATCGCGATCGATCTCGGCCGCGGCAAGAACCGCATGGGCGGCAGCATCTTCGCGCAGGTCACGCAGCAGGTCGGTGACACGACGCCGGACGTCGACGATCCGGAAGACCTGAAGCGCTTCTTCAACGCGATCCAGTCGCTCAACGCGCAAGGCAAGCTGCTCGCGTACCACGACCGCTCGGACGGCGGCCTGTGGGCGACGGTGTGCGAAATGGCGTTCGCGGGTCACGCGGGCGTGTCGCTGAACGTCGACATGCTGACCCTCGACCCGAATCACGAATCCGACTACGGCGACGCGAAGGACTGGGCGAAGCAGACGAGCGGCCGTCGCGAGGATCGCACGCTGCGCGCGCTGTTCTCGGAAGAACTCGGTGCCGTCGTGCAGGTGCGCGCGGCCGATCGCGACGCGGTGCTCGGCGCGCTGCGCGAGTTCGGCCTGTCGGCGTGCTCGCACGTGATCGGCACGGTCAACGATCGTGACGTGATCGAGGTGTACCGCGACGCGAAGAAGGTGTTCGACGCGCCGCGCGCGGAACTCCATCGCGCATGGGGCGAAGTGAGCTGGCGCATCGCGCGCCTGCGCGACAACCCCGCCTGCGCGGACGCCGAATACGACGCGCTGCTCGATGCGGCCGACCCGGGCATCTCGCCGGTGCTCACGTTCGATCCGGCCGACGACATCGCAGCACCGTTCATCGCGACGGGCGCGCGCCCGCGCGTCGCGATCCTGCGCGAGCAGGGCGTGAACTCGCACCTCGAAACGGCATACGCGTTCGACCGTGCGGGCTTCGACGCGCACGACGTGCACATGAGCGACCTGCTGGCCGGCCGCGCGACGCTCGCCGATTTCGCGGGCGCGGTGGCATGCGGCGGCTTCTCGTACGGCGACGTGCTGGGCGCGGGCGAAGGCTGGGCGAAGACGATCCGCTTCAACGCGAATCTCGCCGACATGTTCTCGGCCTTCTTCGCGCGCCCCGACACGTTCGCGCTCGGCATCTGCAACGGCTGCCAGATGCTGTCGAGCCTCGCATCGATGATCCCGGGCGCCGAAGCATGGCCGAAGTTCACGCGCAACAAGTCCGAGCAGTTCGAGGCGCGCTTCTCGTTCGTCGAAGTGGAGAAGTCGCCGTCGATCTTCTTCGCGGGGATGGAAGGCTCGCGGATTCCGGTGGCGGTCGCGCACGGCGAAGGCTATGCGGACTTCTCGCAGCAGGGCGACATCGACCGCGTCGCGGTCGCGATGCGCTACGTCGATCACCGCGGCGAAGCGACCGAGCGTTATCCGTTCAACCCGAACGGGTCGCCGGCCGGCATCACGTCGGTCACGACGGCCGACGGCCGCTTCTCGGTGCTGATGCCGCACATGGAGCGCGTGCACCGCACGGTCACGATGAGCTGGCATCCGGAAGGCTGGGGCGAGGCGAGCCCGTGGATGCGCGTGTTCCGCAACGCACGCCGCTGGATCGGCTGATGTTCGATCCGCACGCGCCGGTCGAGATCGTCACGCTGCGCGATGAGCGCGCGAGCGACGTCGAGGCGATCGGTCGCGTGATCGTGGCCGCGTTCGCGGACGCGCCGCAGCACAGCGCGTTCGAGCGGCGGATTGTCGACGCGTTGCGCGCGGATGGCGCGCTCGGCGTGTCGCTCGTCGCGGAGCGCGACGAGCGTGTGATCGGCCATGTCGCGTTCTCGCCGGTCTCGATCGGCGGCGAGCCGGCAGGCAGCCAGCAGTGGTACGGGCTCGCGCCGCTCGCGGTACTGCCCGAATGCCGGCGCCAGAGCATCGGCGCGGGGCTCGTGCGTGCGGGGCTCGACGCGTTGCGCCGGCTCGGCGCGCGCGGCTGCGTCGTGCTCGGTGATCCCGGGTACTACGCGCGTTTCGGTTTCGTGCCGTCCGGCGATCTCGTGTTCGCGGATGCGCCGCCCGAGCACTTCCTCGCATTGGCATTCGACGACGCCGCGCCGCGGCCATCGGGCGACGTCCGCTATCACGACGTGTTCCATCCGGTGTAACGGTTCGGTGCGCCGGCCGTGTGCGATCTCGCCGGACTCGACCGAATGAATTGAAAAGCCGCTTCGACGCGGCTTTTTCTTTGCGTAGCGCCGTTTTCGTCATCCATTTTTCCTGTCCCGCCCGCCGACCGGCGCAATCGCGCCGGCCAATCGCGCCGGCCAATCGCGTTTCAGTGATCCGGCACACGCAGCGGATCGTCCGCCCTTGCTACGGTGTCCGCGTCAACGGGAGTCATCGAAATGAATTCGGACAGCAACAGCGGCCGCGCAGGCGAGGCGCGTGCGCAACTGCACTCGATCCAGATCCTGCGGGCCGTTGCGGCGCTGCTGGTGGCGTTCTGGCATTTCGCCGCCGCGATGCCGCTCTATCACCCTGCGCCCGCATGGATCAACACGCGCAATTTCGCGGCGATCGGCAATGCGGGCGTCGACCTGTTCTTCGTGATCAGCGGCTTCATCATCTTGCATACGCATCGCCGCGATGCGGCCGGGTGGGCCGCGGCCGGCCGGTTCCTGAAGCGGCGGGTGCTGCGGATCTATCCGCTGTACTGGATGTGGACCACCGTGCTCGTGGCGATGTGGAGCGCGCATCTCGTGCTGAAGAGTCATCACGCGACGCTCCATTACCTGATCTGCTCGTACCTGTTGTGGCCGGCGGCGAATCCGGACGGTATCTGGCGGCCGTTTCTGGAGCAGGGCTGGACGCTCGGCTACGAGATCTACTTCTATTTCGCATTCGCCGTTGCGATCGCGCTCGGCTTGCGCCGCCTGCTGCTGCCGTTTCTCGCGTCCGCCTTCCTGACGGTCGGCGTGGCCTGCCACCTGCTCGGTGCGCCGACGTCGGTCACGATGCTGACCGGCGCGCAACTGATCGGCGAATTCCTGCTCGGCATCGTCGCGGCGATGGCGTATGCGGTCGTGCGTGATCGCTGGACGCCCGCCGCGATGCTGGCCGTCGGCCGGATGCTGGTCGTCGCGGGTGTGCTCGGGCTGCTCGGCGCGGCACTGGCCGGCGCGGACGGTGTCGGCAATCCGCCGATGGCGCTGTTCGTCGGTCATGCGCCGCGTGCGCTCGTCTACGGCGGTCCGGCGTTCCTGCTGGTGCTGGGCGCGGTGCTGATCGACCACGTGCGACCGGTCGTGGACAGCGCGCTGGTGTTGCTGGGCAACGCGTCGTATTCGATCTACCTGACGCACAACTTCGTCGTGGCGGCCGTCGCGACGGCGCTCAAGCACGGCGTGGGGCAGCAGGTCGGTGCGGACTGGATCGTCGCGGGCGGTCTCGCGCTCGTCGCCGTGGTTGGAGCAGGTGCGTATCGGCTGGTCGAACAGCCGGTACTCGGCGTGCTCGCGAGAACGTTCGCAACCGACCGGGCGCGTGCGCAATCGGCAGCGCCGGCGAAGGCGTAGCGCGATGTGCATGCGCTGGCGCTGACGTCGGGATCGGCGCGAGTGCGAGTGCCGGCACGGGCCGGCGATCGCGACACGAGCGACGATGGCAAAGCGTTGGTTGCGCGTCGGCACGCACCGCAAGCGCACATGAAAAAGGCCGCTCCAGGGAGCGGCCTTCGCGTGGGCGATCGTCGCCGACGTTACTGGATCTTCGCCTGCTGGCGCAGGCCTTCCTCGAACGCCTGCAGCTTCTGCTGCACGAGCTGCTGCGCGATCTGCGCCTTCACCTGGTCGAACGGCGGCGGGGCGATGTCGCGGACGTCGTCGACACGGATGATGTGCCAGCCGAACTGCGTCTTCACCGGCGCGTCGGTCATCTGGCCTTTCTGCAGCTTCTGCGCCGCGGCCGCGAATTCCGGCACGTACGCCTTCGGGTCGGACCAGTCGAGGTCGCCGCCGTTCTTGCCCGAGCCCGGATCCTTCGAGTATTGCTTCGCCAGGTCCTCGAACTTCGCGCCGCCCTTGATCTTCGCGATCAGGTCCTTCGCCTGCTGCTCGCTGTCGACGAGGATGTGGTGCAGGTGATACTCGCGGTTGCCGCCGGCACCCTTCACGAGGTCGTCATAACGCGCCTTCACTTCCGCGTCGGTCGGCTGGTTCTTCTTCAGGAAGCTCTCGATCATCGAGCGCAGCACGACCGTCTGCTGCGCGACGGCGACCTGCGCCTTCACGTCCGGGCGGTTCGGGATGCCTTCGCGGATCGCTTCCTGCATCAGGATTTCGCGGTTCACGAGTTCCTGGCGCACGGCCTGCTGCAGTTGCGGGCTGTCGGTCTGGCCTTGCTGGACGAGCTGCGCGACCATCGCATCGGCGCGCGACTTCGGAATCGGCGTGCCGTTGACGACGGCGATGTTCTGGGCGAATGCCGGTGCCGCTGCAAAAGCAGCCGCCGCGACCCACAGGCGGGGGGATTTCAGGATCATCGGGAATTCCTGTTGAGACTAGATTGAAGATTCGTTGAATTCTTCGGGCGTGTAAGCCACGATCGCGAGCGCGTGAATGCCGCGCTGCATCGCATCAGCGAGCGCATCATACACCAGCCGGTGGCGCGCGACGCGCGGCTTGCCCGCGAACGCGGCCGACACGATCGTGACCGTGAAGTGGCCGCCGGCAGCGGCGCCGGCGTGGCCCGCGTGCTGCGCGCTGTCGTCGCGCACCGCGAGCGACAGCGGCGCGAGCGCGGCGGTGAGGCGCGCTTCGATCAGCGCGATGCGTTCGTCGGGCGAGGCGTTGAGGAAAGCGTCGGTCATGTCATTCGTCCTTCAGGTACTTCGTGAGCCACAGGCTCTGCAGGATGATGAACACGACCATCGCGCCCGTCGTGCCGAACAGCTTGAAGTTCACCCACTGCGATTCGGTGTAGTTGTGCACCACGTACAGGTTCGCGACGCCGAGCACCGCGAAGAACAGCGCCCACGCGACGTTCAGCTTGTCCCACACGGGGTGCGGCAGCGTGAGCTGCTTGCCCATCATCTTCTCGATCAGGTTGTTGCCGAACGCATAGCGCGCGGCGAGCAGCCCGATCGCAAACAGCCAGTACAGCACAGTCGGTTTCCATTGAATGAATTTCTCGTCATGCAGGACGAGGGTAGCGCCGCCGAATACGACGATCACGCCGAGACTGACCCACAGCATCGTGTCGACCTTCCGGTGCCGGAAGGCGACCCACGCGACCTGGGCCAGCGTCGCGACGATCGCGACGGCGGTGGCGGTGAAGATGCCCCAGACCTTGAAGGCGGCGAAAAACAGGATGATCGGAAACAGATCGAACAGGAATTTCATGGCGCTCGCAGCTGCGTGAAAGGCCGCATCGCGCGGCCTTTCACCGTTGTGGGGACCCGCCGGGCGCCACCGTCCGGGATCGGGGCAGCCGGCAAGGCTGTCCGACCGATCCGTCCGGTGCCGCTCATTCGTTTTCGGGTCGGGACTCGAAGTTTAACGCAGCCGAATTGATGCAGTACCGCAAACCGGTCTTGTCGCGCGGGCCGTCCTCGAACACGTGGCCGAGATGCGCGCCGCAATGGTTGCAGCGGACCTCGACGCGCACCATTCCGTGCGAGCGGTCGATCTTCTCGTCGATCACCTCGCCGTTGAGCGGCTTGAAGTAGCTGGGCCAGCCGCAGCCCGAATGGAACTTGGCGCCGGATTCGAACAGCGGTGTGCTGCAGACGACGCACTTGTAGATGCCCACGTCCTCGGTGTCGGTGTATTCGCCGGTGAACGCGCGCTCGGTCGCCGCATGCTGCGTGACCTCGTACTGCATCGGCGTGAGCCGGCGGCGCAGTTCGGCGTCGTCCTTCTGGTATGGGAAGGTCTTGTCGTCGGAATCGTGTGACATGGGGGAGTTCTCCTGATCGGTCGGTCGGGTCGGTCGGGTCACGACGAGCAGCTCACTTCGAGCGACCCGGCCCAGTCGGGCGGCAATGCCGCATACGCTTCATGTTCCGGTTGTTCGTCGAACGGGCGGCGCAGCACCTGCGCGAGTCGTTCGACTTCGGAAAAATCCTTTTCCTTCGCGCGCCGGATCGCGACTTCGGCCAGATGGTTGCGCAGCACGTATTTCGGGTTCACGCGATTCATCGCGGCCGCGCGGGCCGCGTCGTCGCGCGTTTCCTCGGACAGCCGCGCGCGGTAGAGGTTCGCCCACGCGTCGAACGCGTCGCGATCGATGAACAGGTCGCGCACCGGCGCGTCGCGGCTCGCGTCGTGCTTCGAGATCTGCGCGAGGCGGCGGAACGTCAGCGTGAAGTCCGCATGGCTCGCGTGCATCGTTTCGAGCAGCTTGTTCGCGAGCTCGGCGTCGTTCTCGCGTTCGAGCTCGAGGCCGAGCTTCGCGCGCATCGCGCGCTCGAGCGCGGGGCCGAAGCGTTCCGGAAACTTCGCGAGCACGGCCTGCGCGTCGTCGACCGCGCGCTCGGCGCGCGCATCGTCGTCGGCGATGCCGTGCTGCAGCCCGATCAGCGGCAGCAGCGCCTGCGCGAGGCAGTAGCAGTTCCAGTGCGCGATGCGCGGCTGCATCCGGTACGCGTAGCGGCCGCTCGTGTCGGAGTGGTTGCAGATGTGGTTCGCGTCGAACGCGTCGACGAAGCCGAACGGGCCGTAGTCGATCGTCACGCCGAGGATCGACATGTTGTCGGTGTTCATCACGCCGTGACAGAAGCCGACCGCCTGCCACTGCGCGACGAGGTCGGCCGTGCGCAGCGTCGCGGCTTCGAGCAGCGCGAGGTACGGATCGTCGGCGTCACGGCATGCGGGATAGAAGCGCTCGATCACGTGATCGGCGAGCTGGCGCAGCAGGTCCGGGCGATCGTTCGAGAAGAAGTGCTCGAAGTGGCCGAAGCGCACGAAGCTCTCCGACACGCGCGTGACGACGGCCGACGTCTCGATCTCCTCGCGCACCACCGGCTGGTCGGAGCCGATCACCGTGAGCGCGCGGGTGGTCGGAATGCCGAGGTGATGCATCGCTTCCGAGCACAGGAATTCGCGGATCGACGAACGCAGCACCGCGCGGCCGTCGCCCATCCGTGAATACGGCGTGCGGCCGCCGCCCTTGATCTGCAGTTCGTAGCGCCGGCCGTCGGTGCCGGCGAGTTCGCCGATCGTCAGCGCGCGGCCGTCGCCGAGCTGGCCGGCCCACACGCCGAACTGGTGGCCGGAATACACCGACGCGTACGGCATCGCGCTCGCGGGCCAGTCGCGCGTCGGGTTGCCGGCGAACAGCTCGGCGAATCCGGGTTGGGCGGCGAGCGACGCCGGCAGGCCGAGCAGGCGCGCGACTTCGTCGGAAAAGCCGACGACGTACGGCGCGGGCAGCGGTGCTGCCGGCAGCCGCGTATGAAACGCGTCGCCGAGTGCGACGAACGCGCCGACGGCCGGCGCGCCGAGCGTGGCGGCGAGGTCGGGGAGAGTGTCAGCCGTAGCGGCTGCGCTTCGGGAAAACGACATGTTGAGCGCCTCTGGGTAAGCCGATATTGTAAGGCGGCGCCGCGCCGCCCGCATGGCGGCCCGCGCGCCTTGCGCCAGGCCGGTCCGGGCCGTGGACGGGTTGCAGGCTGGCGCATCGCTTCGAGGCTGGTCACCGATTCGCGTCCTTCCGGGAGAACAAGACGATGGGTAAGCCGTTGCTGGGCCAGATGATGGACATGCCGTTGCTGGTGTCGTCGCTTATCGCGCATGCCGCGCGTTATGCGGGCGACACGGAGATCGTGTCGCGGCGCGTGGAAGGCGACCTGCATCGCTACACGTACCGCGACTGCGAGCAGCGCGCGAAGCGCCTCGCGCAGGCGCTCGCACGGCTCGGCGTCGAAGCGGGCGAGCGCGTCGGCACGCTGGCCTGGAACGGCTACCGGCATCTGGAGGCGTACTACGGAATCGGCGGGATGGGCGCCGTGTGCCATACGATCAACCCGCGGCTCTTTCCCGAGCAGATCGCCTACATCGTCAATCACGCGGAAGACCGCTACGTCTTCTTCGACATCAATTTCGCGCCGCTCGTCGACGCGATCGCGCCGCAGTGCCCGCACGTGAAGGGCTGGATCGCGATGACGGATGCCGCGCACCTGCCGTCCGGCGCGACGCCGTACCTGTGCTACGAAACGCTCGTCGACGCCGAGGACGGCCGCTATGACTGGCCGCGCCTCGACGAACTGCAGGCGTCAGGCCTGTGCTACACGTCGGGCACGACCGGCAATCCGAAGGGCGTGCTGTATTCACATCGCTCGACGGTGCTGCACGCCTACGGCGCCGCGCTGCCCGACGCGATGAACCTGTCGGCGCTGGACGCGGTGTTGCCCGTCGTGCCGATGTTCCATGTGAACGCGTGGGGGCTGCCGTACGCGGTGCCGCTCACCGGCGGCAAGCTGGTGCTGCCCGGCAAGGACCTCGACGGCAAGTCGCTGTACGAACTGATGGAGGCCGAACGCGTGACGTTCTCCGCGGGCGTGCCGACCGTGTGGCTCGGGCTGCTGAACTACATGCGCGAGGCCGGCGTGCGCTTCTCGACGCTGAACCGCACGGTGATCGGCGGTTCGGCGTGCCCGCCCGCGATGCTGCGCACGTTCGAGGACGAATACGGCGTGCGCGTGATCCACGCGTGGGGAATGACCGAGCTGTCGCCGCTCGGCACGCTCGCGAAGCTCAACTGGGCGCAGTCGCAGCGGCCGCTCGACGTGCAGCGCCGGTTGCTGGAGAAGCAGGGGCGCGTGATCTGCGGTGTCGACATGCGGATCGTCGGCGACGACGGCCGCGAACTGCCGTGGGACGGCGTCGCGTTCGGCGAGCTGCAGGTGCGCGGGCCCTGGGTGATCGATCACTACTTCAAGGGCGATACGTCGCCGCTGTCGGACGGCTGGTTCCCGACCGGCGACGTCGCGACGATCGACCCCGACGGCTTCCTGCAGATCACCGACCGCAGCAAGGACGTGATCAAGTCCGGCGGCGAGTGGATCAGCTCGATCGACATCGAGAACGTCGCGATCGCGCACCCGGGCGTCGCCGAAGCCGCGTGCATCGCGTGCGCGCACCCGAAATGGACCGAGCGTCCGCTGCTCGTCGTGGTGCCGCGCGAGGGGGCGAACCTGACCCGCGACGCGCTGCTCGCGTTCTACGAAGGCAAGGTCGCGAAGTGGTGGGTGCCCGACGACGTCGTGTTCGTCGAATCGCTGCCGCACACCGCGACCGGCAAGCTGCAGAAGCTGAAGCTGCGCGAGACGTTCCGCGACTACGTGCTGCCGACGGCGCGCTGCGCACCGTAAGCCGCGGCCGCCGACGGCCCGCCGCGCGGTCGCCCGATCCGGCCCCCGGATCGGGAACAAATTCAAATTGAACGACCGTGCTTTTTCGTTGTATGCTGCCTCCGTTCGATCCGGACATGCGGCCGTTCGACCGCGCACAATGAAGCGCAGCCACCCCGGCGCGCGATGCATGGAGGCAGGCAGATGGCAGTGGATTACTCGACTCGCGACGGCGTGGCCGTCATCACGCTCAACAATCCGCCGGTCAACGGGCTCGGCCTGTCGACGCGCCAGGGCGTCATGGACGCGCTCGATCGTGCCGCGCAGGATCCGTCGGTCACGGCGATCGTGCTGACCGGCGCGGGCCGCGCGTTCTCGGGCGGCGCCGACATCACCGAATTCAATACCCCGAAGGCCCTGCAGGAGCCGACGCTGCACACCGTGATCCGCGCGGTGGAGGCGAGCGCGAAGCCGGTCGTCGCGGCGCTGCACAGCGTCGTGATGGGCGGCGGTCTCGAGCTCGCGCTCGGCGCGCACTATCGCGTCGCGGCGCCCGGCGCGCAGGTCGCGCTGCCCGAAGTGAAGCTCGGCCTGTTGCCGGGCGCGGGCGGCACGCAGCGGCTGCCGCGCGCGGTGGGCCTCGAAACCGCGCTGAACATGATCGTGTCGGGCGCGCCGGTGCCGTCGGAGCAGCTCGCGAACAGCGGGCTGTTCGACGCGATGGCCGACGGCGACCTGCTCGATGCGGCCGTCGCGTTCGCGCGCAAGGTCGGCGCGCAGCAGGGGCCGCATCCGCGCGTGCGCGATCGCAGGATCGTCCACGACAATGCCGCGGGCTTCATCCAGTTCGCGCGCAATTCCGCGCGGGCCGCCGCGCCGAATTTCCCCGCGCCGCACAAGTGCATCGACGCGATCGAGGCCGGCGTGCTGAACGGCTTCGACAAGGGCAGCGTCGCCGAACGCGACGGTTTCGTCGCGCTGATGATGACGCCGGAAAGCCGCGCGCTGCGGCACGCGTTCTTCGGCGAGCGCGCGGCGAGCAAGATTCCCGACGTGCCGGCCGATACGCCGGTGCGCGAGATCCGCCGCGTCGGCGTGATCGGCGCGGGCACGATGGGCGGCGGGATCGCGATGAACTTCGTCAACGCGGGCCTGCCCGTCACGGTGCTCGAGACGAAGCAGGACGCGCTCGACCGCGGCCTCGCCACGATCCGCAAGAACTACGACGCGCAGGTGAAGAAGGGCAAGCTCACGCAGCAGAAGCTCGACGCGCGCATGGCGCTGATCACGCCGACGCTGTCCTACGACGACCTGAAGGACGCGGACCTGATCGTCGAGGCCGTGTTCGAGGAACTCGGCGTGAAGGAGCAGGTGTTCGGCCGGCTCGATGCGGTGGCGAAGCCCGGTGCGATCCTCGCGTCGAACACGTCGACGCTCGATGTCGACAAGATCGCCGCGTTCACGAAGCGTCCGCAGGACGTGGTCGGCATGCACTTCTTCAGCCCGGCCAACGTGATGAAGCTGCTCGAGGTCGTGCGCGGCGCGCAGACCGCGAAGGACGTGCTCGCGACCGTGATGGCGGTCGCCAAGAAGATCCGCAAGACGGCGGTGGTGTCGGGCGTGTGCGACGGCTTCATCGGCAACCGGATGATCGAGCAATACATCCGCCAGGCGCTCTTCATGCTCGAGGAAGGCGCGCTGCCCGCACAGGTCGATCGCGCGATCGAGAAGTTCGGTTTCGCGATGGGCCCGTTCCGGATGAGCGACCTCGCCGGCAACGACATCGGCTGGGCGATCCGCAAGCGCCGCTACGTCGAGAAACCCGATCTGCACTACTCGAAGATCGCCGACCGCCTGTGCGAGCAGGGCCGTTTCGGCCAGAAGACGGGCGGCGGCTGGTACGACTACGTGCCGGGCGAGCGCAAGGCGAAGCCGTCGGCGCTCGTCGACGAGATGGTCGTCGCGTATTCGAAGGAGCGCGGCGTCGAGCGGCGCAAGATCGGCGACGACGAGATCGTCGAGCGGCTCGTGTTCGCGCTCGTCAACGAAGGCGCGAAGATCCTCGAGGAGAAGATCGCGTCGAAGGCGTCCGACATCGACATGGTCTATCTGACCGGCTACGGGTTCCCGCTGTGGCGGGGCGGCCCGATGCTGTATGCGGACATGGTTGGCCTCTACAACGTCGAGCGCGCGATCCGCCGCTATGCGGCCGCGCCGAACGGCGACGCGTGGCAGCTCGCGCCGTCGATCGTCGAGCTCGCCAGGGCCGGGCGCGGGTTCAACGGCTGACGGCCCGCGTGACCGCGCGGCCAGGCTTGCAAGGAGAAACGCAATGAAACGCACTGACGACGTGTTGCTCGTGATCGACGTGCAGTACGACTTCATGCCGGGCGGCGCACTCGCGGTGCCGGACGGCGACGCGGTCGTGCCGGTGATCAACGCGCTCGCGCAACGTTTCGACCAGGTCGTGCTGACGCAGGACTGGCACCCGGGCGAACACGTGTCGTTCGCGGCGAACCACCCGGGGCGCGAGCCGTTCTCGACGCTCGCGCTGCCGTACGGCGAGCAGGTGCTGTGGCCCGTGCACTGCGTGCAGGACACCGAAGGCGCGGCGCTGCATCGCGACCTCGACATTCCGCACGCGCGGCTCGTGATCCGCAAGGGCGGCGACGCGCAGGTCGACAGTTATTCCGCGTTCGTCGAAGCCGATCGCACGACCCGCACGGGGCTCGCCGGCTATCTGCGCGAGCTCGGCGCGAAGCGCGTGTGGTGCTGCGGGCTCGCGACCGACTATTGCGTCGCGTGGTCCGCGCTCGATGCGCGCGCGGCCGGCTTCGAGGCGGCCGTGATCAACGACGCATGCCGTGCGATCGACCTGAACGGGTCGCTCGCGCACGCATGGCAACAGATGCAGGCGGCGGGCGTCGCACATGTGACGTCCGCGGGCGCGCGCCCGACGGCGTAGCGCATTCCTATCCGATTCAGGACATGATGCAGGACCGAAGGAGACTCGCATGACCGAAGCCGTAATCGTATCGACCGCACGCACGCCGCTCGCGAAATCGTGGCGTGGCGCATTCAACATGACGCACGGCGCGACGCTCGGCGGCCACGTGGTTGCGGCCGCGCTCGAACGCGCGAAGCTGGACCCCGCGCGCATCGAGGATGTGATCATGGGCTGCGCGAACCCCGAAGGCGCGACCGGCGCGAACATCGCGCGGCAGATCGCGCTGCGCGCCGGACTGCCGGTGAGCGTGCCGGGGATGACGGTGAACCGTTTCTGCTCGTCCGGGCTGCAGACCATCGCGCTCGCCGCACAGCGGATCATCGCGGGCGAGGGCGACGTGTATGTCGCGGGCGGCGTCGAATCGATCTCGTGCGTGCAGAACGAGATGAACCGGCACATGATCCAGGAGGGCTGGCTCGTCGAGCACAAGCCGGAGATCTACTGGAACATGCTCCAGACGGCCGAGAACGTCGCAAAGCGCTACGGGATCGCGAAGGAGCGGCAGGACGAGTACGGCGTGCGCTCGCAACTGCGCGCCGCGGCCGCGCAGGAAGCCGGGCGCTTCAACGACGAGATCGTGCCGATCACCGTGCGGGCAGGCGTCGCCGACAAGGCGACGGGCCGGCTGTTCACGCAGGACGTGACGGTGTCGGCCGACGAGGGCATCCGGCCCGACACGACTCTCGAGGGCGTCGCGAAGATCCGTTCGGCCGTGCCGGGCGGCGTGATCACCGCGGGCAACGCGAGCCAGTTCTCGGACGGCGCGTCGGCGTGCGTGGTGATGAACGCGGATGTCGCGCAGCGCGAAGGGCTGCAGCCGCTCGGCGTGTTCCGCGGTTTCGCGGTCGCCGGTTGCGAGCCGGACGAGATGGGCATCGGCCCGGTGTTCGCGGTGCCGAAGCTGCTGAAGCAGGCGGGGCTGACGGTCGACGACATCGGCCTGTGGGAGCTGAACGAAGCGTTCGCGGTGCAAGTGCTGTACTGCCGTGACACGCTCGGGATTCCTGACGATCGCCTGAACGTGAACGGCGGCGCGATCGCGGTCGGCCATCCGTACGGCGTATCGGGTGCGCGCCTGACCGGCCATGCGCTGATCGAAGGCAAGCGGCGCGGCGTGAAATACGCGGTCGTCACGATGTGCATCGGCGGCGGGCAGGGGGCTGCCGGCCTGTTCGAAATCGTCTGATATTTGTGCGCAGGAGGGGCGGCCGCGGCTTTTGGGGGGACCGAAACCGCGGCCGCGATGCGAATCGGCGAAATCCGTGGGCGATTCGTAAGAAACAGGAAGCAAACGCCATGCATTCGATGCTGCCGTTTCCCCTTACTTGTCAAACGATTTGCCGCACCTATACTTGCTCTGACATTTGCCTTTCGGCGGGATGGGCCAACGCGTGCGTCGTACCGGCGCACGTGACGCGTTTCCGGTAGCCGGCGAAGACGATGCATCGCGCGTTTCCGGCACCGTGGGCGTTCGAACCACGCAGCAGACCGAAACGGGGACCAAATTGAGCACGACCTATGCAGCCGGGGAACCGCCGCGCGTCGTCAGCGCGGCCGCGAGGCTCTACGCGAAATGCCTGCTGGTCGGTTTTGCATTGCTGCCGGCCTATCTGATTGCCTATCTGTGGTTCTTCAGCGACCCGCACGTCGTGTTCGAGAACCACGCGTTCCATGAAATCGCGATCGCGGCCGCGACCCTCGAAGGCGCGTTCGTCACCTACGTGACGTGGGTGTGCTACCGGTCGTCCGGCGAGCCGCTGCTGCGCTGGCTGACGCTCGGCTTTCTCGGCTTCGCGATGATCTACGCGCTGCACGGTGCGTTCACCGGGATGGCGCACCACAACATCTGGCTGTTCCTGCTGTACGGGCCCGCCTCGCGCCTCGTGATGTCGATCCTGCTGCTGACCGGCCTGCTGTCGTATTCGCAGCCGCCCGATCGGGTGGAGAGGCGTACGCGCGCGCGCACGTGGCTGCCGTGGGTCGTGTTGTTCGTGACCATCAACGTGGCGGTTGCGTACATCGCCTATTCGCCCGTCGCCGGCGCGCCGGGTACGCGGCTGTCGATGGAAGGCGGCGCGCTGGTGTTTTCGCTGCTGAACGTCGGCGTGCTGCTCGCGCGGCGCATCCGGTCGCCGCTGATGGTGATCTACGGCGTGTCGATCATGGCCTTCGCGCTGTCGTCGCTCGCGTTCATCCTCGGCAAGCCGTGGAATCACATGTGGTGGCTCGCGCATGCGATCTTCGCGGGCGGGTTCTTCCTGCTCAGCTACGGCGTCGTGCAGGCGCTGCAGACGACGCGCTCGTTCTCGGCGATCTACAGCCAGGAAGACCTAATGAGCCGGCTGTCGGAATCGATGGCGCGCACCGAGAGTGCGTTGCAGGAACTGCGCCGCACGAACCAGAAGCTCGAATACATGGCCGCGACCGATCCGATGACGGGCGCGTCCAACCGCCGCCAGTTCATCGCGCAGGTCGAGCGCGAGATCGTGCGCGCGGAACGCGACGGCACGCCGTTTTGCCTGCTCGCGCTCGATCTCGACAACTTCAAGAACATCAACGATGCATACGGGCATCAGATCGGCGACGAGGTGCTGCGCGGCGTCGTGCGCCAGTGTCTCGAGGCGATACGTCCGGCCGGTGCGCTCGCGCGAGTCGGCGGCGAGGAGTTCATGGCGCTGTTGCCCGAGATGCCGCTCGAGGGTGCTCGCATGACGGCCGAGCGCGTGCGTTCGTCGATCGCGAGTTCGCCGTTCGGGCTGGATTTCAAGCGCGTGCAGGTGACGGTCAGTGTCGGCGTCGCGCAGTATGGGGTCGACGGCGGGACGGTCGATGCGTTGTTGCGCGCGGTCGATGAACGCTTGTATCAGGCGAAGCGGGACGGGCGCAATCGCGTGGTCGCGCACTGACGGACGAGCGCCGCGCATCCGGCGGCGTGGTGTGCTCGGATGCAGCGCAATGGCGGCGCGATGCGATGTCCGCGCGGTTTGCGTCCGGCCTGAATGAAGCCCCGTACGCGAATGTGCGTGCGGGGCTTTCGTTTCATTGGTGCATCGTCTGGCGAGCCGCGATGGCCGCCGCCTGCTGTGGCTGCGCATCCTTCATCCGCTCCATCGCCTGCCACCAGTACTTGCCGGTCCGCAGTTGCGGATCACGAATCGCGAGATACGTCGTACTCCACAGCTGCGCCGCATTGGCCTCGGTCGCGTCCGCGCTGCGCGTGCCGAACGCGTCGGTCTGATACCGGCCGTTCACGTACGACCACGTCCACATCTCCGACGTGCGCATGTCGCGCCCGTTCGAGATCACTTGCCAGATCGTCTGCCGTGCCTGCGTCAGCAGCGCGCGTGTCGTGTCCGACAGATCCTGGCGCGCGAGTTGCCGATCGAGCCCGGCGACCCACATCGCCTGCTGCCACGACCAGATCACGGTGCCGTGATACGCGGAACTCGTGAACTTCGGCCACAGTGCCTGGCTCGCATACGCCGGATTCGCGATCAGCATCCCGACATCGGTGACGAGCCCGGTCGGGAAGGGCCGCGTGACGTCGGCGACGATGCGCTGGAGTTCGTCGTCCGGCGGCGTGCCGAACAGCAGCGCGAAGCCGCCGTCGGAATTCATCACCGGAACCGGCGTGCCCTGCTGGTCGAGCGACAACGCGTAGAACGTGAGCGGCGCGCCCGGCGCGGTGCCGGCCGGTACGCCGGCGGACGGCGCATACGCCGACACGTCGGTCGTCGCCTGTGCGGCCGGCACGCTCACCTGGAACAGCGGCGGCGCCTGCCGTTCCCACGTGGCCGCTTCGGCCGCCGTGTTCGCGAGTGCCGCGCGTTGCCCGGCGTCCAGGTACGGATCGAGCAGGCCGCGCGTGAGGAACGCGTTCGCCGCGCGCAGCGCGGCCGGCACGAGCACCGCGTTCACGTCGTACGGATAGACACCGCCGCCGAGCCCGTCGGTGCTGTCGCGCCAGTTGCCGACGATCTCGCCGGGCCGCAGGTGGATCAGGTTCGCAACCGACGGCTGCTGCGCGAACGGCTGCGCGGTCGCCGCGACGTTCAGCAGGTTGACGACGAGCCGGCTGCCATTGGTCTGACCGTCGCCGCCGCGCTGCGCGAGATAGGCGGTCGCGCGCGCCTGGCCGCGCGTGTCGTCGATCAGCCACGCCGCCGCGATCGGCGCGAGCAGGTAGTCGCTGTCGATCATCTTGTAGTCGTAGGTCGGCGTCGCATCGTTCGGCCGGCCGTGCTTCGCGTTGTCGACCAGTGCGAATTCGCCGATGCCTTCCTCGTGCGCGACCTTGCCGTCGTTCGACAGGCGGCTCAGTACCGACGTCAGGCCGGCCTCGATCGCCGCCGGTTCGAGCACCGGCATCAGCATGCGCACCGAAATCAGCGTGTCGCGGCCGAAATACGTGTCGTACTGCCACGAGCCGGCCAGCAGCTTGTCGTGGAAGCTCAGGAATTCGAGCACGTTCTGGCTGACCGGGTCGGGATTCGCGGACGGGGCGAGCAGGTCGGCGCGCGTGATCGGCGACATCGGCGTCTCGCCCGACAGCGCGTCGACATGCAGCTTCAGCGCGCGCGTACCGGCCGCCGCGCGCAGCACCAGCTTGCCGTCCGCGGCCGTCGCGATGCTGCCGCCGTCCCGCGGCGTGATGCGCAGTGCGTAGCCGGGGGCGCGGTCGAGCCGGTCGCGCTGCCATTGCGCGGCGCTGCCCTGGATCGTCGGGGCGGTGACGATCTCCGGCGGAATCGTCGCGCCGCCGTTGAAGTCGCGCAGGAAGCGCACGTTGCTGAGCACGCCCTGGCGGATCGTCAGCGTGTCGGTGTCGACCGACACGTCGGCGCCGATGCCGTACAGCGGGCGGCCGTGCGGGTCGGGTGCCGACAGTGCGGACGGTGGCGTGTCGAGGCTCCAGTTCACCGGCTGCGCAGTGTCGTCGAACCACAGCCCGGTGCCGCTGTTGCCGGCCGGAAACACGACAAGCAGACGCGGCTTCGTCGACGAGCGCACCAGCAGATGGGCGGCGACCTTGTCCTGCCGGTAGAACGCGTTGATCTGCCCGCCGGCGTCCATGCGGAACGACAGTGCAGCGCTGGAAGAGGGCGGCGTGTCGTTCGAATGGACGTCGTCGTCGTTGCAGGCGGCCAGCAGGCCGGCGCAGACGAATCCCAGACACAGCGATTTCGTGAAGCGATGCACGTTCATGACGACCCTCCTGACGACTGCGATTTTTTATCGAAATGCCCGGATGAGCGGACGGCTCGATCCGCTTCGTTCTGCGTCGCAGGCATTCTGAAAATGCCCGGATTAATCGTGATGTGATGCTTGCGGGGCGAATTGAACCGTTTTTTAATCGGGGGGCGATAAAGGCTGAATATGGAAAACGATAGCCCACACCACCCGTTACGAAACGGGTGAAGTCGATGGAGAGCGCTTTCGGCAGGCGAAGGATGAGGCTCTGCCGGTGCTGGAAAAATCAGATGAAAGATGTTGTAGGGGATTCTAGATTTTCATGAAAGCCAAAGTCAATCAGGTTCGATCAATTTCGATGTGTTTTATTTGATTTTCGTAATTATTACCCGGTGAGCCGGTAAAAGATGCAATTCCGTCGAAATGAATAATGAATCTGGATAACGACCGGTCGATTGATCCGAAATGGCGCTTCAAATCGAAGATTAATCGGCAATGCTGGAACGCATGGCGACTGCAGTGTCGTCCGTCATGACCGTTGTGCGAAGGGATCGGTGGCGGGCGCGGCAATGGCCGATTCGAAGAATCGCGAAGCACAGGCCGTGAAAGTTGCCTTGATGGCCGGGCGTAGCCGCGCCTTTGACGGGTAACCACGAAGTTCGCGTTACCACGAGTTGTTGCACATTAGCGGTTGCGGCTTCGCGCGCTGGCCCGTCTTGGGGCCGGGCAAATCACCATACGATAGAGGGCACCTGACAACGGGTTTGCGCGCGGCTTGCCATGTAAGCGTCTTCGATCGTTGGTATTCGCGTGATCTCGTGCGGTATCACAGGAGCATCCACCGTTCATTTCGTTATGTGGGGCGACATGCGACTAGCTGATTTCATCCTGCGGAACATGGAGTCGATCCTGGTGCAGTGGGAAGCGTTTGCCGCCACGCTGTTACCGGCCGCAAAGGGCATGGACTCGTTCGCGCTACGCGACCATTCACGGCAGATCCTCGAGGCCGTGGCCAAGGACATCGGCACCCCGCAAACGCGGGACGAGCAACACGAAAAATCGCTCGGGCGCGCGCCCGAGCCGGTGAACGCCACGGAAACCGCCGCGCAGACGCATGCCGTGCTGCGCGCCCGAAGAGGTTTCAACATCAATCAACTGGCGGCCGAGTATCGGGCGCTGCGTGCGAGTGTGCTGCGCCTGTGGATCGACGAGTGCCAGCCGGGGCTGCCTCACATGGACGACATGATTCGTTTCAACGAGGCGATCGATCAGGCGCTCGCGGAATCAGTCGCTTTCTTTACCGAGCAGGTCGAGCAGGCTCGCAACTTGTTGTTGGGCATGCTGGGTCACGACATGCGCACGCCGCTGCAGACCATTCAGATCACGGCGACTTATCTGGCGGCGCTCAATGCGGGAGAGGAAGTATCGGAGGCCGCAGCCCGGCTGATCAGAAGCGGGGGGCGCATGCAAGGCCTCCTTGACGATCTCTGCGATTTCAATCGAACCCAGCTCGGGCTGGGCATCAACGTTGTTCCGCGCAATGTCGATCTCGCACGTGTGCTCGCCAATGTGGTCGACGAACTGCGGGCGGCTCATCCGGATCGGGAAATCGAGGTCGACGTAAGCGGCGACCTCCGGGGGGACTGGGACGATCAGCGCATGCAGCAATTGCTGAGTAATTTGGTGAGCAACGCGATCAAGTATGGCGCGTCCAAAACGCCGGTGCGGGTGACGGCGGTATCGGCTGACAAGGAAGTGCTCATCGAGGTTGGGAATAGAGGGCCGGCGATGGACCGACTCACGCTGGAGCGCATTTTCGACCCCCTTCAGCGCGGAGCCGACCAATCGGCAAGTGCGAGTGACGATGTCGGGTTGGGGCTCGGCTTGTACATCGCCAGCGAAATCGCAAAGGCACATCACGGCCGAATTGACGCGCGGTCCGATCCGACGGAAACAGTATTCGAGGTGCGCCTGCCGAGAGGCGCGTGAACCGTGGTTCGCGATGGCGGCCAGCCATGCGGGGCTTACAACCGGAATGCGGAGGGCGATTCGCCGATCGCGAATACGATTTCCTTTCCGGCAATCCCGTATCGATACCGTCAGCGCTTCTAGCCAGATGGGCGCATCTCAAGATGCCGTCCATTCGCGCCGGCAAGTTTGGTACGCTTGTCGGCTGCTTTCGCTAGCCGGATCGTGACGTCCGCACGTGGCACGGTGAAAAAGCGGGTATCGTGGTTGGAATCTTGAACTTGTACCGGCTTGGATACCCGCTTTTTTCCCGGCAGGGCGCGATTTCGACGAACGTGAGCGAACGATGAACAGGCTGTGTGATACCCGGCTGACAAGGTTCTGGGCGAACCGCCGAACCAACACGAACAGGAGCAACGCAAGTGATTAGACACATCGTCATGTGGAAGCTGAAGGAATCGGCCGAAGGCGGCACGCGCGCGCAGAACGCGCTGAAGCTGAAGGAAAAGCTCGAAGGCTGCCGCGACCTCGTACCGGGCATCCTGCAGCTCGACGTCGGCATCGCGACGCCGGGCCTCGAAGCGACGTCCGACGTCGTGCTCGTGTCCGATTTCACGGACCAGGCCGCGCTCGATGCGTATCAGGTGCACCCGGTTCACCAGGAAGTGAAGAAGTTCATCGTGGCGGTGGCCGAATCGCGCCAGTGCGTCGACTACCTGTCCGACAGCGCACGATGAGCGACGCGACATCCCCGGCGGCCGGCCCGTCGATCGAAAGCCCGTTCGTCGACCTGCTCGGCGTGCGGCTCGTGTCAGCGAAGGACGGTGCGAGCGAGATCGTGCTGCCGCTCGACGAGCGGCACATGAACACGTGGAGCATCGCGCACGGCGGCGTGACGATGACGCTGTCGGACATCGCGCTCGCGATGGCCGCGCGCAGCCTGACCGACGACGGCGTCGGCGTCGTCACGGTCGAGATGAAGGTGAACTTCATGCAGCCCGGGCGCGGCGAGTTGCGCGCATACGGACGCGTGATGCATCGTTCGACGACGATGGCGTATTGCGAAGGCGAAGTGCGCGACAGCGACGGCAACTTCGTCGCGAAGGCGCTCGGCACGTTCAAGTACATGCGGCGGCTCGCGGTGGGCCGCGACATCAAGCGGCAACGCACCCGCACCGCGCCGGATGCGCAGCCCGGCCCGAGCGACGCGTAAGCGCCCTCGACGAACGGCCCTGCCTTTTCACCGGCAGGGCCGTTTTGCGTGGCGGCCCGGCACCGCGCGGCGTGGCATCATGTGACGCTTGTCCGTTCACGGCGCCGTTCGCGCCGTCCTCACCGATGCCGCTGAATCCGAAGATTGCCCAGGTGCTCGACATGGTCGAGCGCGCGAAACGTCCGTCCTATCACCACCAGACGGCGCAGCAGGCGCGCGCCGCCTACGAGAAGAGCGCGCCGATCCTCGACGTCGCGCCGGCGCCGATGCATTCGGTCGAGGCCTGCGTCGTGCCGACACGCGACGGCCGCTCGATCGGCGCGCGGCTGTACCTTCCGGTCGAGCCGAGCCTCGCCGAACCGCTGCCGGCGCTCGTCTATTACCACGGCGGCGGCTTCACGGTCGGCAGCGTCGATACGCACGACGCGCTGTGCCGGATGTTCGCGCGCGACGCGCAGTGCGCGGTGCTGTCGGTCGGCTACCGGCTTGCGCCCGAACACCGGTTCCCGACCGCGGTGAACGACGCCGACGATGCATTGCGCTGGCTGCATCGCGAGGCCGCCGCATTCGGCATCGATGCGACGCGGCTCGCGGTCGGCGGCGACAGCGCGGGCGGCACGCTCGCGACGGTCTGCGCGGTGCTCGCGCGCGACGCGGGTATCGGGCTTGCGCTGCAACTGCTGATCTATCCGGGCGTGACGGGTCACCAGGACACCGAATCCCACGGACGGCTCGCGAACGGCTACCTGCTGACGCAGGACACGATCCAGTGGTTCTTCACGCAATACTTGCGCGATCGGTCCGACCGCGACGACTGGCGCTTCGCGCCGCTCGACGGCACGCGCGACGCGCCGTCGTTCGCCGGTGTCGCGCCGGCCTGGATCGCGACGGCCGAATACGATCCGCTGAGCGACGAGGGCGCCGCGTACGCGGACAAGCTGCGCGCGGCCGGCAATACGGTTACGCTGGTCTGCTATCCGGGGATGATCCACGAGTTCTTCAAGATGGGCGGCTACGTGCCGGAGGTGCGGGCCGCGCATGCCGACGCGGTGGCGGCGCTCAGGGCCGCATTCGACGACGTTTGACGGGGGCGGCGCCCGGCGCCGCGCGGAGGAAGCGATGACCGACGGCTGGGTGGAAACGGGCGACTGGGCCGTGCTGGGCGGCGATGCCGCACGGATTCGCGATGCGGTGTTCGTGCGCGAGCAGCGGATTCCGCCGGAATGGGAACTGGACGACGAGGATCCGCTGTCGTTGCACGCGGTTGCCTACCGGGTCGATGCGGCGACCGGCGCACGCCGCGCGGTCGCGACGGGACGGCTGCTGCGCACCGGCACGATCGGCCGCGTCGCGGTGCTGGCCGACGCGCGCGGGCAGGGCGCCGGATCGGCCGTGCTGCATGCGCTGCTGGATGCGGCGCGGCATCGCGGCGAGCCGGTCGTGCGGCTTTACGCGCAGGATGCCGCGGTGTCGTTCTACGTGCGGCACGGCTTCGCGGCAATCGGCGAGCCGTTCGTCGAAATCGGCGTGCCGCACGTCGAGATGGCGCGCGCGCCGTAGCGCCGCCCCCGCCGCTCCCGCCGCAGGCTCAGCGCGGCGGCGTCGCGTCGATGTCGAACGTGAACGCACGCTCGAAACTGCCCGGGCGAACGGTGCGGTGCGAGCCGTCGTCGTCGCAGCGTTCCTTGATGTCGACCGTCAGCCGTACACCTTCCTTCATCGTCACGCGCAGCGCGGTCGTGCCGCGCGTGCCGTATTCGGGTGTCTCGATGAACGCGGCCGACAGTGCGCGCTCGCGCTCGATCGGAATGCCGGTGTGCGGCAGCGCGTCGTCGTCCGCGACATGCGGATCGCGCATCAGCGCGATCAGCTCGTCGAGCGACGGGGCCGGGTTGTCGGTCAGCAGCGTGCCGAGTTCCGCGCGCTTGCGCACGACTTTGGGCCAGGGCGTATCGAGCCGGGCATTCGACAGCGCATGCACGCCGGCGGCGATCGCGACCGGCGCGGCGACGCGGGTTTCGCCTTCGGCCGCGCGGTTGCAGAACCACGCGAGCTCGCGCCGCTTCCAGTCGCCGACCAGCAGGTTGAAGCCGTTGTACACGGCCGCGTGCTCGGCCAGCTCGCCGAGATAGTCGAGCGGCGCGACGGACGGGCCGCGGAGGAAATCGGACACGAGCTTGCCGCGGGTCGGCGCGCCCGCGCGAATGTCGAACGGCGCGCGGTAATTGGTCAGCGCCGCGAAGCGGCCGTCGCGCGATACGCCGAGCCACGTGCCGCCGGCTTCGAGATCGCGGCCGGCCAGCACGCCCGGCACATCCTCCCACCACGAAAGCGGCGCACTCGTACGGCGAAAGAACTCATCGCGGTTGGCGGTCAGGGTAAAGACGGGACCGGCGGCGGCATCGGGCTGCCAGTCGAAGGCAATCAGACACATCGGGCGAATCTCTCGCAGGAAACATCGGGCGCCGGCTGCATCGTGCGAGCCGGCGTGCGACCGGGTTGTCAGTGCGTCACGCTTCCGTCGGCCACGCGTACGGCAGCGCGTCGAACGCGAGTGCCGGACCGTCGGCCGAACCGAGGTGCACGGTGCCGCTGTCGAGCGCGGCCAGCTTGATCTCGACCAGCGCGTCGACGCCGCCCGCGGGCGCGGCCGCCGCATTGACGATCATCCCGCACGGCTGGCCCGGGTCGTCGCTGTGGAACAGCTCGACGCCGGCATGCACGGTGTCGGTCTCGCCGGCGACGTGCGCGAGCGCGGTACGGCGCTTGATCGTGCCGCGGTACTGGCTGCGCGCGACGATTTCCTGGCCCGGGTAGCACCCCTTCCTGAAGTTAACGGCGCCGATCACGTCGAAGTTGACCATTTGCGGCACGAACTGTTCGACGGCCGGCTGCGTGATGCGCGGCTCGCCCGCGCGCACGTCGAGCCAGTCCCAAACGGCCGGCGACACGACCGGCAGCGTGCCGGCGAGCGCGGCGAGACGCGCGTCGACTTCCGCGCGCGGCCCGATCCACAGGTAGCGCTTGCGGCCGGCCGCGTCCGGGACGCGGATCAGCGCCCCGGCCGGGCCGTCGACCTTCACGTGCACGCCGTCCGGCAGCGCGTCGAAGATGCCCGACAGCGCTTCGCGCACGTCGCCCGCGAAGCCGACCACCGCGAGCGTGTCGCTCGCGTCCGTCAGTTTCGCCTTCGCGCGCAGCACGAACATCGACAGCCGTTTCTGCACGGCGGCCTGGACGTCCTTCGAGACGAGCAGGCGCACGCCGTGACCGGCGCGCCAGGCGAGGAACGACGCGAGCAGGCGCCCCTTCGGCGAGCAATAGCCGGACAGGCGCGCGCTCGCGGCATCGAGATGCTCGATGTCGTTGGTGAGCTGGGTGTGCAGGAACGTCGCGGCGTCGTCGCCGGCCACGTCGATCACGCCGAACTGCGCAAGCGGCATGCAGGCGCCCGGCGCGTCGAAATCGGCGGCGGACGGGCGGGGGAAAACGGGGAGCGAGACGGGTGCGGGCTGGGCAGCCGGTGAAGCGAATGGTGTGCTCATGGAATGAGGGAACAGTCAACCCTGACTTTGACGGAGGCGAGCAAGTATTATATGGGTCTTACCTGAGTCTCGTTTCCATGTCCCTACTGAAGAAATGCGCCGCGACGGTCGTGGCGCTGGCCGTCGTTGTGGCCGCTGCCGGCGCGGGCGGCGGGTATTACTGGGCGACCCGGCCGCTGCTGCTGGGCGCCGCAACGCTCGACGTCACGATCAAGCCGCGCAGCAGCGTGAAGAGCGTCGCGCTGCAGCTCAAGCACGGCGGCGTGCCGGTCGAGCCGTTCGGCTTCGTCGCGATGACGCGCCTGCTCGGGCTGTCGAGCCGGCTGAAGTCCGGCAACTACGAATTCAAGACCGGCATCACGCCGTACGACGTGCTGCAGAAGATCGCGCGCGGCGACGTGAACGAGTACGTCGCGACGGTGATCGAGGGCTGGACCTTCAAGCGGATGCGCGCGGAACTCGACGGCAATCCCGATCTCGCGCACGCGACGGCCGGCATGAGCGACGCCGAGCTGCTGCGCGCGATCGGCGCCCCCGACAACGCGATCCAGCGCGGCAGCGGCGAAGGGCTGTTCTTCCCCGACACCTACCTGTTCGACAAGGGCACGAGCGACCTGAACATCTACCGGCGTGCGTACCACCTGATGCAGACGCGCCTCGACGAAGCATGGGCCGCGCGCGCGCCGGGGCTGCCGTACAAGACGCCTTACGAAGCGCTGACGATCGCGTCGATCGTCGAAAAGGAAACGGGCCATGCGGCCGATCGCGCGTTCGTCGCGGCGGTGTTCGCGAACCGGCTGCGCATCGGGATGCCGCTGCAGACCGATCCATCGGTGATCTACGGCCTCGGCGACGCGTACGACGGCCGCCTGCGCAAGCGCGACCTGCAGGCCGACACTCCTTACAATACCTATACGCGCCGCGGCCTGCCGCCGACACCGATCGCGCTGCCGGGCGTCGCCTCGCTGCAGGCGGCGATCAATCCGGCGCCGACGAGCGCGCTCTATTTCGTCGCGAAGGGCGATGGCACGAGCGTGTTCTCGGACACGCTCGGCGATCACAACAAGGCCGTGGACAAGTACATACGAGGTCAATAATGCCGAGCGGTAAATTCATCACCTTCGAAGGCATCGACGGGGCGGGGAAGACCACCCACCTGCAATGGTTCTGCGAACGCCTCCAGGCGAGGCTGGCCGCGAGCGGCCGGCAGGTCGTCGTCACCCGCGAGCCGGGCGGCACGCAGCTCGGCGAGAAGCTGCGCGAGGTCCTGCTGAACCAGCCGATGGATCTCGAGACGGAGGCGCTGCTGATGTTCGCCGCGCGTCGCGAGCATCTCGCGCTCGTGATCGAGCCGGCGCTCGCGCGCGGCGACTGGGTCGTGTCCGACCGCTTCACCGACGCGACCTTCGCCTACCAGGGCGGCGGCCGCGGGCTGCCGCGCGACAAGCTCGAGACGCTCGAGCGCTGGGTGCAGGGCGGTTTCCAGCCCGACCTGACAGTGCTGTTCGACGTCGCGCCGCAGGTGGCGAGCGAGCGCCGCGGCGCCGCGCGCATGCCCGACAAGTTCGAAAGCGAATCGGACGCGTTTTTCTCGCGTACCCGCGCCGAATACCTGCGGCGCGCGGAAGAGGCGCCGCACCGCTTCGCGATCGTCGACGCGACGCAGACGATTCCCGAGATCCGCCAGCAGCTCGAACGCGTGCTGGCCGCGCTGTAACACGAAGGAACGCACCCCATGATCTATCCGTGGCAGACCGACGACTGGAACCGCCTGCAGCAACTGCGCGCGCAGTGGCCGCATGCGCTGCTGCTGCACGGCCAGGCCGGGATCGGCAAGCTGCAGTTCGCGCAGCATCTCGCGCAGGGCTTCCTGTGCGAGGCGCCGCAGCCGAACGGCGAGCCGTGCGGCACCTGCGCGGCCTGCACGTGGTTCGCGCAGGGCAACCATCCGGACTACCGGATCGTGCTGCCCGAGGCGCTCGCGGGCGAAGCGCCGGGCGCGGCCGACGACGCGAAGCCGGCCGACGCGGACGACGGCGGCAAGAAGACGCGCGCGCCGAGCAAGGAAATCAAGATCGAGCAGGTGCGTGCGCTGCTCGACTTCTGCGGGGTCGGTTCGCACCGCGGCGGCGCGCGCGTCGTCGTGCTGTATCCGGCCGAGGCGCTGAACGTCGCCGCGTCGAACGCGCTGCTGAAGACGCTGGAGGAGCCGCCGTCAGGCGTCGTGTTCCTGCTGGTGTCGGCGCGCATCGACCGGCTGCTGCCGACCATCATCAGCCGCTGCCGGCAGTGGCCGATGACCGTGCCGGCGCCCGACGCGGCCGCGGCGTGGCTGGCGGCGCAGGGCGTCGACGATGCGCGCGCGCTGCTCGCCGAAGCCGGCGGCGCGCCGCTCGCCGCGCTGGCGCTCGCGAGCGACGAGAACCGCCCGCTGCGCGATTTCACGCTCGGCCAGCTCGCCGCCGGCGCCGCGTGCGATCCGTTCGCGTGCGGCGAGACGCTGCAGAAGCTGCCGGTGCCGCTGGTGCTCGGCTGGCTGCAGCGCTGGCTGTACGATCTGCTCGCGCAGCGGATGGCGGGCGCGCCGCGCTACTTCCCGATGCAGGCGGCCGCGCTCGCGCGTTGCGCGGAAGCCGTCGACGCGAATGCGTTCGCACGCTTCATGAAGGCCGTGACGCGCCAGCGGACGGTCGAGAACCATCCGCTCAACGCCCGGCTCGTCTTCGAGGAACTGTTTCTCGGTTATCGGGAAATGTTCGCGTGAGCGCGTATTGTTTCCTTGAAGAGGGGAAACGGCTGCCGGCGAGCGCATGAGCGCCCGCCTTACGTATTCAGGAAACACGATGTTCGTCGATTCTCACTGCCACATCAATTTCAAGGGTCTCGCCGACCGCCTGCCGGCCGTGCTGGAGAACATGCGCGAGCACGACGTCACGCATGCGCTGTGCGTGTCGGTCGACTTCGAGACGCTGCCCGACGTGCTCGCGATCGCGCAGGCGCACGACAACGTGTACGCGTCGGTCGGCGTGCATCCGGACCACGAGGACGCACGCGAGCCGACGCTCGCGGAACTGATCGAGCTGGCCGCGCACCCGAAAGTCGTCGCGATCGGCGAGACGGGCCTCGACTACTACCGCCTCGAAGGCCGCTCGATCGCCGACATGGAATGGCAGCGCGAACGCTTTCGCACGCATATCCGCGCGGCGACCGCGACGATGAAGCCGCTGATCATCCATACGCGCTCGTCGTCGGAAGACACGCTGCGGATCATGGCCGAGGAACGCGCGGACGTGCCGGGCGGCGTGATGCACTGCTTCACCGAGCCGTGGCCCGTCGCCGAGCAGGCGCTCGCGCAGAACTTCCATATCTCGCTGTCGGGGATCGTCACGTTCAAGAACGCGACCGACGTGCAGGACGTCGCGCGGCGGGTGCCGCTCGAGCGGCTGCTGATCGAGACCGACTCGCCGTACCTCGCGCCGGTGCCGTATCGCGGCAAGCCGAATGAACCTGCGTACGTCAGCCATGTCGGACGCTTTATCGCATCCGAGCGCGGCATCCCCGTCGAGGCGCTGGCCGATGCGACGACCCAGAACTTTTTCCGGCTGTTCAAGATCGCCCGCTAACGACGCGCGCCCAGCCGACAACCCAGGGAAGGAGCCCACAACAATGACGAAGCCGACCACATACCTGCCCAAGCGCGCCCTCGTCGCCGCCGCGCTCGTCGCGAGCGGCCTGTTTGCCGCCGCCGGCGCGCATGCCGAGTCGCTCGACGCGATCGTCAAGGCGGTCAAGTTCGACGACATCGCCGACATCGGCAAGCAGCTCAAGAGCGGCAAGCTCGATCCGAACACGATCGCACCGAACGGTGACCCGCTGCTCGTGATCGCCGCGCGCGAGAAGTCCGACAAGGTCGCCGCGGCGCTCGCCACGACGCCGAACGTCGACCTCGAGAAGGAAGACAAGGCCGGCGAGAACGCGCTGATGCTCGCGTCGCTGAACGGCGACGTCGGGCTCGTCAAGCTGCTGATCGACAAGGGCGCGGAAGTCAGCAAGAAGGGCTGGGCGCCGCTGCACTACGCGGCCACCAACGGCCAGGACGAGGTCGTCAAGGTCCTGCTCGACCACGACGCGTATATCGACACCGCGTCGCCGAACGGCACGACGCCGCTGATGATGGCCGCGCGCGGCAACCACGCGTCGACGGTCAACCTGCTGCTCGACCAGGGCGCCGATCCGCAGGTGAAGAACCAGCTCGGCATCACCGCGCTCGAGTTCGCGCAGCACTACAAGGCGCCGGATGCGATCGACATCCTGAGCAAGCGGACGGTGCGCGTCGGTGCATCGGCGCCGGCAGATGCGCAAAAGAGTGCAAAATGACGGTTTCGGCGCGGTGGCGCAGCGCCCGGCCGGCCGGAATCCGGCCGGCAGCGGGCGTCCGGCCGCCGCGCCGGTCAGCGCAGCAAGCGGCCCGAGGCCGCATTGACATAAGGAACACCATGTTGCGGGCTATGTTTTGTGCCGCGGCGTTTGCCGTGCCGTTGTCGGCGGCGGCTTTCACGGGCGCGGATCTCGACCGGCTGTGCGCGAAGACGGACGTCAAGTCGCGGGCGTCGTGCGCGGCCTACATCGAAGGCGCTGCCGATGGCGTCTACAACACGATCGACGCGATCGGCGGCACCACCGGGCCGCGCGTCGGGCAGTATTTCTGCCTGCCGCCCGACATCCGGGCGCAGCAGATGACCGACGCGGTGCGCAAGTACATCGCGGAGAACCCGAAGCTGGCCGACTACAACGCGAGCACCGCGGTGTCGCTCGGTCTCGGCAAGGCATTCCCCTGCAAGGGCGGCAGTTGATCTGACACCGGGTCCGGGCGCGCGCTGCCCGGACGTCGCCGACGCATCCAGGACGAGGCCGCCGCGCCTCATAACCGAAGCATCCCGGGCGCCGATGAATTCAATCGAGGAATTGCAGCGCATCGCCGATGCGCCGTTGCATTCGTGGTCCGGCACGCTGATCGTGTCGGTCATGGTCGTGCTGGTCGTCGTGATCGTGCACCGTCTCGGCGCACGCATCGTCAAGCGCATCGCGCAGCCGTATCCGCTGATGAGCGTGATCCTGCGCTACATCGACAAACCTTCGCTCGTCACGCTCGCGCTGCTTGCGCTCGAATTCCTGTGGATCCAGACCGACGAAGGCATGTCGTTCGTGGGCGGGATGCGCGCCGCGGCCGCGGTCGGCTCCATCGTATCGCTGACCTGGCTGCTGGTGCGGCTCGCGGCCGGCGTCGGCGACGCGATCATCCAGGCCCATCCGATGGATGCGGCCGACAACCTCCACGCGCGGCGCGTCCACACGCAGGCCAAGGTGCTCGTGCGGACCGTCATGGTGCTGATCGTGGTCATCGGCACGGGCGCCGCGCTGATGACGTTCCCGAACGTGCGCCAGGTCGGTGCGAGCCTGCTGGCGTCGGCCGGCGTCGCCGGCCTCGTCGCCGGTATCGCCGCGCGGCCGGTGCTCGGCAACCTGATCGCCGGGCTGCAGATCGCGCTCACGCAGCCGATCCGGCTCGACGACGTCGTCGTGATCCAGGGCGAGTGGGGCCGCATCGAGGAAATCACCGGCTCGTTCGTGTCGGTGCGGCTGTGGGACCAGCGCAGGCTGGTCGTCCCGTTGCAGTGGATCATCGAAAACCCGTTCACGAACTGGACGCGCCACAGCTCGGAGATCATCGGCACGGTCTACCTGTCGGTCGACTACCGCACGCCGCTCGCGCCGCTGCGCGAGGAGCTCGCGCGGCTCGTCCATGCGGCGCCCGAGTGGGACGGCCGCGTGCAGGTGCTGCAGGTGACCGATGCCACCGAGCGCACGATGCAGTTGCGCGCGCTCGTCAGTGCGGCCGACTCGTCGGCGTGCTGGGATCTGCGTTGCCGCGTGCGCGAGGGTTTGATCGCGTACCTGCAGGCGCGTTTCCCGCAATGCCTGCCGCGCAGCCGGATGGAACTGTATCCGCACGATTCGGCGCCGGGCGAGCCGAGCCCCGAACGGCCGCACGCGCGGCCGCCCGCCGCCAGCACGGCGGCCAACACCGCGGCCGATCCGAAGGCCACCGAAGGCCGCTGAACGCGCGCCGGTACCTGCTGCCATCACCTCCATGACCGCGCTGAAGACGCTTGCCATCGCCAACTACCGCTCGCTGCGCGAGCTGATCGTGCCGCTCGCGGCGCTCACCGTCGTCACCGGGCCGAACGGCAGCGGCAAGTCGAGCGTGTACCGTGCGCTGCGGCTGCTTGCCGACACCGCGCAGGGCCGCGTGATTCCGTCGCTCGCGCGCGAAGGCGGGCTGCCGTCGACGCTGTGGGCCGGCCCCGAGCGCTTTTCGCGCGCGATGCTGAGCGGCGACACGCCGGTGACCGGCACGGTGCGCAACGGACCGGTGAGCCTCAAGCTCGGCTTCGCCGGCGACGATTTCGGTTACGCGATCGATCTCGGCCTGCCGGTGAAGAACGATGCGTCGATGTTTCGTCTCGATCCGGTCGTGAAGCGCGAATGCATCTGGGGCGGCGCGCTGCTGCGGCCGTCGACGCTGCTGGTCGACCGCCAGGGCGCGCAGATTCGCGCGCGCGGCGGGTCGGGCGACTGGCACACGGTGCCGCAGCCGGTCGCGAGCTTCGACAGCATGATGACCGAGTTCGCCGATCCGGTCGGCGCGCCGGAGATGATCGCGGTGCGCGAGCGGATCCGGTCGTGGCGCTTCTACGATCATTTCCGGACCGATGCGCAGGCGCCGGCCCGGCAGTCGCAGATCGGCACCCACACGCCGGTGCTGGCGGACGACGGCGCCGACCTGGCCGCCGCGCTGCAGACGATCCGCGAAATCGGGGATGCCGCCGCGCTCGACGCGGCGATCGACGACGCGTTCCCCGGCGCATCGATCGACATCGACAATCCGGGCGGGCGCGGCCGCTTCGACGTGCTGATGCGCCAGCCGGGGCTGCTGCGGCCGCTGTCGGCGGCCGAACTGTCGGACGGCACGCTGCGCTACCTGCTGCTCGCGGCCGCGCTGCTGACGCCGCGCCCGCCCGCGCTGATGGTGCTGAACGAACCGGAGACGAGCCTGCACCCCGATCTGCTGCCGGCGCTCGGCCGCCTGATCGCGCAGGCTGCGCAGCATTCGCAGGTGCTGGTCGTGTCGCACGCCGCGCGGCTCATCGCGACGCTCGAACGCGAGGCCGGCTGCGAGTCGCTGGTGCTCGACAAGCAGCTTGGCGCCACCGTGCTCGTCGATGCGGACACGCGCGACCTGCCGCCGTGGAAGTGGCCGTCGCGCTGACGGGCAACGCGGTGCGCGCGCGGCCGCGTCGGCGGCATGCCACCGGCAGCCCGCCGTCGGGCCCGCGGCGCGAATGTATCCTGTCTGTAACAACACCCATAAAATGAAAGCCCGGTGCTTCCGGGCATCGGGATCGCGAATAATAATGAGATATCCGGCCGGCGCGATGCCGGCCGTGCGCTGCACGGAGGGGGTTGTGCGCCAGCCCCCGTGCCGGCCGACCGAGGACACAGGAGACGTGGACCATGAGAATTGCCCAGATCGCCCCGCTGACCGAATCCGTGCCGCCGAAGCTGTACGGCGGCACGGAGCGCGTCGTGTCCTACATCACCGAGGCGCTCGTCGACCTCGGTCATGACGTGACGCTGTTCGCCAGCGGCGATTCGACGACCCGGGCCAGGCTCGAACCGGTATGGCCGCGCGCGCTGCGGCTCGATGCGTCGATCCGCGACCGCGTCGCACCGCACATGCTGCTGATGGAGACGGTCGCGCGCCGCGCGAAGGACTTCGACGTGCTCCATTTCCACATGGACTACTACTCGTTTTCGGTCTTCAACCGGCAGGACACGCCGTTCGTGACGACGCTGCACGGCCGGCTCGACCTGCCCGAGCAGCAGCCGGTGTTCGACACGTTCAACACCGCGCCGGTGATCTCGATCTCGAATTCGCAGCGCCAGCCGCTGCCGCAGGCGAAATGGCAGACGACCGTGTACCACGGGCTGCCCGACACGCTGTATCTGCCGCAACCCGTCGAGCCGCGCTATCTCGCGTTCCTCGGCCGCATCTCGCCGGAGAAGCGGGTCGACACCGCGATCCGCATCGCGCACCAGTGCGGGCTGCCGATCAGGATCGCCGCGAAGATCGACGCGGCGGACCAGGAGTACTTCGAACGGGAGATCAAGCCGCTGTTCGCACTGCCGCACGTCGAATACATCGGCGAGATCGCCGACCACGAGAAGGCAGAATTCCTGTCGGGCGCGCATGCGCTGCTGTTTCCGATCGACTGGCCGGAGCCGTTCGGGCTGGTGATGATCGAGGCGATGTCGTGCGGCACGCCGGTGATCGCGTTCAATCGCGGCGCGGTGCCGGAGGTGGTGGACGAGGGCGTGTCGGGCTTCATCGTCGAGGACGAGATCAGCGCGGTGGCCGCCGTGAACCGGCTGCACCTGCTGCCGCGCGCACGCGTGCGGCGGCGCTTCGAGGAGCGCTTCACGTCGCGGCGGATGGCGCAGCAGTACGTCGACGTGTACCAGTCGCTGATTCGTGCGCAAAAGCGCTCGCGCTTCAAGGTGATCGATTCGACGACCTGACGCGCGGCGGGTGCGGATAAAAGAACGGCGATGTCCGCGAGGACATCGCCGTTTGCACATCGCCCGCGCGCGGTGCGCACGGACGAGGACGCCGCGGCGTCAGATCTTCAGCTTCGTGACCTTCGTGCCGTTGATCGACACGTCGCCCATCAGGCCGGCGTTGGTCAGCACGATGACCTGGACCGGCGCGGTGGCCGTGTTGGAGTCGACCGCGCCGTTCGCGCCCATCTTCACGAGCGCGACCGATGCGCCGGCGCCGGCAGCCCAGCCGTCCGAGCCGCGGAATTCGTCGAGCGCTTCCTGCGTCATGAACAGGAACACGATCGCCTTCGACTGCGCACCGGCCTGCAGGCCGACCGACAGCGACGACGTGTTGTAGTAGCCGACCGTGCTGCCGCCGACGCGCAGCGCGCCGTTGCCCGACTGGCCGCCGACGATGAAGCCGGCCTGCAGCACGTCCGGGAACACGAGCACGCCGCGCGATTTCGCGACGAGTTCACGCGAACCCTTGACCGTGGAATACATGCGCGACAGCGTGGCGTCGACGCTCGAATCGATCGCCTGACGCTTCGACGCGTTGGTCGCGGCGTTGTCGGGCTTGTCGGGGGTAGTGGTGCAACCGGTGAGCGCAAGGCTGCCGACGACGAGCGCAGCGGCGGCTTTCAGCACAAGGTTCCGTTTTTGCATCGTTCTTCTCCATCGGATGACGTTCGGAGTGAGTCTCGCTCACGGAGCGGATCACGTCGGCAGTTATATCACAACGGATTACAACCCCATTTCGTGCGCGCATGAAAAGGCGCCGAATCGTTTTGCGGTGTCGCGGCGCACCAACGGACGGACCGGCGCGCGCACGGCGATATGTCGCTACATCGCGCGACGGCCGGGGTCGGTGGAAAGGCGGTGCGGGCAGGGGCAGGTCAGTGTGTGACGGGCGGCGCCGGCGGGGTCGGCGGCTTGATCGGCGGGCGCCGCAACGCGCGGCGGATCAGCGCGATCACGACCCCGCACGCGAACAGGAAGGCGGCCGGCACGACCCAGTAGCCGACGAACGCGTGCCACAGATAACCGGCGAGCGTGTTGCGGCGCACGACGTATTCGTCGCGGGCCGCCTGCTGGCGTGCCGCGTTGGCGGCCAGCACGTCGGCCGGGCAGCCGGCCGCGCGCGCCGCGTCAGGATCGCCGTGGCACTTCGCGGCGGCGCCGGCCGCCTGCTGCGCATCGGTGAGCTGCCAGGTGGTCAGCGCGAGTTGCAGGTCGGCCTTGTTGTACGCCATTTCCTCGCGGATCTCGCGCACGGCGACGATCGCGACGGGCACGGCCCAGAACACGATCACGATCAGCCAGCGGCGGAACCAGCGGTGTTGTCTCCATGCCATCCATGCCTCCGTTTGACGCGGTGTGCGCGTCCGTCTCGAGGGCGGCCCGATGGCGCTTCTTGTACTTGGGTGGGCCGCGTTGCAGCCATCATAGAAGAAATCGCGGCGAATTGCCGCACCATATGGCGGCATTTGTACGGCGTGCTGGGGAAGCGGGGCGGGCAGGCGGCGCAGCAGGTCGCGACGACGGCAGCGACGGTGCCGCCGGCCGGCGCGGCGACGCATTCCACGTCATCCCGTGCGTCGATGCGCGTGCAACGAAAACAAAAATGCCGCGCCCGCCGAAGCGGTGCGCGGCATTCGTGCGGGAGCGCGGGAACTCAGGCGGCCGGCTGGCTGCTCAGGCAGCTCTTCATGAACGCCTTGCGGTCGTCGCCCTTCTTGTCGGCGGCCTGCGTGTTGCACGCCTTCATCTTTTCCTGCTGCGACATCTTCTTCGCGGGCTTGGCCGACAGGCAGTCCTTCATGAACGCCTTGCGTTCATCGCCCGTCTTGCCGGCGGCCTGCGTGTTACAGGCCTTCATCTTGTCCTGCTGGCTGTTCGCCGCGAAAGCGGGGGAAGCCAGCATGCCGCCGAGAAGCACTGCGGCTACGAGCGATTGGATTTTCATTTCGACACTCCCATGGGGTGAATTGCGTTTTATATCGACGCCGTCACGAAGCCCGGCGCAACGGGAACAGGGCCACATCACGCCGCGCGCTCCGATTATGGCAAATCAATGTGAAAACACCAAAACGGCATTCCTATAACGCGGCGGGCGACGTGGCCGTTGACGGCGTGCGTCCCGCGGCGATCGGGACTAACCATGATGCGCAGCGTCCGGTGCCGGCCGTATCTACCGGATGCCGGCCGCGAGCCATTACAATCGCGGCCATGAATACTCCGAACCCCGCATCCCCTTCGTCCGCGCCGGCCCTGCCGCGCATCGCCGTACTCGCCACCGGCGGCACGATCGCCGGCGCCGCGCCCGACGCCGCCAGCACGGCCGGCTATCAGGCCGGCGCGCTCGGCGTCAATTTCCTGCTCGACGCGGTGCCGGCGCTCGCGTCGGTCGCGCGCATCGATGCCGAGCAGGTCGCCAGCATCGACAGCAAGGATCTCGCGCTGCCGCTGTGGAATACGCTCGCCGCGCGCATCGACGCGCTGATGGCCGATCCGGCGATCGACGGCATCGTGATCACCCACGGCACGGACACGCTCGAGGAAACCGCCTACGCGCTGCATCTGGTCGTGACCGGCGACAAGCCGGTCGTGCTGACGGCCGCGATGCGGCCGGCCACCGCGCTGTCGTCCGACGGCCCGCTGAACCTGCTGAACGCGGTGACCGTCGCCGCTCACCCGGCCGCGCGCGGGCAGGGCGTGCTCGTCGCGTTCAACAACCGGATCCACGGCGCGCGCGACGTCGTGAAGACGAGCACCTACGCGGTCGATGCGTTCCAGTCGCCGGAACTGGGCGCGCTCGGCTGGGTGCAGGACGGCCGCGTCGAATTCGCGCGCCGCGTGACGCGCGCGCCCGATGCGCGACTGGCGATCGCCGCGGCGTGGCCGCCGGTCGAAGTCGTCGCGAGCTATGCGGGCGTGACGCGCACGGCCGTCGATGCGCTCGTCGCGGCCGGCGTGCGCGGCCTCGTCGTCGCGGGCACCGGCAACGGGTCGATCCATGCGACGCTGCAGGCGGCGCTCGCCGATGCGGTGAAGGCGGGCGTCGCCGTGGTGCGTGCGTCGCGCGTCGGCTCGGGGCACGTGATGCGCAACGGCGCCGCGAACGACGACGCGCTCGGTTTCGTGAGCGCCGGGTCGCTGAGCCCGTTCAAGGCACGCGTGCTGCTGATGCTCGCGCTCGCGAACGGGATTCACGGGCGCGACGCGCTGCAACGCGCATTCGACACGCTGTGACCGCTGGCCGCCGATCGGGCGGCGCGCGGCGTGGATGAAAAAGCGGCGCCTCGTGAACGGTTTGCGCGGCGGATTCGACTGCTTGCCCCGCGGCGAGCCTGCAACCCTGATGCCAAAAAGACGAAACCCCACGCTCCGAAAAGCGTGGGGTTCGTCAGCAGTCCGGGCAGGCCGTTGGCCTGCCTTTTTTGCGTCAGTGCCGCGCGAATGCTCAGGACTGCGGCGGAATCACGAGCTTCTGGCCCGGATAGATCCGGTCCGGGCTCGACAGCATCGGCTTGTTCGCCTCGAAGATCGCCGGGTACTTGTTCGCGTCGCCGTACACTTCCTTCGCGATCGCCGACAGCGTGTCGCCCGGCTTCACGTCGTGGTACTGAACTTCCTGATCATCCGGCTGCAGGTCGTCGTCGTTGACGCCCGCGACGCCTTGCACGTTGCCGGCCGCGACCTTGACCTTCGCCTTCGTGTCGAGATCGGCGACGCTGCCCGACAGCGTGACGGTGCGCGACGCGCCGTCGAACGCGACGCTCAGGTTCGACGTGTCGAGACCTTGCGTGCCGATGTAGTTCTTGATCGCGTCGGCCGCGGTCTGGTTCGCGGCATTCGGATCTTCCGCTGCTTGCGCATCGGCGTGACCCAGCAGTTTTTCACCCGCCTCTTTGATAAACGAAAGAAGACCCATCGCTGCACTCCCTAGGTGGTTGAAAAGAAAACGCGCCGTGAAGTGGCGAAAAAAACACCGCGCTGGGCGCGCTCACCGGAGCGAGCGCCAAGCGCGGCGGTTTTCTCGAAAGGCGTGGCGAAAGTGTAGGCGTTCAGCGCGACGATTGCATGAAAAATCGCACGCTTGAACGTAAAGAAATGTAATACGCGAAATCCGACAGGCGGACACCCGACGACGACGTCTGACCGACCAAGGCTTCCCCGGCGCCGCCGGGTGCCGCTGCGGACCCCACCACGCCGCTCTCAGCCCAGAGCGGCGTTTTTCGCCCCGTCGCGCACGCGTTTCGGCGATACGCGGCGGGGCGCCCCACCGTGATGCGCGCATCGTCGCGCATCGATGCGACCGGCCGTGACCGGATCGCGTGTATTCGTCGCGCGCGTTCCGCCGTTGCAGCGAAACGCGCGCCGTTGCGTCCGCGTTACGCGGCCGGCGTCTGGCCGATCTCGAAGTTCGACATGATCTCGAGCGCACGCACGAGTGCCGAGTGATCCCATGCCTTGCCGCCGTGCGAGGCGCACACGCTGAACAGCTGCTGCGCGCTCGCCGTGTGCGGCAGCGCGAGGCCGAGCTTGCGCGCGCCGTCGAGCGCGAGGTTCAGGTCCTTCTGGTGCAGCTCGATGCGGAAGCCCGGATCGAACGTGCGCTTGGTCATGCGCGCGCCGTGTACTTCGAGGATGCGCGAGGCGGCGAAGCCGCCCATCAGCGCCTGGCGCACGCGCTCCGGATCGGCGCCCGAGCGTGCGGCGAACAGCAGCGCTTCGCCGACCGCCTCGATGTTCAGCGCGACGATGATCTGGTTCGCGACCTTGCAGGTCTGGCCCGCGCCGTTCTCGCCGACGAGCGTGATGTTCTTGCCCATCTTCTCGAACAGCGGCTTCGCGCGTTCGAACGCCTTCTCCGGGCCGCCGACCATGATCGTCAGCGTCGCTTCGCGCGCGCCGACTTCGCCGCCGGACACCGGCGCGTCGAGGTAGTCGCAGCCGAGCGCGTTGATCTGCTTCGCGAATTCCTGCGTGTCGAGCGGCGAGATCGAGCTCATGTCGATCACGAGCTTGCCGGCGCTCAGGCCCTTCGCGACGCCGTCGTCGGCGAACAGCACGTTACGCACGTCCGGCGTGTCCGGCACCATCGCGATGATGATGTCGGCGTGCTGCGCGACTTCGGTCGAGTTCGCGACGACCTTCGCACTCGCGCGCAGGTCGTCGGGGATCGGGAACGCACCGTTCACGACGAGCTGATGATCGCCCTTGAGCAGGTTGCGCGCCATGTGCGCGCCCATGATGCCGAGGCCGATGAAACCGATGGTTGCCATGTGAAAGTCTCCTATAGGGCTGAAAACGGGAAGAGCGGATCTCAGGCGGCGCGACGCGCCGAGCCCGGTGCGCAGCCGGCGACGCTTTGCAGCCAGCCGAGCCCTTCCGTCGTGGTGGTGCGGGGCTTGTATTCGCAGCCGACGTAGCCGGCATAGCCCAGCCGGTCGAGCAGCGCGAACAGGAACGCATAGTTGATCTCGCCCGTGCCCGGCTCGTTGCGGCCCGGGTTGTCCGCGAGCTGGACGTGGCCGATCGAGGCGAGGTTGCGTTCGATCGTCGCGGCCAGTTCGCCTTCCATGCGCTGCATGTGATAGATGTCGTACTGCAGGAACAGGTTGTCCGAGCCGACCGCGCGGATCACGTCGAGCCCTTCGGACGAGCGGTTCAGCGCGAAGCCCGGGATGTCGAAGCTGTTGCACGGCTCGACCAGCAGGCGGATGCCTTCGCGCTTCAGTGCGTCGGCGGCGAAGCGCAGGTTGTCGACGATCGTGACGAAGGTCTTGTCGCGCGCGGTGCTCGCCGACGGGATGCCGACGAGGCAGTTCAGTTGCGGCACCTTGAGCGCCTTCGCGTACTCGATCGCACGGCCGACACCTTCCTGGAACTCGCCGACACGATCGGGCAGGCACGCGATGCCGCGCTCGCCCTGGTCCCAGTTGCCGGCCGGCAGGTTGTGCAGCACGAGGCGCAGGCGGTGCGTCTCGAGCCGCTCGGCGAGTTCCTCTTTCGCGTACGGGTACGGGAACAGGAACTCGACGGCGTCGAAGCCCGCGTCCGCGGCCGCCTTGAAGCGGTCGAGGAACGGCACTTCGTTGAACAGCATGGTCAGGTTTGCAGCAAACTTCGGCATGAGCTAAGCCTCTTCGGTCGGTCAGTCAAAAAATGGCGTGCGGATCAGTCGAGCATCGAGATCGCGGTCGGTGCGTGCTCGGCCTTTTCGGCGAGCTCCTCGAATTCGTTGATCGCGTCGATTTCGGTGCCCATCGAGATGTTCGTCACGCGCTCGAGGATCACTTCGACGACCACCGGCACGCTGAATTCTTCCGCGAGCGTTTGCGCCTGGCGCAGCGCCGGCTCGATCTCTTCCGGCTTGAACACGCGCAGCGCCTTGCAGCCGAGGCCTTCGGCCACCGCCACGTGATCGACGCCATAGCCGTTCAGCTCCGGTGCGTTGACGTTGTCGAACGCGAGCTGCACGCAGTAGTCCATGTCGAACGCGCGCTGGGCCTGGCGGATCAGGCCGAGGTACGAGTTGTTCACGACGACGTGCACGTACGGCAGCTTGAATTGCGCGCCGGCGGCCAGTTCCTCGATCATGAACTGGAAGTCGTAGTCGCCCGACAGCGCGACGATCGGACGGCGCGGGTCGGCCGCACGCACGCCGAGCGCGGCGGGGATCGTCCAGCCGAGCGGGCCGGCCTGGCCGCAGTTGATCCAGTTGCGTGCCTTGAACACGTGCAGGAACTGCGCGGCTGCGATCTGCGACAGGCCGATCGTGCTGACGTAGCAGGTATCGCGGCCGAACACCTTGTTCATCTCTTCGTACACGCGCTGCGGCTTGACCGGCACGTTGTCGAAATGGGTCTTGCGCTGCAGCGTGCGCTTGCGTTCCTGGCACTCGGACACCCACGCGCTGCGGTCCTTCAGCTTGCCGGCGGCCTTCCATTCCTGCGCGACCGCGACGAACAGCTCGAGTGCGGCCTTCGCGTCGGACACGATGCCGAGATCCGGGCCGAACACGCGGCCGATCTGCGTCGGTTCGATGTCGACGTGCACGAACTTGCGGCCCTTCGTGTAGACCTCGACGCTGCCCGTGTGGCGGTTTGCCCAGCGGTTGCCGATGCCGAGCACGAAGTCGGACGCGAGCATCGTCGCGTTGCCGTAGCGATGCGACGTCTGCAGGCCGACCATGCCGGCCATCAGCGGGTGGTCGTCCGGAATCGCGCCCCACGACATCAGCGTCGGGATCACCGGCACGCCGATCGTTTCGGCGAATTGCACGAGCAGGTCTTCGGCCGCTGCGTTGAGCACGCCGCCGCCCGACACGATCAGCGGCTTGTCCGCGTCGTTGAGCATCGCGAGCGCCTTCTCGATCTGCGCGCGGGTCGCCGCGGGCTTGTAGACCGGCAGCGGTTCGTACGTGTCGATGTCGAACTCGATTTCGGCGAGCTGCACGTCGATCGGCAGGTCGACCAGCACCGGGCCCGGACGGCCCGAGCGCATCAGGTGGAACGCCTGCTGGAACACGCGCGGCACGAGCGCCGGCTCGCGCACGGTGACGGCCCACTTGGTGACGGGCTTCGCGATCGACTCGATGTCGACGGCCTGGAAGTCTTCCTTGTACAGGCGCGCACGCGGCGCCTGGCCCGTGATCGCGAGGATCGGAATCGAGTCGGCCGATGCCGAGTAGAGGCCGGTGATCATGTCGGTGCCGGCGGGGCCCGACGTGCCGATGCACACGCCGATGTTGCCCGGTGCGGCACGCGTGAAGCCTTCGGCCATGTGCGACGCGCCTTCGACGTGGCGCGCCAGCACGTGGCTGATGCCGCCCGACTTGCGCATCGCGGAATAGAACGGGTTGATTGCTGCGCCCGGCACGCCGAACGCGGTCTGGATGCCTTCCTTCTCGAGCACGAGTACGGCTGCGTCGACGGCTCTCATCTTGGCCATGAATGTCTCCTTGGATAGTTGGATCTTGCGAATCGGTCTGTTGGGAACACTTTAGGGACGCAAGAAAGGTTTGATAAGATCAGCCGAAGTCGCTTATTTCGAAACTAAAAGTATGGAATGACGGCCGGACGGGGCTTCCCGCCGGTGTCGGAGCCGGGACGGAGACGGGAAATGGATCGTTTCAAGCAGATCGAGACGTTCGTGCGGGTCGCGGACGCGGGCAGCCTCGCGGCGGCCGCGCTCGAGGAGGGCGTGTCGCCGGTGGTGCTCGGGCGGCGCATCGACGCGCTCGAGAAGCGCCTCGGCGTGAAGCTGATGTACCGCTCGACGCGCCGGCTGGTGGTCAGCGAGGAGGGCGCCGCGTTCCTCGAGCGCTGCCGCGGGCTGCTGTCCGAATGGGACCAGGCCGAGAACGAGCTGGCCGCCGGCCGGCGCGCGGTCAGCGGGCACCTGATCGTGTCCGCGCCGGCCGCGTTCGGCCGCAAGCACGTCGCGCCGCACGCACCCGGTTTCCTCGTCGACAAGCCGGAAATGCAGCTGTCGTTCAACCTGACCGACCGCGTCGTGGATCTCGTGCGCGAAGGCTACGACCTGTCGATCCGGATCGGCGGCTCGGTCGATCCGAACTTCGTCGCGGTGAAGCTCGCGTCGAACCGGCGCGTCGTGTGCGGCACACCCGCGTATTTCCGCAAGCACGGCCGGCCGAAGTCGCTCGACGACCTGCTGAAGCACAACTGTCTCGCGTTCAACCTGCAGGGCGGCCAGAACCGCGGCTGGTATTTCCAGCGCCACGGCAAGATCGTGACGATGCGGGTGGCCGGCAATCTCGACTGCAACGACGGCGAGCTGCTGCATCGCTGGGTCGCGGAAAGCCTCGGGCTCGGCTGGCGCTCGACCTGGGAAATCGCCGCGCAGCTCGAAACGGGTGAACTCGAAACCGTGCTCGACGAATTCGCGCTGCCGGACTACGACATCCTCGCGGTCTATCCGCAGCAGCGCTACGTGCCCGCGCGCGTGCGCTACTTCATCGACTACCTGCGCGAAGCGTATGCGCGCCCCGGCTACTGGAACAGCACGCCGTAACGGGCGCGGCGGTTTCCGGCATTTTTTTGCGCATCATCGGCTTCGTGCGGGAATAAACTCGACGCAGCGGCGGTAAGGTCATCGAGAGCGCCCGCTGCCGGTCTGTCCGGGCACCGGACGCGGAACGGGCGCGGCTTCGGCCGCCGGGACCAGGGAGGTCATGTGGGGCAAGCCGGACAGGCGGTCGACGAACGGGCGGAGGACGACGCGGTCGCGCGCGGCGAACGGTTTCGCGTGCTCGTGCTGCCGCATCTCGACGCCGCGTACAACCTCGCGCGCTGGCTGAGCGGCAATGCGGGCGACGCGGACGATGTCGTCCAGGACGCGTGCATGCGCGCGCTGCGTTTCGTCGACTCGTGCCGCGGCGACAACGCGCGGCCGTGGCTGCTGACGATCGTGCGCCACACCTGGTACACCGAGTGGCGCCGCCGCGCCCACGCGCACGAGGTCGCGCTGCCCGACACGCTCGACGACACGGAGGTGCCGGACGACTGGCAGCCGGCGACGGAGGATCCGCTCACGCACCTGTTGCGCGGCGAGAACGTTCGGCTGGTGAACGCGGCGCTCGCGAAGCTGCCGCCTGAATACCGCGAGGTGCTGGTGCTGCGCGAGATGGAGGATCTGAGCTATCGCGAGATCGCGGCGATCGCCGACGTACCGGTCGGCACCGTGATGTCGCGACTCGCGCGCGGCCGGCGTCGGCTCGCCGCGCTGCTGGCCGGCACGCAGGCGCCGGCACCCGAACCCGCGCCGGGACGTGCGTCGGCAAGCGGAACCGCATCGGAGGCGATCGATGGACTGTAACGAAGCGCGCGCTTTGCTGGACGCGGACGTCGACCGCGAGCTGTCGGCGCCCGATGCGTTGCGCGTCCAGCGGCATGTCGAAGGCTGCGACGCGTGCCGCCGCGAACGCGAGCGGATCGTCGCGCTCGGGCGCGCCGTGCGGCAGGCCGATTATCACCGCGCGCCGGAGGCGCTGCGCGCGAGCATCCTCGCGGCGCTGCCGGCGGCGGCCGGCGCGAACGCGCGCGGCCAGGCCCGCGTGGAACCGGCGCCGGACGACGCGGCGGCGCGGCCGCGGGCCCAGCCTCGGCCGACCGGTCGCCGCTGGTTCGCGTGGCTGGGCGGGCGCGGCGCGGCGGCTCGCCCGGCGTCGGCCGGACCGGGGGCGGGCGTCGCCGCGCTGCCCGGGCTCGGCTGGGGCGTCGCGCTGCTGGTCGCGCTCGCGGCGGCGGCCGGGATGGCGCTGTCCGCCCGCCACGCCGCAACCGACCAGACGGTCGACGAACTGGTCGCGAGCCACGTGCGCGCCGGCCTGTCGGCGCGCGACATCGACGTGATCTCGACCGACCGGCATACGGTCAAGCCTTGGTTCAACGGCCGGCTCGACTATGCGCCGCCGGTCGAGGACCTGTCGGCGAGCGGCTTCCCGCTCGCGGGCGGCCGGCTCGACTACGTCGGGCGGCGCCGCGTCGCGGTGCTCGTGTACCGATACCGGCAGCACGTGATCGACGTGTACGTGCAGCCGGCAGGCGTCGGGCGGGAGGCCGCGCCGTACGCGACCGTGTCGCAGGGCTACGCGCTCGACCGCTGGGAGGCGGCCGGGATGACGTGGTGGGCCGTGACCGACGCCGAGCCGTCGGCGCTGGCCGCGTTCAGGACGGCGCTCGACGCGCGGCTGGGCGGGGCGCGCGTCGAGTGACGGCGGGCCGCGTCGCCGGCCCGCAAGCGCGCGCCCGACACTCCGCCCCCATTTCAGAACGGTCGCGCCGACGGCGGCTTCAGCTGCCGGCGCCATTCAAGTCGTTGAAAACATGGCCGAATCCGGTCGGAAATCGTCGATCGGTATTGCACGCGCCCCGTATCCGGGTTAGAATCTTCGGCTTCTCACTTGCCACACCGGTTCAGACGCCCGGGTGGCTTTAATCCACAAGGAGTGTGTAATGCGTCATTACGAAATCGTATTCATCGTGCACCCCGATCAGAGCGAGCAAGTGCCCGCGATGATCGAGCGTTACAAGACCACGATCACGACGCACGGCGGCCAGATCCACCGTGTCGAAGACTGGGGCCGTCGCCAGCTGGCCTACATGATCGAGAAACTCGCGAAGGCTCACTACGTCTGCATGAACATCGAGTGCGACCAGACGACGCTCGACGAACTCGAACACGCGTTCAAGTTCAACGACGCCGTGCTGCGCCACCTCATCGTCAAGATGAAGAAGGCCGAGACCGGCCCGTCGCCGATGATGAAGGAAGTTCAGCGCGAAGAAGCCAAGAAGGCGGCTGCAGCTCAGCCGACCGAAGCGCAGGCTTAAGTTCGTCACTCATTAAGCCATCAAGGAGCGCGTCACTCACGTGAACAGGTTGCAATTGACGGCGAGCGTCGTCGAACGCGCACCGGTGCGATATACGCCGGCGGGTGTTCCGATCGCAAGCGCCACGTTGCATCACCGCACGGAAGTCGTCGAAGCAGGCATTCCCCGTCAGGTCGAAATGACGATCGAGGCGGTGGCGGCCGGTGAGGCGAGCGGCAAGCTGGAGCGTCGTGAAATGGGCGTCGAAACGCTGTTCACGGGCTTCCTGGCAAAGAAGAGCCGCAACGCGAGAACCTTGGTGTTTCACATCACTGCATTGCAGGACATAGGAAAGGACTGAAATCATGGCCCGCCCGACTGGTAAGAAATTCGACAAGCGTCGTCAGCAACAAAACCCGCTCTTCAAGCGCAAGAAGTTCTGCCGTTTCACGGCTGCCGGCGTCGAGCAGATCGACTACAAGGACACGGAAACGCTGAAGGACTTCATCGGCGAAAACGGCAAGATCACGCCGGCGCGTCTGACGGGTACGAAGGCGCACTATCAGCGTCAGCTCGACACGGCAATCAAGCGTGCGCGTTTCCTCGCGCTGCTGCCGTACACCGATCAGCACAAGGCGTAACTCGGCGACGCCATAAGGAGAATTCGAATGCAAATCATTCTGTTGGAAAAAGTCGCCAATCTGGGCAACCTCGGCGATATCGTCAAGGTCAAGGACGGTTACGCTCGCAACTTCCTGATCCCGAACCGCAAGGCTCGCCGTGCAACGAAGGAAGCGATCGCCGAATTCGAAGTTCGCCGCGCTGAACTCGAAAAGATCGCTGCTGAAAAGCTGGCGGCATCGCAGGCAGTCGGCGAGAAGCTGAACGGCCAGTCGTTCGAAATCACGCAGAAGTCGGGCGTTGACGGCCGTCTGTTCGGCTCGGTCACGAACGGCGACGTCGCGGAACTGCTGAAGAAGGCAGGTTTCGAAGTCGAGAAGCTGCAAGTTCGCATGCCGGAAGGCCCGCTGAAGATGATCGGCGAGCACGTCGTTCAGATCGCGCTGCACACGGACGTCGTCGTCGACGTCACGATCAACGTGATCGGCGACCACGCGTAAGCGTATGCAAGCTTTCCGGGCGGCTTCCGCCGTCCGGACAAGGGCAGGCGCCCGGGCAACCGGGGCCTGCCTTTTTTATTGCCCGATCGCCGGAGCGGTAGCGCTGCTGCGATCTATTCGCGATAATCCCAACCCATGAACGCGCCGCAAGATCCTCAAATCGAATCGCTGAAAGTCCCGCCGCATTCGGTCGAAGCCGAGCAGTCGGTGCTCGGCGGCCTGTTGCTCGACAACGCGGCATGGGACCGGATTGCCGATTTCCTGTCGCAGGGCGACTTCTATCGCTACGACCACCGGATCATCTACGAGCACATCGGCCGGCTGATCGCGTCGACGCGCCCGGCCGACGTCGTGACCGTGTACGAAGCGCTGACCACGTCCGGCAAGGCCGACGACGTCGGCGGCCTCGCGTACCTGAACGCCCTCGCGCAGAACACGCCGAGCGCCGCGAACATTCGCCGCTACGCGGAAATCGTGCGCGACCGCGCGGTGCTGCGCCGGCTCGTGTCGGTCGCGGACGAAATCTCGGCCGACGCGTTCAATCCGCAGGGCAAGGAAGTTCGCCAGCTGCTCGACGAGGCCGAGTCGAAGGTGTTCTCGATCGCCGAAGAGGGCGCGCGCGGCAACCAGGGCTTCCTCGAGATCGGGCCGCTGCTCACGCAGGTCGTCGAGCGCATCGACACGCTGTATCACACCGCGAACCCGAGTGACGTCACGGGCACGCCGACGGGCTTCGTCGACCTCGACCGGATGACGTCCGGGATGCACGGCGGCGAACTGATCATCGTGGCCGGAAGACCGTCAATGGGAAAAACGGCCTTTTCCATGAACATCGGCGAATACGTCGCCGTCGAGTACGGGCTGCCGGTCGCGGTGTTCTCGATGGAAATGCCGGGCACCCAGCTCGTGATGCGTATGCTCGGCTCGATCGGCCGGCTCGACCAGCACCGGATGCGTACCGGCCGGCTGACGGACGAGGACTGGCCGAAGCTGACGCACGCGGTGCAGAAGATGAGCGAGGCGCAGCTCTTCATCGACGAGACGGGCGGCCTGAACCCGATGGAATTGCGCTCGCGCGCGCGGCGTCTCGCACGTCAGTGCGGCAAGCTCGGCCTGATCATCGTCGACTACCTGCAGCTGATGTCGGGTTCGTCGCAGGGCGAGAACCGTGCGACCGAAATTTCCGAAATCTCGCGATCGCTGAAGAGCCTGGCAAAGGAGCTGGACGTGCCGGTGATCGCGCTGTCGCAGCTGAACCGCGGGCTGGAGCAGCGTCCGAACAAGCGTCCGGTGATGTCGGATTTGCGTGAATCGGGCGCAATCGAACAGGATGCGGACGTGATCCTGTTCATCTACCGTGACGAGGTCTACAACCCGGACAGCCCGGACAAGGGCACGGCCGAAATCATCATCGGCAAGCAGCGTAACGGCCCGATCGGACCCGTTCGGCTCACGTTTCTGGGTCAATACACGAAGTTCGACAACTTTGCGGGGGCGCAGAACTTCTACGGCGAGTAACACTTCTACGCCGGTTGTAAACCCTTATTTCGCCAAGCGTTGTATCCAATCCCGGCGCGCGCATATGCGCGCGTCGCGGCGCAACCGAAAACGGTACAATATCGCCCGTTTTCGTGACAGTCGTTTGACAATCTCTCAGGAATCCCATGTTCGGTCGATTCATGCCCACCGAGGGCAAGTTCTTTGAACTCTTCAACGCGCACGCGAAGCACATCGTTTCCGGTGGCCGCGAGCTCGAACTGCTGATCGACAATCTCGCCGACGCCGAGATTCACAAGCAAAACGTGCAGACCGCCGAGAAGGCCGCTGACAAGCTGACGCATGAAGCGATCGATCTGCTGCACAAGACCTTCATCACGCCGCTCGATCGCGACGAGATCCACAAGCTGATCACGACGATGGACGACATCCTCGACCTGATGGAAGACGTCGCGACGGCCGTGTCGCTGTACGACGTGCAGTCCGTCACGTCCGAGGCGAGCCAGCTCGCGCACATCGTCACGCAGTCGGCGCAGCACGTGCAGCAGGCCGTCGGATTGCTGTCCGACATGAAGCAGTCGGCACAGATCCTCAAGCAGTGCGAGGAAATCGACCGCTGGGAGTCGGAGGCCGATCGCGTGCTGCGCGCGGCGATGTCGAAGCTGTTCCGCGAGGAAGACGACGTGAAGACGCTCATCAAGCTGAAGGCGATCTACGAACTGCTCGAAGAGATCACCGACAAGTGCGAGGACGTCGCGAACATCATCGAAGGCATCGTGCTGGAAAACGCCTGAGCGGACCACGATGCATTCGATACAACTCGCCCTATGGATGGTCGCGACGCTGGTGCTCGTCGCGCTCGTATTCGACTTCATGAACGGCTTCCACGACGCGGCGAACTCGATCGCCACCGTCGTGTCGACCGGGGTGCTGAAGCCCCAGCAGGCCGTGGTGTTCGCGGCCGCGTTCAACGTCATCGCGTATTTCATCTTTCACCTGAAAGTCGCCCAGACTGTCGGTAAAGGCACGATCGATCCCGAGATCGTCGACCACTATGTCGTGTTCGGCGCGCTGGTCGGTGCGATCGGCTGGAACGTGATCACGTGGTACTACGGGATTCCGTCGAGCTCGTCGCACGCGCTGATCGGCGGCCTCGTCGGCGCGGCGCTCGCGAAGTCGGGCTGGAGCTCGCTGAACATCGACGGTCTGCTGAAGACGATTGCGTTCATCTTCATTTCGCCGCTGCTCGGCTTCATCCTCGGCTCGCTGTTCATGCTCGGCGTGTCGTGGCTGTATTTCCGCACCGCGCCCAGCAAGGTCGACCGGCGCTTCCGGCGGCTCCAGCTGCTGTCGGCCGGCCTGTACAGCCTGGGCCACGGCGGCAACGACGCACAGAAGACGATCGGCATCATCTGGATGCTGCTGATCGCGTCGGGCTATGCGTCGGCGACGTCCGATGCGCCGCCCGCGTGGGTGATCGGCGCGTGCTACCTGTCGATGGGGCTCGGCACGCTGTTCGGCGGCTGGCGCATCGTGCGCACGATGGGCCAGAAGATCACGAAGCTCAAGCCGGTCGGCGGTTTCTGTGCCGAAAGCGGCGGGGCGATCACGCTGTTCATCGCGTCGTTCCTCGGCATTCCGGTGTCGACCACGCACACGATCACCGGTGCGATCGTCGGTGTCGGCGCCACGCAGAAGCTGTCGGCCGTCCGCTGGGGCGTCGCCGGCAACATCGTCTGGGCGTGGGTGCTGACGCTGCCGGCGGCCGCGCTGTTCGCGGCCGGCGGATGGTGGCTCGGGCACCAGATCTTCTGATATCGACGCTGTCGGGTCGACACGCGCAATGCGCCGCACACCGAAAGGTTGCGGCGCATTTTCTTTGCGCGGTCGGGAAAGGGGCGGCGCACGGCGGGGCCACCGCCGGGGATGCGCCGGATCAGTAACTGCCGTTCGCGAAGCGGGCGATCGGATCGTCGGCGGTGGCGGTGCGCGGGCTGACCGGCGCGGATTGCGTCGAAGCGCGCAACACTTGCACGGGCTCGGTGTTGCGCAGCGACGGCGCGGCGGCCGCGGGCGGCGGTTCCGCGTCGAACGCGGCAGCCTGGGCGGCCGTCAGCGCGGTGGTCGGAATCTGCGTGCCGGTCTCGGTGGGGCCGGCCGGCCCCGGATTCGCCGTCGTGGCGGTCATGTCGCCATTCACGGACGTTGCCTGCTGCTGCGCGGTCAGCACGCGCGGCGGCGGTTCGTACGGATCGGCGGCGGGGGCGGTTGCCGCGGCCGTCGGAGCAACCGCCGCGGTCGAGACGACCGGAGCGGGCGACGGCGCGACGCCCGCCTGAGACGCGGCATACGCAGAGGCAGGCCGCCGCGACGCGGCTGCCGCGACGACAGGCGCCGCCGCCGGCGCATCGCGCCGAGCCTCGTAGGTCGGCGCATCGAACGGCCCGGGCGCACCGCGCGGCGGCGCGACGCGGCGAATGCCGTCGAAGCGCTTGGCCCAGTACGGGTTCGTCAGGTAGTCGAGCCGCACGGTGCCGCCGGTCGACGGCGCGTTGACGAAACGCAGCTTGCCGACATAGATGCCGACGTGCGAATGCGGGCGTCCGGTCGTATTGAAGAAGATCAGGTCGCCCGGCGCGACCTGGCCGGGGTCGATCGACACGCCGCGGCTGCTCATGTCGGCGGTCGTGCGCGGCAGGTCCACGTCGGCCGCGCGGCCGATCACGTAGCGCACCAGGCCGCTGCAGTCGAAGCCGCTCGTCGGCGTGTTGCCGCCCCAGCGGTACGGCACGCCGACGAGGCTCATCGCCTGGATCGAGATCTCTTCCTGGCCGACGCTGTGGTCGACGAATTTCGGGAAATTGGCGGGTGCCGGGAAGGCGCGCGGCGTCGTGATGTTCATGCCGGAGGTGCGCGAGGCCGACTGCGGCGGCACGCTGGAGCAGGCCGCGAGCAGTGAAACGACGGCGACGGGAACCCAGATTCGAAGCATGACAAGGCGGACGAGCGCAGCGCGCTCGCGAATCGTATGACAACAGACAGACCCGATGGTAGACGTTCCGGCGGGGCTTAGGCAACCATTCCTGAGAATTTACTTGAAGTTTCGCGTGTAAGTGAGGTGGTTGCGTAACGAAACATGACCAACGTTTCCGACCCCAAAAATGAAAACGGCGCTCCGGAAACCGGAGCGCCGCGTGGCGTCGGAGGCCGGCGGGCAGCCGGCGTATCGCGTTACAGGATGTCCGACGCGTAGTCGGCGAGCCGCGAGCGTTCGCCGCGTGCGAGCGTCACGTGGCCGCTGTGGCCCCAGCCCTTGAAGCGGTCGACGACGTAGGTCAGGCCCGAGCTGCCTTCGGTCAGGTAAGGCGTGTCGATCTGTGCGATGTTGCCGAGGCACACGATCTTCGTGCCCGGGCCCGCGCGCGTCACGAGCGTCTTCATCTGTTTCGGCGTCAGGTTCTGCGCTTCGTCGATGATCAGGTACTTGTCGACGAACGTGCGGCCGCGCATGAAGTTCATGCTCTTCACCTTCAGGCGCGAACGGATCAGCTCCTGCGTCGCCGCACGGCCCCATTCGCCGGCTGCGTCGTCGGTTTTCTGCAGCACTTCGAGGTTGTCGTCGAATGCACCCATCCACGGCTGCATCTTCTCTTCCTCGGTGCCGGGCAGGAAACCGATGTCCTCGCCGACGGGCACGGTCGCGCGCGTCACGATGATCTCGTTGTAGCGCTTGTCGTCGAGCACCTGCGCGAGGCCGGCCGCGAGCGCGACGAGCGTCTTGCCGGTGCCGGCCTGGCCGAGCAGCGTGACGAAGTCGATCTCGGGGTTCATCAGCAGGTTCAGCGCGAAGTTCTGCTCGCGGTTGCGCGCGGTGATGCCCCACACGTTGTTCTTGTGATGGCTGTAGTCGCGCAGCGTCTGCAGCAGCGCCGTCTTGCCGTTCAGCTCGCGCACGATCGCGTGGAACGTCGGCTCGCCGTTCTGCGGCTCGAGATAGACGAACTCGTTGACGAGCATCGACCCGCAGAGCGGGCCCGTCACGCGATAGTACGTGGTGCCCGTCTTCGTGTCCTGCCAGCTCTCCATCCCCTTCGCGTGTTTCGTCCAGAAGTCCTGCGGCAATTCGCGCACGCCGCTATAGAGGAGATCCTTGTCCTCGAGGACCTGGTCGTTGAAGTAGTCTTCCGCGGGCAGGCCGAGCGCATGCGCCTTGATGCGCATGTTGATGTCTTTCGACACCAGCACGACCTGGCGGTCCGGCCGGTCGCGCTGCAGCGCGCGCACGACGCCGAGGATCTGGTTGTCGGCCTTGCCTGCGGGCAGGCCTTCGACCGGCGCGATGTCCGCGAGCCTGGTCTGGAAGTAGAGGCGGCCGAGCGCCTCGCGGCTGCCGAGACGCGACAGCGGAATGCCGTCGGAGATCGGGCCGCCGTCGGCGACCAGCGCGTCGAGCGTGCGGCTCACCTGGCGCGCGTTACGCGCGACTTCGGACATCCCCTTCTTGTGGTTGTCGAGTTCCTCGAGCGTCATCATCGGCAGATAGACGTCGTGTTCCTCGAAGCGGAAGAGGCTGCTCGGGTCGTGCATCAGCACGTTCGTGTCGAGCACGAACAGCTTCTGCAATTCGGCTTCGGCCGGCTTGCGGCTGCGCGACTTCGTCGCGGCGCCGGCATCGCGTGCGCTCGCGGTGGTCGGCTTGCCGGCCGCGGGCTTGTCGTTGCGTGCGACGACCGGCGCGGCAGGGGCGGCGGGGGCCGCCGGTTCGACCGGTGCCGGCATCGGCTGCAGCAGCGCGGCCGTCTGTCTGGTCTTGCGACCGCGTGCGGGCGTGCCAGCGGCTTCTTGCGTCGACGCCGCGACGGCGCGCAGCGGCGCGGCCGTGTTCGCGGCTTCGGTCATCGGTTGGGCCACGCTGGCCGGGCCATATTCTCCGGCTGTGGAGGCGTCCCCTTCGGCGGATTTCTTCGCGGCTTTCGCGGGCCGCGCTTTCGCCTTGTATTCATCGGGCGGCAGCAGGCTGCCGAGCTTGCTGGGGGCAGTAGGCAAAGGCATGGTGTCCCTCGGGAGGAATCGTGTCGCATGGCGTGCGCCGCTGATCGCATCCTGCGTGACGTGGAAGGTGCATGCAGTTTGCGCGCGGTGGCGCACAGGAAATTCGTCTAGCCGGTTCGCCTAAGTGTCGATCAGCTCCTTGACGGGGTGAGGGGCCGGACCGAGAGCCGGCGCGCAGTCCATAAAAAAAGCCGCTGCCCCGTGGACCGGGACATGCGGCTGGCTGATACCGTCGTGATGCGCGTCAGGTGCCGGAAAGCATCGCAACGGGCACCGGCGCAGCTACGAGAAATATGGAGCGAACTGGCATTCATTGCGGCCCAATATAACGCGCCTCAAAGCGCTTGTACAGCACTTAGCACGTCGTCCACGTGACCGGGTACCTTGATGCCGCGCCATGCCTGGCGAAGCACACCGTCGGCGTCGATCAGGAACGTCGAACGCTCGATTCCGCGCACTTCCTTGCCATACATTTTCTTCATCTTGATGACATCGAACAGCGCGCACAGCGCCTCGTCGGCATCGGAAATCAGCGGGAACGGCAGTTCGAGCTTCGCCTTGAAATTGTCATGCGAGCGCAGGCTGTCGCGCGACACGCCGATCACTTCGGCGCCGGCCTTCTTGAACTTCGGATAGAGATCGCGGAACTGCAGGCCTTCGGTGGTGCAGCCCGGCGTGTTGTCCTTCGGATAGAAATACAGGACGAGCTTCTTGCCCTTGAGGTCGGACAGCGAAATGTCGCCGCCCGTCGCCGGTGCGGTGAAATCGGGAACTTGACGGTCAACTTCGACGGACACGTGTTTCTCCTGTTGTTATGGAAAGGCGCCGCTCGGGCGGCGCGGTTCGGCGGGGCGTCGCGGCGGCACGCCGCAAGGGCAGGCGGCGCGGGCGCGCGCGAACTCAGTCGGGCTGGACGATCAGCTCGCCGGAGCGGCCGGGAATCTCGCCCCACGTGACAGGGTACGATGGCAGCGAGTCGCGGTCCAGCGTCGCGTGGTAGTCGCCCATCGTCGCAAACGTATGGCCCTGTGCGCGCCAGCCGGCGAGCAGCTGCTCGAATACCGGTGCGAGCTTCTGGCCTTCCAGTTCCGCATGCAGCGTGAACACCTGGTCGTGCGGATTGGTTTCCGTGAACTTCAGGATGTGCGCGGCGACGTTGTGCGTGTCGATGCCGTCGATGCCGAGCACTTCGTCGAGGGTCGGCAACGTGGTCGGCATCTGCACGTGCGACAGCGTGCGGCCGCCGACCACGGGCAGATACGGCGAATGGCCGCGGCCGTCGGATGCGTAGCGCATCCCCCATGCGTCGATCTGCTCGAACGCCGCGTCGTTCATCTGCCAGCCGGCCGCGCCGTGCGTTGCGGGCGGCGCGCCGAAGACGTCGACGAAGCGCGCGTGGCTCTTCTGCATTTCACGCGCGGTCCAGTCGCGATCGCGCACGCGCACGTTGTCCTGCCAGTACACGTGATCCCACGTATGGATCCCGCATTCGAAGCCGGCCTCGTGGATCGCGCGCATGTCGGCGATCGCGCGGCGGCCGATGTCGGGGCCCGGCAGCAGCACCCCGTACATCAGCTGCTTCACGCCGTAGTGCTCGACCACCGACGTGCGCGACACCTTCTTCAGGAAGCCGGGGCGGAACACGCGCCGCAGCGCCCAGCCCGTGTGATCGGGCCCGAGGCTGAAGAGGAAGGTCGCGCGCGCGCTGAAGCGGTCGAAGATGCGCGCGAGGTTCGGCACGCCTTCGCGCGTGCCGCGCAGCGTGTCGACGTCGATCTTGAGGACGATACGAGCCAAGCGAGCGTCCCGTCAGTTCTGCTGCTCGACCAGCGCGCGCGCATCGGCGACATGGCCGCGATACGCTTCGAAGATCTTGCGCAGCGCGTCGTCGAACGTCGATTGCGGCGCCCAGGCGAGCTCCTGCATCGTGTTGTCGATCTTCGGCACGCGGTTCTGCACGTCCTGGTAGCCATTGCCGTAGTAGGCGCCCGACGTCGTTTCGACGAGTTGCACCTGCTTCGCGGAGCCGGCGTATTCCGGGTATTCGGCGGCCAGTTCGAGCATCTTGTGCGCGAGTTCGCGAACCGAGAAATTATTCTTCGGATTCCCGATGTTGTAGATCTTGCCCGACGCGACGCCGTTCTTGTTGTCGATGATCTTCATCAGCGCGCTGATGCCGTCGTCGATGTCGGTGAACGCGCGCTTCTGCGAGCCGCCGTCGACGAGGCTGATGTTCTCGCCGCGCACGATGTGGCCGAGGAACTGCGTGACGACGCGCGAGCTGCCTTCCTTCGGCGTGTAGATCGAGTCGAGGCCCGGGCCGATCCAGTTGAACGGACGGAACAGCGTGAAGTTCAGGCCTTCCATCCCGTAGCCCCAGATCACGCGGTCCATCAGCTGCTTCGAGCATGCGTAGATCCAGCGCGGCTTGTTGATCGGGCCGTAGGTGAGCGCCGATGCGTCCGGGTCGAACTGCTCGTCCGAGCACATGCCGTAGACCTCGGAGGTCGACGGGAACACGAGGTGCTTGCCGTACTTGACGGCCGAACGCACGATCGGCAGGTTCGCCTCGAAGTCGAGCTCGAACACGCGCAGCGGCTGCTGGACGTAGGTCGCGGGCGTCGCGATCGCGACGAGCGGCAGGATCACGTCGCACTTCTTCACGTGATACTCGACCCACTCCTTGTTGATCGTGATGTCGCCTTCGAAGAAGTGCATCCGCTCGTGGTTGACGAGGTCGCCCAGCCGATCGGTCTGCATGTCCATGCCGAACACTTCCCAATCGGTGGTTTCAAGAATGCGCTTCGACAGGTGATGGCCGATGAAGCCGTTCACACCCAGGATCAGGACTTTTTTTGCTTTCATGAATGACGGGAAGAATGAATGAACTGCGCGAATTCCGCGGGCGTCACGACGGTTTCGCTGCCGTCGCGCTGCTGCCACAGCTCGAGAATGGATAGGGCGCGGCTGTCGCCGCAGACGCCGAATAGCGCATTATCGCTTACGTGCAGGCCGGGCGGCAAATCCGCTGCGGCCGCGGCGGCGGCGCTGCCGGGCGCCGCGAGGCGCGCGCGGGCGATCACGAAACGCGTGCCGGCGACGTCGGTGAACGCGCCCGGATACGGGGGCGCGACCGCGCGTACCAGGTTGTAGACCTGCGCGGCCGGCTTCGACCAGTCGACGCGGCCGTCCTCCGGCTTGCGCCCGCCGTAGTAGCTGCCGTTTGCGAGATCGTTCGGCAGGTGCGGCGCCTCGCCCGCGAGCAGCGCGGGCAGCACGCGCCAGAGCGTCTGCTCGGCGGCGACCGTCACCTTGTCGAACACCTGCGCGGCCGTGTCGTCCGGCAGGATCGGCACCGCGGTCTGGCCGATGATCGCACCCGCATCGGGCTTCGCGGCCATCTCGTGCAGCGTCGCGCCGGTTTCCGTTTCGCCGTTCAGCACCGCCCAGTTGGTCGGTACCCGACCCCGGTATTTCGGCAGCAGCGAGCCGTGCATGTTGAACGCGCCGCGCGGCGCGATCGCGAGCAGGTCCACCGGCAGCATGTGGCGGTAGTAGAACGAGAAGATGAAGTCCGGCTGCGCGTCGGACACCGCGCGGCGCAGCGCCGGATCGGCGGGATCGGCCGGCGTGACGACCGGGATCCCGTGCTCGGCGGCGACGGACGCGACGCTGCCGAACCAGATGTTCTCGTTCGGGTTGTCCTCGTGCGTGACGACGAGCGCGACGTCGACGCCGCGTGCGAGCAGCACTTGCAGGCAGCGCACGCCGACGTTGTGATACGCGAAGACGACCGCGCGCGGCTTCATTGGCCGGCTCCCGTGCGGTTCGCGCCGGCCGGCACCGCCGGCATGCCGTCGTGCTGTTCGAGCACGGCCTGGATCAGGTAGCGCGGCCGTGCACGCACTTGCTGGTAGATGCGGCCGACGTATTCGCCGAGCAGGCCGAGCGCGAAGATGATCACGCCGAGCAGGAAGAACGTGATCGCGAACAGCGTGAACACGCCTTGCACTTCCGCGCCGACGATGAAGCGGCGCACGAGCAGCAGCACGAACAGCGCGGCGGAGCCGAGCGACAGGATCACGCCGATGAACGACAGCCACTGCAGCGGCACGACCGAGAAGCCCGTCACGAGGTCGAAGTTCAGCCGGATCAGGCTGTACAGCGAGTACTTCGACTCGCCCGCGAAGCGTTCCTCGTGCGCGACCTCGATTTCGGTCGGTTTCTGCGCGAACGTGTAGGCCAGCGCGGGGATGAACGTGTTGACTTCGCCGCACACGTTGATCGTGTCGATGATGCGGCGGCTGTACGCGCGCAGCATGCAGCCCTGGTCGGTCATCTTGATCCGGGTGATGCGCTCGCGCAGCCGGTTCATCATCTGCGACGCCTTGCGGCGCCACAGGCTGTCCTGACGCTGCTTGCGGATCGAGCCGACGTAGTCGTAGCCTTCGCGCATCTTCGCGATCAGCTTGCCGATTTCCTCGGGCGGGTTCTGCAGGTCGGCGTCGAGCGTGATGACGATCTCGCCGCGCGACTGCGCGAAGCCGGCGAGGATCGCCATGTGCTGGCCGTAGTTGCCGTTGAGCAGCACGACACGCGTCGTGTCGGGGCGCACGTGGAACTGGTCCGCCAGCATCGCGGCCGAGCGGTCGCGGCTGCCGTCGTTGATCAGGATCACTTCGTACGACGTGCCGAGTGCGTCGAGTGCCGGGTAGAGCCGCGCGAACAGCGCGGCCAGGCCGTCTTCCTCGTTGTACACGGGGATGATGACCGATACCTCCGGGTTCGCGGCCCCCGGATGCCCGGCGCGTGCTTCAAGGTGATTCATGTACGCTTATTTTCCGTATTGTTCGCAAATCTGGTTGATGGCGTCGGCCACGCGACGCACGTCGTCTTCCGTCATCTGCGTGAAGAGCGGCAGCGTGACGGTCGATGCGCCGTATCGTTCGGCGTGGGGGAACATGCCCTCCTTGAAGCCGCGCGCACGATACAGCGTGAAAAGATGGATGGCCGGATAGTGGACGCCCGTGCCGATGCCGCGCTCCTTCATCTGCGCCATGAAATCGGCGCGCGAGATCGACAGCCGGTCGAGCGGCAGCGTGACCTGGAACATGTGCCAGTTGCTGTTCTCGAAATCGGCGACGGGCAGGCCGAGCCCGAGCTGCACGGCCGCACCGCCGTCGAGCGCGGCGAAATACGCGCGCGCGAGTGCGCGGCGCTGCGCGGTGAAGCGCTCGAGGTGCGGCAGCTGGCCGAGGCCGACGCGCGCGGCGACGTCGGTCAGGTTGTACTTGCCGCCGAGCACGTCGCAGTCCATCCCGTCGAAGCCGGTGCGCGTGATGCCCTGCAGCCGGTACTTCTGCGCGAGCGTCGCCTCGTCCTCGTTGTTCAGCACGAGCGCGCCGCCTTCGATCGTCGTCAGGTTCTTGTTCGCGTGGAAGCTGAACGACACGATGTCGCCGATCGCGCCGATGCGCTTGCCTTGCCACGTCGAGCCGAGCGCCTGCGCGGCGTCCTCGATCACCCGCAGGTTGTGTGCGCGCGCAATCGCGTACAGGCGGTCCATGTCGACCGGCAGGCCGGCCAGGTAGACCGGGATGAGCGCCTTCGTGCGCGGCGTGATCGCCTGCTCGAGCTTGTCGAGGTCGATGTTGCGCGTGACGGGGTCGATGTCGGCGAACACGGGCGTCGCGCCCGTCTCGAGGATCACGTTGCTGGTCGATACCCACGACGCCGGCGTCGTGATCACCTCGTCGCCGGGGCCGACGCCCGCGATGCGCAGGCCGATCTCGAGCGTGCAGGTGCCCGAATTGAACGCGCGGACCGGACGGCCGCCGCAGTACTCGGACAGCGCGGCTTCGAACTTCTGGCTCTGCGGGCCGGTGGTGATCCAGCCCGAGCGCAGCACGTCGACGACGCCCTGGATGGTTTCCTCGTCGATTTCGGGGCGGGTGAACGGCAGGAACGGAGCGGTAGTCTGGCTCATGAACACTTTGCCTGTAATGGCGTGTAATAAAGGGGTCGGGCGATCCGGCCCGAAACCGGCATTAAACACCGGTTGCCGGATTCGTACCGTGATTTTTTGTAGGCGGACGCTTAATGCCCGCCGGGCCGGCCGGGCGCGCTCAACTGCGCGCGAGCACGAGCACGCCGATCAGGATGATGCCGATGCCGACCAGCCGCTGGACCGACAGCACCTCGCCGAACAGGTACCAGGCGGCGAACGCGTTGACCACGTAGCCGAGCGACAGCATCGGGTAGGCGATCGACACGTCGACCCGCGACAGCCCGACAATCCAGACGACGACGCTCAGCACGTAGCAGCCGAGGCCGCCGATGATCGGCAGCTGGGTCGCGATCTTCAGGCCGACCGGCAGGATGTTCGCACGGCTGAATTCGAAGTGTCCAACGGCGTTGACGCCGGCTTTCAGCAGAAGTTGCGCACAGGCGTTGAGCATCACGCCGGTGATGATGCAGACGAATGAAACGGGATTCATGCGGCGGGCGTCCTTACGATTGCGGTTTCTCGACGATCACGCGGCGGTTGTCGCGCGCGATCACGCGCATCGGCACGCCTTGCCTGACCAGCGTGTCGTACTGGCCGGGCGGCATGATCGCGAGCGCATGGGTGTCCTGCTTCCAGCGTTCGATCCATTGGTCGACGGTCGGGATCCACTTGTCCGGCTCGACCGAGATGCCGAATGCGAGCTCGTCCTGGCGCTGGACCATGATCGTCGTGTGGCCCATATAGAACGGGAACGTGTGATCGAGCATCTCGATCGAGTAGAACGGCGTGTCGGGCGGCAGCTTCGCCAGTTCGGCGCGCACGGCGGGCGCGAGCAGCGCGCCCGAGCTGTAGCGGCCGAATTCGTCGTGACCGGTGCCGCCGATCGTGCCGAACGCGAGCCACGCGGCGCCGAACGCGGTGATCGCGGCCGCGACGCCCACGCGGCGGTTCAGCCAGGCGGCCGCGAGCGTCAGCGCGCCCGCGACCGCGAGGCCCGCGTACAGCCACACCTGGAACGCGCGGTACAGCGCGTTCGGCGTGCGGGCGTCGCCCTGATACGCGAGGAAGATGATCCCGAACGCCGCGACGACGAAGAACACGAGGTAGCCGAGCAGGTGGCGGCGGAACCGGTCGGCGCTCATCAGCGGCAGGTACGCGCCGATGATCAGCGCGAGCGCCGGCGCGACCGGCAGCACGTACGAGATCAGTTTCGAGTGCGACGTGCTGAAGAACAGGAAGATGAACGCGCTCCAGATCAGCAGCACGAGCATCGGCGAGAAGCCGTTCGGCTGGCGCGGCATCCGCAGCGCATGGCGGATGCTCTGCCACGCGACCGACAGCCATGGCAGGAAGCCGACCAGCAGCACCGGCACGAAATAGTAGAACGGGCCCGGGCGGTTCTGTTCCGGGGTCAGGTAACGGCGGAACTGCTGGACGATGAAGAAGAAGTTGAAGAACTCGGGGTTGCGCTGCTGGACGAGCACGAACCACGGCGTGACGATCGCGAAGAAGATCACAAGGCCGCTGACCAGGTAGAGCCGCTTCCACAGCGCCCAGTCGCGGGCGATCAGCGTGTAGAGCACGAGCACGGCGCCGGGCAGGATCAGGCCGACGAGGCCCTTGGACAGTACGGCGAACGCCATCGCGGCCCAGCACGCCCACATCCAGCCGCGCACCGCGCCCGCCGGCAGCCCGGGCCGCTGCGCGAGCAGCAGCGAGCAGAGCGACAGCGCCATCCAGAACGCGAGCCCCATGTCGAGCGCGTTGAAATGGCCCATCAGGTTCCAGTACGGCGAGCACGCGAGCACGACGGCCGCGAGCAAGCCGGACAGCGGGTTGAACAGGCGCGCGCCCGTGAAGCCGACCAGCAGCACGCCGGCGAAGCTGGCGAGGCCCGTGTACAGGCGCGCCTGCCATTCGCCGATGCCGAACCAGGCGAACGTCAGCGCGTTCAGCCAGGTCTGCAGCGGCGGCTTCTCGAAATACTTGTAGCCGTTGTAGCGCGGCGTGATCCAGTCGCCGGTGACGAACATTTCCCGCGCCATTTCCGCGTAGCGGCCTTCGTCGCTCGGGATCAGGTGGCGCAGCCCGAGCGGTGCGAACCAGACGATCGCGAGCGCGACGAGCAGGAGGACGAGCGTGATGCGATTGAGCGGTAGCCTCGACGGCGTATCGTTCATGAATTTTCAGCCTGTTGGTTGTTGTAAGCGCCGCCGGCGGGTCGCGCCGGCGGCGGCCGGCTTGCCGGTTGCCGATCCGCGTGATGATCCGGGGATCGACCCGGTGTGCCGGCCCGAGTTTTACCGCATCGGGGATTAACGTTCAATTAAGAGCGCGGCGGCCACTTTGCGGCCCTCGGCCATCAGGATGTTGTAGGTCCGGCAGGCGGCTTGGAAATCCATCGTCTCGACGCCGATCCGCTTGGCCGTCAGCGCGGCCACGAGGCGCGGGTGCGGGAAGCGCAGCCGCGCGCCGCTGCCGAAGATCACGAGTTCGGGGGCCGGGTCGAGCAGCATCGCGAAATGCTCGGGCGCGAGCGCGTCGAACGCCGACACGGGCCAGTCCCGCACCGGTGCGCCGGGCAGCACGATGACGCTCCCTTCGTGGCGTTGGAGGTTGACGTCGACATAATCGGGGCCGTAGCCGGTGACGGTGTTGAGCGCGCCGCTCGTGTCCTGGTGCAGTTTCAAATCGGTATTCCGCGGTTCCGTGGAGGGAAGGTCTGGCAAGGGCCGCACGGGCCCGGGCGGCCGTTTCGCGACCGGCGCACGCGGGACGCCTGACGGCGCGGGCCCGGAGCGGCCATGGTGCATTGCGAAAGTTGGCCAAAATCCGCTAAATTATAACTTTTTGGTCGCCCCCGGGCGCCACTTGCATCGTGCGTCGCCACAAGCCGCGTCCGACTGCCCGCATTTTCCCCAGTCTAGACAGCGCGCATAGACCAGCCGCTCTCCAGTTTTGATCCCGTCCCCCGGCCGCAAGGCCAACCCAGGAACCGTGTCGTCGTGAAACCGATTCAGAAGTCGAACAAGCTGCTCAACGTCTGCTACGACATCCGTGGCCCGGTGCTCGAGCACGCGAAGCGCCTCGAGGAAGAAGGCCACCGCATCATCAAGCTGAACATCGGCAACCTCGCGCCGTTCGGTTTCGACGCGCCGGACGAAATCATCCAGGACATGATCCGCAACCTGCCGGCGTCGTCCGGCTATTCGGATTCGAAGGGTGTGTTCTCGGCCCGCAAGGCCGTGATGCACTACACGCAGCAAAAGGGCGTCGTCGGTGTCGGCCTCGACGACATCTACATCGGCAACGGCGCGTCCGAGCTGATCGTGATGGCGACCCAGGCGCTGCTGAACGACGGCGACGAAGTGCTGCTGCCGGCGCCCGACTACCCGCTGTGGACGGCCGCCGTGAGCCTGTCGGGCGGCACGCCCGTGCACTACGTGTGCGACGAGCAGAACGCGTGGATGCCCGACCTCGACGACATCCGCCGCAAGATCACGCCGAATACCAAGGCGATCGTCGTGATCAACCCGAACAACCCGACCGGCGCGCTTTATTCCGACGAATTGCTGCTCGAGCTGCTCGAGATCGCGCGTCAGCACGGGCTGATCGTGTTCGCCGACGAGGTCTACGACAAGATCGTCTACGACGGGCTCGAGCACACGGCGCTGGGCTCGCTGTCGGAAGACGTGATCACCGTCACGTTCAACAGCCTGTCGAAAAGCTATCGCTCGTGCGGCTACCGCGCGGGCTGGATGGCCGTGTCGGGCCTCGGCGGCGACAACCGCCGGCGCGCGAAGGATTACCTGGAAGGCCTCGGGATCCTGTCGTCGATGCGCCTGTGCGCGAACGTGCCCGGGCAGTTCGCGATCCAGACCGCGCTCGGCGGCTACCAGAGCATCAACGAGCTGATCGTGCCGAGCGGCCGCCTCTTCAAGCAGCGCGAACTCGCATACGACATGCTCACGTCGATTCCCGGCGTGACCTGCGTGAAGCCGCAGGCCGCGCTGTACATGTTCCCGCGCCTCGATCCGAAGCTTTATCCGATCCAGAACGACCAGCAGTTCATCCTCGACCTGTTGCTCGAGGAACGCGTGCTGCTCGTGCAGGGGACGGGCTTCAACTGGGCGGCGCCGGATCACTTCCGCGTGGTCTTCCTGCCGAACCTCGACGACCTGACCGATTCGATCAACCGGATCGCGCGCTTCCTCGACGGCTACCGCAAGCGTCATTCGGTCTGAGCGGACAGCGTCCCCCGGCATTCATTCAATTCTTACTCATCGATCACACGCAGCATGGAACCGATCAAAGTTGGCCTGTTGGGCTTCGGCACCGTCGGCAGCGGCACCTTCACGGTGCTGCACCGCAACCAGGAAGAAATCAAGCGACGCGCGGGGCGCGGCATCGAGATCGCGCGCATTGCCGTGCGCAATCCGGCCAAGGCGCAGGCCGCACTCGGCGGTAACGCCGGCGCCGCGCAGATCACCGACGATTTCAACGCGGTCGTCGACGATCCGTCGATCTCGATCATCGCCGAGATGATCGGCGGTACGGGCATCGCACGCGAGCTCGTGCTGCGCGCGATCGCGAACGGCAAGCACGTCGTGACGGCGAACAAGGCGCTGCTCGCGGTGCACGGCACCGAGATCTTCGAGGCCGCGCGCGAGAAGGGCGTGATGGTCGCGTTCGAGGCGGCCGTCGCCGGCGGCATCCCGATCATCAAGGCGCTGCGCGAAGGCCTGACCGCGAACCGCATCCAGTACATCGCCGGCATCATCAACGGCACGACGAACTACATCCTGTCGGAAATGCGCGACCGCGGCCTCGACTTCGCGACCGCGCTGAAGGCCGCGCAGGAGCTCGGCTATGCGGAAGCCGATCCGACCTTCGACATCGAAGGCGTCGACGCCGCGCACAAGGCGACCATCATGAGCGCGATCGCGTTCGGCGTGCCGGTCCAGTTCGACCGTGCCTACGTCGAAGGCATCAGCAAGCTCGACGCGACCGACATCCGCTACGCGGAAGAGCTCGGCTACCGGATCAAGCTGCTCGGCATCGCGCGCCGCGCCGAAAAGGGCATCGAGCTGCGCGTGCACCCGACGCTGATTCCGGAGAAGCGCCTGCTCGCGAACGTCGAGGGCGCGATGAACGCGGTCGTCGTGCACGGCGACGCGGTCGGCACGACGCTGTACTACGGCAAGGGCGCGGGCGCGGAACCGACCGCGTCGGCGGTCGTCGCGGATCTCGTCGACGTCACGCGCCTGCACACGGCCGACCCCGAGCATCGCGTGCCGCATCTCGCGTTCCAGCCGGACAGCCTGTCGAACACGCCGATCCTGCCGATCGAGGAAGTGACGAGCGGCTACTACCTGCGCCTGCGCGTGGCCGACCAGACCGGCGTGCTCGCGGACATCACGCGCATCCTCGCCGCCACGGGCATCTCGATCGACGCGCTGCTGCAGAAGGAATCGGAGCAGGTCGACGACGCGAACGGCGAAACCGACATCATCCTGATCACGCACGAGACGCTCGAGAAGCACGTGAACGCGGCGATCGCGCAGATCGAGAGCCTCGCGACGGTGGTCTCGAAGGTGACGAAGCTGCGCATGGAAGCGCTGAACTGAGGACCAGGAACGACATGAACTACATCTCCACGCGCGGCGCCGGCATCGGCGAGCGCCACACGTTCTCCGACATCCTGCTCGGCGGCCTTGCGAAGGACGGCGGGCTGTACCTGCCGGCCGAGTACCCGCAGGTGTCGGCCGACGAACTCGCGCGCTGGCGCACGCTGCCGTACGCGGATCTCGCGTTCGAGATCCTGTCGAAGTTCTGCGATGACGTGCCGGCCGACGACCTGCGCGCGATCACGCGCCGCACCTATACGGCCGCCGTATACAGCAACACGCGCCACGGCGAGAACGCGTCCGACATCACGCCGCTGAAGACGCTCGGCACCGAGAACGGCGCGGCGCTGTCGCTGCTCGAACTGTCGAACGGCCCGACGCTCGCGTTCAAGGACATGGCGATGCAGCTGCTCGGCAACCTGTTCGAGTACACGCTCGCGAAGCACGGCGAAGCGTTGAACATCCTCGGCGCGACGTCGGGCGACACCGGCAGCGCGGCCGAGTACGCGATGCGCGGCAAGGCAGGCGTGCGCGTGTTCATGCTGTCGCCGCACAAGAAGATGAGCGCGTTCCAGACCGCCCAGATGTTCAGCCTGCAGGATCCGAACATCTTCAACCTCGCGGTCGAAGGCGTGTTCGACGACTGCCAGGACATCGTGAAGGCCGTCTCGAACGATCACGCGTTCAAGGCGCAGCAGAAGATCGGCACGGTCAACTCGATCAACTGGGCGCGCGTCGTCGCGCAGGTCGTGTACTACTTCAAGGGCTATTTCGCGGCGACGACGTCGAACGACCAGCGCGTGTCGTTTACGGTGCCGTCGGGCAACTTCGGCAACGTCTGCGCGGGTCACATCGCGCGGATGATGGGCCTGCCGATCGCGAAGCTCGTGGTCGCCACCAACGAGAACGACGTGCTCGACGAGTTCTTCCGCACCGGCGCATACCGTGTGCGCAGCGCAGAAAACACCTATCACACGAGCAGCCCGAGCATGGACATCTCGAAGGCGTCGAACTTCGAGCGCTTCGTGTTCGACCTGCTCGGCCGCGATCCGGCCCGCGTGATGCAGCTGTTCCGCGACGTCGAGGAGAAGGGTGGTTTCGATCTCGCGGCGAGCGGCGATTTCGCGCGCGTCGCCGAGTTCGGCTTCGTGTCGGGCCGCAGCAGCCACACGGACCGTATCGCGACGATCCGCGACGTGTTCTCGCGCTACGACACGATGATCGATACGCACACGGCCGACGGCGTGAAGGTCGCGCGCGAGCATCTCGACGCGGGCGTGCCGATGGTCGTGCTCGAGACGGCCCAGCCGATCAAGTTCGGCGAGACGATCCGCGAAGCGCTCGATCGCGAGGCCGAGCGGCCGGCCGCATTCGACGGGCTCGAGGCGCTGCCGCAGCGTTTCGAGGTCGTGAAGGCCGACGCGCAGCAGGTGAAGGACTTCATCGTCGCGCATACGGGCGCGTAACGTAGCACTGGGGCAGCACCGTGCCGCGGGGTCGCAAGCCCGGCGGCGCAGCACGGCCGGAATGCCGATTCGTCGCACGGATCGGGGTTCCGGCCGTTTTGTTTGGGTTGGGCGGCGGCCGCGCACGGGCGCGCCGTCCGACGGCGCGCGAATCGAAACAAGTAAATCGAAACAAGTGCCAGTGCCGCGTGTTCGCGCCGATCACAGTTGCCGCATGTCCGGCATATCGCGCGTGGGCGCGACGGCGTCGCTACAATGACGTATTGACTCCAACGTTTCCCCGATTCCATCGATGTCGAATCCGAATCCCGCGGCGCCGCGCGCGCCGATGCTGTCGACCGCCGAGGCGCTGGCCGCGCTGCTCGAAGCCGCGAAGCCGTTGCCCGGCGCCGAAACCGTCGCCACGCTCGACGCGCTCGGCCGCGTGCTGGCGGCCGACGTGAGTTCGCCGCTCGACGTGCCGCCGATGCATACGAGCGCGATGGACGGCTACGCGGTGCGCGTCGCCGACCTGCTGCACGGCGAGCGGCGCCTGCCGGTGTCGCAGCGGATTCCGGCCGGCCATCCGGCCGCGCCGCTCGCGGCGGGCACGGCCGCGCGGATCTTCACCGGCGCGACGGTGCCGGCCGGCGCCGACGCCGTCGTGATGCAGGAACAGACGTCGGCCGACGGCGATGCGGTCGAGATCCTGCACACGCCGAAGGCCGGTGAATGGATCACCGCGCAGGGCGCGGACATCCGCCAGGGTTCGGTGATCCTGCCGGCCGGCACGCGGCTCACGCCGCAGGCGCTCGGGCTGGCCGCGTCGGTCGGCTGCGCGCAGCTGTCGGTCGCGCGGCGGATTCGCGTCGCGGTGTTCTTCACCGGCGACGAACTGACGATGCCGGGCGAGCCGCTGAAGCCCGGCGCGATCTACAACTCGAACCGCTTCACGCTGCGCGGGCTGCTCGAGCGGCTCGGCTGCCACGTGACCGACTACGGGATCGTGCCCGACTCGCTCGCCGCGACCCGCGACACGCTGCGCGAGGCCGCGCGCGATCACGACGTGATCCTGACAAGCGGCGGCGTATCGGTCGGCGACGAGGATCACGTGAAGCCGGCCGTCGAGGCCGAAGGGCGGCTCGCGCTGTGGCAGATCGCGATGAAGCCGGGCAAGCCGCTCGCGTTCGGCGCGGTGCGTCGCGGCGACGCGCGTCCCGACGCCCATTTCATCGGGCTGCCGGGCAACCCCGTGTCGAGCTTCGTCACGTTCCTGCTGTTCGTGCGGCCGTTCCTGCTGCGCCTGTCCGGCGTGCGCGACGTCGCGCCGCGCGCGCTGTCGCTGCGCGCGGACTTCTCGCAAGGCAAGGGCGACCGGCGCAACGAATTCCTGCGCGCGCGCGTCAACGCGGCCGGCGGCCTCGACCTGTTCCCGAACCAGAGCTCGGCGGTGTTGACGTCGACGGTCTGGGGCGACGGACTGATCGACAATCCGCCGCAGCACGCGATCAGCGCGGGCGAGACCGTGCGTTTCATTCCGTTTTCCGAACTGCTGTCGTAATACGACGGCTTCCCGACTTATGAAGATTCAGCTGAAATTCTTTGCAAGCGTGCGCGAGGCGCTGGGCGTGTCCGACGAGCAGGCCGACGTGCCGGACGGCGTGACGACCGTCGGCGACGTGCGCGCCTGGCTGCGCCTGCGTGGCGGCGCGTGGGCCGAAACGCTCGCCGAAGGGCGCGCGTTGCGCATGGCATGCAATCACGAGATGACCGATCCCGATACGCGGCTCACCGACGGTTGCGAGGTCGCGTTTTTTCCGCCGGTGACGGGCGGTTGAGCTTTGGATGGGACCGGAGTAGGTGCTAAAGCGCTAACTCTGGTCGACCGCGAAGCATGGGACTAGAGCAAGCACTAAAGCGCTAACTCTGGTCGACCGCAAAGCATGGGACCAGAGTAAGCGCTGAAGCGCTAACTCTGGTCGACAGAGGCAGATGATGGCAACGATACGAATCCAGACCGACGACTTCGACCTGAACACCGAAGTCGCGGCACTGCGCGCGCGCAACCCGAAGATCGGCGCGGTCGCATGCTTCGTCGGCACCGTGCGCGACCTGAACGAAGGCGATTCGGTCGCCGCGATGGAACTCGAGCACTATCCGGGGATGACCGAGAAGGCGCTCGAGAAGATCGCCGCCGAGGCCGGCCGGCGCTGGCCCGGGATCGACGTCGCAATCGTGCACCGCGTCGGCCGGCTGCTGCCGCTCGACCAGATCGTGATGGTCGCGACGGTCGCGTCGCATCGCGGCGACGCGTTCGCGTCGTGCGAATTCGTGATGGACTACCTGAAGACCGAGGCGCCGTTCTGGAAAAAGGAAACGACGCCGGACGGCGAGCGCTGGGTCGATGCCCGCAGTACCGACGATGCGGCGCTCGCGCGCTGGGGCGTCGAATCGGGTAACACGCCGCGTTGAGCGCGGCGTTCGCATTGTGCGGCGATGTGCCGCAGGCGCTCGAAGGTTCGAGCGCCGCGAATCGTCGTATCAGGCGTCCGGATCCGTGCCGCGTCCGATGATCCTCGCCGGAAACGGCTCGCCGCGGGCGCGTGACGGCAGCGCATGCGGATCGTCGCCCGTGTCGCGGCGGCGCGGCGCGATCGCGTCGAGCAGCGCCTGCTGCTCGGGCGGAATCGGGTAATCCCAGCCGAAGCGGCTCAACTGCAGGCTCTGCGCGATCCGCAGCGCGGGCTCCATGAAGCGGATGGCCGCGGGCGGCGTATAGCGCCCCTCGACGGTCTTCAGGAACAGCGACAGCCAGCGGCTGAAATGCGCGGGCTCGATCCCGTCGAGCGGCTGGTGCGCCTGCTGCACGTTGCCGCGATAGCCCTTGGTGCCGAGCACGAGGCTCGACCAGAAGCTCACCATCTTCGGCAGATGGTCGTCCCAGCGGCCGTCCAGCTTCGCGTCGAACACGGGGCCGAGCAGCGGATCGGCGCGCACGCGGTCGTAGAACGCGTACACGAGGTCGCGGATGTTGTCTTCGGTCGGTTCGGCGTCGCGCAGGCGGGCCGGAGCGGTATCGGGCGTGGCGGGCAGGGCGGTCATGGCAAAAAAGGGCCGGGAAATTCAGGGCATCGGTGACGTATCGGCGGAACGGCGGCGGGGGCAACGCGCAGGACGCCGACGGAATTTTGACGCAAAATAGCGTCCACCCCTGCCTGAAAAATGCGCAGATGTCATGCATCTTATTGCGCGCAGGCCGTCCCGGCAACCCGGCGTCGTCAGTGGCCTCGACAGCCGCCCCGGCGCGTGTTCCGATCGACCCGCTTCGCCCGAGCGGGGCACGATCGACGATTTTCCGTATCTGCTCATGAGACTCACCGACTACACCGACTACTCGCTGCGCGTCATGCTGTATCTCGCCGTGCGCGGCGAGGGGCTCGCGACGATCCAGGAGATCTCGGACGCCTACGGCATCTCGAAGAACCATCTGATGAAAGTCGTGCAGCAGCTCGGCGAGCTCGGCTGGGTCGACACCGTGCGCGGCCGCAACGGCGGGCTGCGGCTGTTCCCCGAATCGCTGAAGCTGACGGTCGGCCAGGTGGTGCGTGCGACCGAGAACGATTTCGCGCTGGTCGGCTGCTTCGTGGCCGACGGCGACGAGGCGCGCGGCTGCGTGATCGAGCCGCAATGCCGCCTGAAGGGTGTGCTGGCGGCCGCGCGCGACGCATTCTTTGCCGAGCTCGACCGCCACACGCTCGGCGAGCTGAGCGTGCCCGCGTCGCCGCTCGCCGCGCTGCTGGGCATTCGTCCGATCGCGCTGGTGCGCGCCGAACCGTCCGGGGATGACGCGCCGGCGGCCGCCGAATCGTCGTCGAGGGGCGACTGACACGCCGGCGCCATCCCCGCCGTCCGCGCTGCGGCCCGCCCACAGGCCGGCGGGTCGCCGCCCGGCGATTTTTGCGTTGAATCAACCCGAATTTCGCTTGAAACCCGTATAACCATCCTCATCTTGGTGTTAATCGAAAATTGGAGGTCTCACCAAATGAGAATCGACAAGCTCACCACCAAGTTCCAGGAAGCACTCTCTGACGCGCAAAGCCTCGCGGCTGGCCGCGACAATCAATACATCGAACCCGTTCACGTGCTGGCGGCGCTGGTCGCGCAGCAGGACGGCTCCGCCCGCTCGCTGATGTCGCGCGCGGGCGTTCACGTGCAGGCGCTGCAAGGCGCGCTGAACGAAGCCATTTCGCGGCTGCCGCAAGTGACGGGCACGGGCGGCGACATCCAGATCGGCCGCGAGCTGGCCGGGCTGCTGAACCAGGCCGACAAGGAAGCGCAGAAGCTCAACGACACGTTCATCGCGAGCGAGATGTTCCTGCTCGCCGTGTCCGACGACAAGGGCGAAGCCGGCAAGCTGGCCCGCCAGCACGGCCTCACGCGCAAGGCGCTCGAAGCCGCGATCGCCGCGGTGCGCGGCGGCTCGCAGGTGCACAGCCAGGACGCGGAAAGCCAGCGCGAGGCGCTGAAGAAATACACGGTCGACCTGACCGAGCGCGCCCGCGCGGGCAAGCTCGATCCGGTGATCGGCCGCGACGACGAAATCCGCCGTTCGATCCAGATCCTGCAGCGCCGCACCAAGAACAACCCGGTGCTGATCGGCGAGCCGGGCGTCGGCAAGACCGCGATCGTCGAAGGGCTCGCGCAGCGGATCGTCAACGGCGAAGTACCCGAGACGCTGAAGGGCAAGCGCGTGCTGTCGCTCGACATGGCCGCGCTGCTCGCCGGCGCGAAGTACCGCGGCGAGTTCGAGGAGCGCCTGAAGGCCGTGCTCAACGACATCGCGAAGGACGAAGGCCGGACGATCGTGTTCATCGACGAGATCCACACGATGGTCGGTGCCGGCAAGGCCGAAGGCGCGATGGACGCGGGCAACATGCTGAAGCCGGCGCTGTCGCGCGGCGAGCTGCACTGCATCGGCGCGACCACGCTCGACGAATACCGCAAGTACATCGAGAAGGATGCCGCGCTCGAGCGCCGCTTCCAGAAGGTGCTCGTCGACGAGCCGAGCGTCGAGGCGACGATCGCGATCCTGCGCGGGCTGCAGGAGAAGTACGAACTGCACCACGGCGTCGACATCACCGACCCGGCGATCGTCGCCGCGGCCGAGCTGTCGCATCGCTACATCACCGATCGTTTCCTGCCGGACAAGGCGATCGACCTGATCGACGAGGCTGCGTCGAAGATCAAGATGGAAATCGATTCGAAGCCCGAAGAGATGGACAAGCTCGATCGTCGTCTGATCCAGCTGAAGATCGAGCGCGAGGCCGTGAAGAAGGAGCAGGATGAAGCGTCGCAGAAGCGCCTGCAGCTGATCGAGGAAGAGATCGAACGCCTCGGCCGCGAGTACGCGGACCTGGAAGAGATCTGGACCGCCGAGAAGGCCGCGGTACAGGGCAGCGCACAGCTGAAGGAAGAGATCGAGAAGGTGCGCGCCGACATCGCGCGTCTGCAGCGTGACGGCAAGCTGGAGAAGGTCGCCGAGCTGCAGTACGGCAAGCTGCCGCAACTCGAGTCGCAACTGAAGCAGGTCACGCAGGCCGAAGAGCAGGAGCAGCACAACCCGACGCGTCCGCGTCTGCTGCGCACGCAGGTCGGCGCAGAGGAAATCGCGGAAGTCGTGTCGCGTTCGACCGGGATTCCCGTGTCGCGGATGATGCAGGGCGAACGCGAGAAGCTGCTGCACATCGAGGAAAAGCTGCACGAGCGCGTGGTCGGCCAGGACGAGGCGATCAGTGCGGTCGCGGATGCGATCCGCCGTTCGCGCGCGGGTCTCGCCGATCCGAACCGTCCGTACGGCTCGTTCCTGTTCCTCGGCCCGACGGGGGTCGGCAAGACCGAGCTGTGCAAGGCGCTGGCGTCGTTCCTGTTCGATTCCGAAGAGCACCTGATCCGCATCGACATGAGCGAGTTCATGGAGAAGCACAGCGTCGCGCGGCTGATCGGCGCGCCGCCGGGCTACGTCGGCTACGAGGAGGGCGGCTACCTGACGGAAGCCGTGCGCCGCAAGCCGTACAGCGTGATCCTGCTCGACGAGATCGAGAAGGCGCATCCGGACGTGTTCAACGTGCTGCTGCAGGTGCTCGACGACGGCCGCATGACCGACGGGCAGGGGCGTACGGTCGACTTCAAGAACACGGTGATCGTGATGACGTCGAACCTCGGCTCGCAGGTGATCCAGGCGATGACGGGTTCGCCGCAGGAAGAGATCAAGGACGCCGTGTGGCTCGAAGTGAAGCAGCACTTCCGTCCGGAGTTCCTGAACCGGATCGACGACGTCGTCGTGTTCCACGCGCTCGATCGCAGCAACATCGAGTCGATCGCGAAGATCCAGCTCGCGCGCTTGCACGACCGGCTCGCGAAGCTCGACATGGCGCTCGACGTGTCGCCGGCGGCGCTCGAACAGATCGCGAAGGTCGGCTACGATCCGGTGTTCGGCGCGCGGCCGCTGAAGCGCGCGATCCAGCAGGAGATCGAGAACCCGGTCGCGAAGCTGATCCTCGCGGGCCGCTTCGGTCCGAAGGACGTGATCCCGGTCGACGTCAACGACGGCCAGTTCGTGTTCGACCGCGTCGTGCACTGATCGCCGGCCATCGGCCGCGTGCCCGGTTCGCGCCGGGCACGCAAAAACAAACACCCCGCTCAGGCGGGGTGTTTGCATATGGGGCGGCCGAAACCGCTGCCGAGGCCGTCAGCCGGCGCGGCTCAGCCTTGCTTGTTGCCGCCGAACATGCCGGCGAGCTGCGTGAGCGTGCCGAGCACGTTCGACGTGTCGATCTGGCCGCCGGCCGGCACTTCGCCGTTCGGCGTCGCGCTGTTGACGACGTGCGGCAGCACCTGCGCGAGGATCGACGAGGCCTGGCCCGGATCGATGCCGATCTTGCTGGCGAGCGAACCGACGACGTCCGAGCCGAGCACGTTCTGCAGCGTGTCGGGCGAGATCGGCTGGTTTTCGCCGGTGCCGACCCACGAGCCGATCACGTCGCCGGCGCCGCCTTTCTGGAACTTCTCGATCAGGCCGTTCAGCCCGCCCGGCTGGTTGTTGATGAATTCGAGCGCGGTCGCGATCAGCGCGCTTTGCGAGTTGCCGCCGGCCTGGCCGCCGAGCAGACCGCCAACGATATCGAGGAGACCCATGGTTCTTCACCTTTACTGAAAAGGGCGCCGTGACGACGGCGCCCGTTGATCGAATGCCGCGCGCACGCCATCGCGCACGCGGCGCACATCAGGCGCCCGACGCCGCGGCGGCGGAGGCTGCCTTGTCCTTCTTGCTCTTCTTCTTCGAACCCTTCGTCGCCTTCGTGGACGACGCTGCGGCCGGCGCGCTCGCGCTCGCGCCCGCGTCGGCGGAGGCCGCCGCGGCTGCGGCCGCCTTGTCCTTCTTCGAGGCGCGCTTGCCCTTGGCCGGCTTGGTCGCCGCTTCCGGCGCGCTCGCGGCCGGTGCGGGTGCCGTCGCCGTCGTGCCGGCCGTCGCGGTCGTCGACGTCGGAGCGGTGCCTGCCGGCGTCGTGGCCGGCGTGGTCGACGGGGTCGTCGCGGCCGGCTTCGACAGCTTCACGCCCTTCGGCGGCGTCGACGAACCGCCGATCGTCAGGCCGTTTTCCTCGAGATGCCCGACCGACTTCGTGCCGAGACCCTTCACGCGGTTCGCGAGATCGTCCGCGTCCTTGAACGGGCCGTTCTTGGTGCGTTCGTCGATGATCGCCTTCGACTTCACGGGGCCGAGGCCCTTCACCGATTCGAGCGCGGCCTGGTCGGCCGTGTTGACTTCGACGGCCGCGGCGAGGCCGGCGGCAAGCGACAGCGATAGCGCGACGAACAGCATCAGCAGCTTTTTCAGCATGGCAAAGGCTCCCTGGTTCTGACGGATGAATGGCTGTTGCAACGGACGGCGGGGCGAGACCTGGCCGGGCGTCGCCGTTAAGCATAGGACAAATGCGTGCCCTTTTTGAGACAGGCTGACCGAATCTTGCTGAAGGCTTGCGTAGCTGTAAAGACGGAAAGCCGCGTCGGGCGGCGGTTTTGACCATTCTTTACGGTGTCCGCGGCGGGGATTCCAAATTGTTGTACTTGGCCGTGCGACAACGCTTGACTTAGAGTGAACTCTAACTCCTAACCTTGTTCCTGCCATGTCGAAAACCGTATCCAGACCTTCCGTCGCCGGTCCGCTCACGATCGGGCAAGTCGCCGAACTGACCGGCGTGTCGACGCATACGCTGCGGTATTACGAGCAGGCCGGCCTGCTGCGCGCGATTTCGCGCACGGCGGCCGGGCACCGGCTCTACGCGCCGGCCGATCTTGACTGGCTGGACTTCGTGATGCGCCTGAAGGCGACCGGCATGCCGATCGCGCAGATGCAGCAGTTCGCGGCGCTACGTGCGCAAGGCGAGTCGACGTTCGGTGCGCGGCGGCGCCTGCTGGCCGCGCATCGCGACGCGGTGCGCGCGCATATCGCGGAGCTGCAGGCGAGCCTCGACGCGATCGGCGACAAGATCACGTACTACGAGACGCAGGAACGCGAGACGGAACGACGGGCGAACCCTACTCACTCATTCTCGGAACAGGACGGACACCATGGAACGACTCGTTGAAGATCGCTACACGCGCGGCTGGAACAAGCTGAAGGAAATCGACGGCGAAGTGGGCGAACGCGTGATCGCGTCGCTTGCGCCGATCGCGCCGGACTTCGGGCGGCTGATCGTCGAATTCGGTTTCGGCGACATCTACAGCCGGCCGCAGCTCGACCTGAAAGCGCGCGAGATCGCGACGATCGCCGCGCTGGCCGCGCTCGGCAACGCGCAGCCGCAACTGAAGGTGCATGTCGAGGCGGCGCTGAACGTCGGCTGCACGCGCGACGAGATCGTCGAGGTGTTCATGCAGATGGCCGTCTACGCGGGTTTTCCGGCCGCCCTCAACGCGTTGTTCGCCGCGCACGAGGTGTTCACGCGGCGCGATGAAGCGGCCGGCCGGGACGGCGGCACGACCGAAGCGGTCGCGCACGCCGCGTGATGCGACGCGTGCCGACGCATCGCGCGAGCCCGATGCTTCAGAGGCGGTGCGGTGCGATGATCCGGTGTTTCGCGATCCGCCGGTACAACGTCGCGCGCGAGATGCCGAGCGCCTGTGCGGCAGCGTCCGGCCGCCAGCGATGCGCGGTGAGCGCCGCGACGATGCGGCCGCGTTCGTCGTCCGGCAGTGCGCCGGCCGGGCCCGCGCCGAGCTGCGCGGCGAGATCGGCCGGCAGGTCGCGCCGCGCCACGCGTGCGGCGTCGCACACCGCGCACGCATAGCGCAGCACGTTGCGCAGCTGCCGCACGTTGCCGGGCCACGGATACGCGGCGAGCTGCTCGGCGAGCGTCGCGTCGAGCGTGAGCACATGGCCGGTCGCCTGCGCTTCCTCGGCGAACACCGCGGCGATCACGTCGCTCACGTCCGCGCGCTCGCGCAGCGGCGGCAGTTCGAACGTCGCGCCGCTCAGCCGGTAATACAGATCCTCGCGGAACGTGCCGTCGGCCACCATCCGCGCGAGATCGCGGTGCGTCGCGCAGATCACGTCGAGATCGACGCGCACCGGCGTATCGCTGCCGAGCGGCACGACCTCGCCGTCGGCGAGCACGCGCAGCAGGCGCGTCTGCAGCGTGAGCGGCATGTCGCCGATTTCGTCGAGGAACAGCGTGCCGCCGTCGGCGAGCGCGATCTTGCCGCGCGCGCCGTGCTTGCGCGCACCGGTGAACGCACCGGCCGCATAGCCGAACAGCTCGCTTTCGATCAGCGCCTCGGGCAGCGCGCCGCAGTTGACCGCGACGAACGGCCGTGCGCGTCGCGCACCGGCGTCGTGGATCGCGCGGGCGAACACTTCCTTGCCCGCGCCGGTTTCGCCGAGCACGAGAATCGGCAGCCGCTTGCTCGCGACACGCAGCGCGAGTTCGGCCTGCTGCGCGACGCGCGCGTCGCTGCTGTGCAGGAACGGCGTCAGCGCGCCGACGTGGCGCTGCGCGGTGCCGGGGCGGCGCGATGCCGGGGCGGCCCGTGCCGTGCCGGTTTCGCGGCCGGCGCGCCGTAGCGGCGCGCGCAGCCGTGCATAGAGCGGGGCGCCGGTCGCGCGCAGCCGCAGCGCGACGATCGCGTCGAGCCGCGCGGCGTCGCGCAGCGGCATCTCGGTCGCATCGAAGATCTCGTCGATATGGCGCGGTTCGCGCAGCGCCGGCAGCGCGTCGCGCGCCGTCCGGTTCGCGGCGACGATATTGCCGCATTCGTCGAATGCGATCAGCCATTCGGGCTGCGCCTCGACGTAGTGACGATTCGGATGCCCGAACAATATCCAGTGCTGCGCGGTGCTGTGCACGAAGTAGCCATCCTCGATCAGCGCCGCGCTCTGCCGCACGAGCTGGTACACGAGACGCTGGCTGTCGCGGCCGTCCGGCGACTGGACGGCCGACGCATCGAGCACGCCGATCAGTTCGCCGCCCGGCGCGAAGATCGGGGCCGCGCTGCAGGTGAGCGTGGTGAACGCCGCGCGGAAGTGGTCGGTCTTGTGCACGGTGATCGGCGCGAGATCGGTCAGCACGCTCGCGACGCCGCAAGTGCCTTCCTCGCTTTCCGACCAGCACGAGCCGATGTGCAGCCCCGCATGACGGAAGTCGTTGCGGCGTTCGCGGTCGATCCGGTAATCGATCGTCACGCCGTGCGCGTCGGTCAGCATCACGCAGTAGTCCGCGACGCGAATCATGTCGTGCAGGCGCGTCAGGCACTGGCCCGATGCGCGCAGGAAGGCCTCCTCCTTGTCGCGCACCTCGCGCAGCTCGGCCGCGGTCAGCACGCGCGGGCCGATCGACGACGCCGGGTCGAGCGCGTAGCGCTCGAGCGAGCGCTGCCACGACGACACGAGACGCGCGGAATCGGCCGGCGCGGGCAGGCGTCCGGCGAGCGCGCCGAGCACACGGTCGGCGTGCTGGGCCTGGGGGACGGCATAAGGCATGATCGGCTCCGGTTCCGTACGGCGGGGAATTCGATGTTCTTGTAGCACATCCGCTTGCGCGGATCACATTGCATCGCAGCACGCGCGCGGCGTGAGACGTTCGTCTCAGCGGTATCTCAGCCGGTCTCGCGCGGCTGAGACGCGCGCGCAGGCCGCGCGCAACGGTGGGCCGGCGCACGGCGGTGCGCGCCGCGCCGCGAGCCGCGTGGCTTGCCGGCGAAATTGCGGTCCGGATGAAGGCGCCGAAACCGGCGCGCCAGGAGATCGACCGCGTGAGACGCACGGGCGGTTTCGCAGGGCGTCGGGCCGTCGCGGCAGCCGATGCCGATGCCAAGCGTACCCGCCGAGCCAGTCCGCACGCGGGTTTCGCGGTCATTGCACACACGGTGGCACGCCGCTTGCAGATGTCACGGGCAAGCCGGCGCAAGCGCGTCGGCGACGACGATCCGCTGCCCTCGATGACGGCGGACGACACATGCAAGGCCGGCGCGCGAGCGCCGGCCCACTGGATGGAGACAAGCCCGTGACGACGCCCGTGACCGTCGGCGTGATCGCGAACCCCGCATCGGGGCGCGACATTCGCCGCCTGACGACGCATGCATCCGTATTCCCGACGGCGGAAAAGGCCAACATGGTCGTGCGCCTGCTCGCCGGCCTCGGTGCGATGGGCGTCGAGCGCGTGCTGACCTTGCGCGACAAGACGGGCATCGCGACGCTGCTGATGCGTGCGCTCGATACGCATCGCGCGGTCGCGCCGCACGAGCGCTGGCCCGACGTCGAATTCGTCGACCTGCCGATCTCGGACACCGTCGCCGACACGCAGGCCGGTGCCGCCTACATGCGCCGGATGGAAGTCGCGCTGATCGTCGTGCTCGGCGGCGACGGCACGCATCGCGCGGTCGCCGCGCATTGCGGCGCGACGCCGCTCGTCGCGCTGTCCACCGGCACCAACAATGCGTTTCCCGAACATCGCGAAGCGACCGTCGCGGGCGTCGCGGCAGGACTCGCCGCGACCGGCGCCGTGCCGGCGGAGGTCGCGTTCACGCGCAACAAGCGGCTCGTCGTGCGCTGCGCGGCGGGCGCGAACGCGGGCCGCGAGGAGATCGCGCTCGTCGACGTGTGCGCGGCCCGCCAGCGCTTCATCGGTGCGCGCGCGATCTCGGGGCCCGACGACATCGACACGCTCTACCTGACGTTTGCGGAGCCGGATGGCATCGGCCTGTCCGCGCTCGGCGGCGCGTGGGCACCGCTCGAGCGCAGCGCGCCGCACGGGCTCGCGATGCGCTTCGCCGCCGACGGCAAGACCGCCGGCACGCCGCTCGTCGCGCCGATCGCACCCGGCCGCGTCGATCGTGTCGTGATGCGCAGCTGCGAGCGGCTCGAGCCGAATGCGTGGCAGACGATCCCGTTCGAGCACGGCACGCTCGCGTTCGACGGCGAGCGCGAGATCGAGGTCGCGCGCGGCGAGCGCTACGAGATCGCGCTCGACTGGCGCGGGCCGTTGACGGTCGATGTCGGCCGCACGCTGCGTTACGCGTCGTCGCGGCGGTTGTTGCGCGATGCCGGCGCGTGGCGTGGTTGAGCATCCGTCGTCCCGAACAGTATTTCGGCATCCATAACGATCATCAAGGAGACATTGCCATGAAAAACCCGCTCGAAGGACAGGTCGCCATCGTGACCGGCGGCGCGCGCGGCATCGGCCGCGGCATTGCGCTGACGCTCGCCGGCGCGGGCGCCGACATCCTGCTGGCCGATCTGCTCGACGACGCACTCGACGCGACCGCCCGCGAGGTGCGCGCGCTCGGCCGCCGCGCGGCGATCGCGAAGGTCGACGTCACGCAGGCCGCGCAGGTCGACGCGATGGTCGCGCAGGCGCGCGCCGAACTGGGCCGGCTCGACATCCTCGTGAATTGCGCGGGCGTGATCAGCATTCATCCGGTCGAGGCGCTGACCGAGCGCGACTGGGATTTCGTGATGGACGTGAACGCGAAGGGCACGTTCCTCGGTTGCCGCGCGGCGCTCCCGCATCTGAAGGCGCAGGGATGCGGCCGGATCATCAACGTCGCGTCGATCGCGGGCAAGGAAGGCTTTCCGAATCTCGCGCATTACAGCGCATCGAAATTCGCGGTCGTCGGCTTCACCAACGCGCTCGCGAAGGAGCTTGCGCGCGACGGGGTGACCGTCAACGCGATCTGCCCCGGCATCGTCCGTACCTACATGTGGGACCGGCTGTCCGACGAGTGGAAGACCGACGGCGAATCGGTCGAGGAATCGTGGCAGCGGCACCAGTTGACGCTGATCCCGCAGGGCCGCGCGCAGACGCCGGAAGACATGGGCCGGCTCGCGCTGTTCTTCGCGACGATGGACAACGTGACCGGCCAGGCCGTGAACGTCGACGGCGGCTTCACGTTCCATTGACGGCGCACGCCGTGCAATCCGTCGCCGGGGCGTTGCCGCGGCGGCATTCGCAGTCAGACCTATCCAGGAGACACACATGACCGTTTCGACACAGCTCAGCAGGGACACGCTGCTGGACGCCTACCGGCTGATGCGCACGATCCGCGAATTCGAGGAGCGCCTGCACGTCGAGTTCGCGACCGGTGAAATCCCCGGCTTCGTTCACCTGTACGCGGGCGAGGAGGCTTCCGCGGTCGGCACGATGCTGCATCTCGGACTTGCAGACTACGTCGCCACCACGCACCGCGGGCACGGCCACTGCATCGCGAAAGGCGTCGACGTGCACGGGATGATGGCCGAGATCTACGGCAAGAAGACGGGCGTCTGCCACGGCAAGGGCGGCTCGATGCACATCGCCGACCTGGCGATGGGGATGCTCGGCGCGAACGGGATCGTCGGCGCGGGCGGCCCGCTCGTGTGCGGCGCGGCGCTCGCGGCCAAGCACAAGAAGACCGGCGGCGTCGGCGTGTGCTTCTTCGGCGACGGCGCGTCGAACCAGGGCGTGATCTTCGAATCGATGAACCTCGCGTCGGTGTGGCGCCTGCCGGCGATCTTCGTGGCCGAGAACAATGGCTATGCGGAAGCGACGTCGTCGAGCTGGTCGGTCGCGACCGACAACATCGCCGACCGCGCGAACGGCTTCGGGATGCCGGGCGTGATCGTCGACGGCTTCGACTTCTTCGCGGTGCACGAGGCGCTCGGCGAAGCCGTCGCGCGCGCGCGCAACGGCGGCGGCCCGACGCTCGTCGAGGTGAAGTTCACGCGCTACTTCGGCCATTTCGAAGGCGATGCGCAGACCTACCGCGCGCCGGGCGAAGTGCAGAAGCTGCGCGACGAGAAGGATTGCCTGAAGCATTTCGAAGCGCGCGTCGTGCGTGCCGAGGTGCTGACGACCGACGATCTGCGCGCGGTCGATGCGCAGGTGAAGGCGCTGATCGACGATGCGGTCGCGCAGGCGAAGGCCGCGCCGCTGCCCGACGCGGCCGACCTGCTGACCGACGTGTACGTGTCGTACCCGTGAGCGCGCTCTGACATAGCCGCCGGCGGCCGGCGCAGCCGGCACGCCGAACCGAATATCCCAGGAGACAGACATGGCAAGGAAGATCACTTATTCGCAGGCGATCAACGAGGCGCTCGCGCAGGAAATGGCGCGCGACGACAGCGTGATCGTGATGGGCGAGGACAATGCGGGCGGCGCGGGTGCGCCGGGCGAGGACGACGCATGGGGCGGCGTGCTCGGCGTGACGAAGGGGCTGTTTCACAAGTTTCCGGGCCGCGTGCTCGATACGCCGCTGTCGGAAGGCGGCTACATCGGCGCGGCGGTCGGCGCGGCCGCGTGCGGGATGCGGCCCGTCGCGGAGCTGATGTTCATCGATTTCATGGGCGTGTGCTTCGACCAGATCTTCAACCAGGCCGCGAAATTCCGCTACATGTTCGGCGGCAAGGCCGTGACGCCGGTCGTGATCCGCGCGATGTACGGCGCGGGCCTGCGCGCGGCCGCGCAGCATTCGCAGATGCTCACGTCGCTGTTTACGCACATTCCGGGGCTGAAGGTCGTGTGCCCGTCGACGCCTTACGACGCGAAGGGGCTGCTGATCCAGTCGATCCGCGACAACGATCCCGTGATCTTCCTCGAACACAAGCTGCTTTACACGCGCGAAGGCGACGTACCTGAGGAATCCTATGCGATTCCGTTCGGCGAGGCGAACGTCGTGCGCGAAGGCGACGACGCGACGATCGTCACGTACGGCCGGATGGTGCATCTCGCGACCGACGCGGCCGCGAAGCTCGCGAAGGACGGCATTCACGTCGACGTGATCGACCTGCGTACGACGTCGCCGCTCGACGAGGAAACGATCCTCGAAAGCGCGGCACGCACCGGGCGCGTGGTGGTGGTCGATGAAGCGAACCCGCGCTGCTCGATCGCGACCGACATCGCCGCGCTCGTCGCACAGCGCGCATTCCGGACGCTCAAGGCGCCGATCGAGCTCGTCACCGCGCCGCATACGCCCGCGCCGTTCGCCGGCGTGCTGGAAGACCTTTACATCCCGTCCGCCGACGCGATCGCGCAGGCGGTACTCAAGACCAGGAGCTGACACGATGTCGATTCACATGATCACGATGCCCAAGTGGGGGCTGTCGATGGAGCAAGGGCAGGTCAACGGCTGGCTGAAGGCGATCGGCGAGCGCGTGACGAAGGGCGACGAAGTGCTCGACGTCGAGACCGACAAGATCTCGTCGGGCGTCGAGTGCGCGTTCGACGGCACGCTGCGCCGGCAGGTCGCGCAGGAGGGCGAGACGCTGCCGGTCGGCGCGCTGCTCGGCGTGGTGGCCGCGGCCGAGGCGAGCGATGCCGACATCGACGCGGCGATCGCCGAATTCCAGCGCGATTTCGTGCCGGCCGCGGCCGCCGACGACGCGGCCGGCCCGCAGCCCGAGAAGGCGCAGATCGGCGGACGCACGGTCCGGTTCCTGAAGCTCGGCGACGGCTCGGGCACGCCCGCCGTGCTGATCCACGGCTTCGGCGGCGACCTCAACAACTGGCTGTTCAACCACGCGGAGCTCGCCGCGCACCGGCCCGTCTGGGCGCTCGATCTGCCGGGGCATGGCGAGTCGGGCAAGGCAGTCGACACCGGCAGCCTCGACGAACTGGCCGATGCGGTGCTCGCGCTGCTCGATGCGCAGCACATCGAGCGCGCGCACCTGATCGGCCATTCGATGGGCGGCGCGGTGGCGATGACGTTGGCCGACAGCGCGCCGGAGCGCGTCGCATCGCTGACGCTGATCGCGAGTGCTGGGCTCGGCGCCGACATCAACCGCGATTACATCGACGGCTTCGTCGCCGGCAACAGCCGCAACACGCTGAAGCCGCACCTCGGCGCGCTGTTCGCGGACCACGCGCTCGTCACGCGGCAACTGGTCGAGGATCTCGTCAAGTACAAGCGGCTCGAAGGCGTGCAGGCCGCGCTGGAGAAGATCGCGAGCGCCGCGTTCGACGGTGCGGCCCAGCGGCGTGTGTTCCGCGACCGCGTCGGGGCGCTCGCGCCGCGCACGCTTGTGATCTGGGGCGAGCACGACCAGGTGATTCCGGCGCGGCACGCGCAGGGCTTGCCGGACGGCGTGCGTGCCGAGGTGATTGCCGGCAGCGGCCACATGGTGCAGATGGAGGCGGCTGCCGACGTGAACCGCCTGATCGTCGCGTTCCTCGGAGACTGACGATGACCGCCGCGCTCGAACGACCCAGCCTCACCGCGCTCGGCCAGCCGGGCGCGCGCAGTCGCGACAAGCTCGCGCGCATTCCGGTGCGCGTCGAGCCCGCGGGCGGCGCGGCGCTGCCGAAGCCGCCGTGGCTGCGGGCGCGGCCGATGATGAGCGGGGCGGTCGCCGACATGGCGGCCGTGCTGCGCGAGCATCGGCTGCATTCCGTCTGCGAGGAGGCGATGTGCCCGAACATCGGCGAATGCTTCGCGCAGCGCACCGCGACCTTCATGATCATGGGCGGGCTGTGCACGCGGCGCTGCCCGTTCTGCGACGTCGCGCACGGCCGTCCCGAGCCGCTCGATCCCGACGAGCCCGCGCGGCTCGCGGCCGCGGTCGCGGCGCTCGGGCTGCGCTACGTCGTGATCACGTCGGTCGATCGCGACGACCTGCGCGACGGCGGCGCCGCGCATTTTGCCGCCTGCATCGCGGCGGTGCGCGCGAGCGTGCCGGGCATCGGCGTCGAGGTGCTGACGCCCGATTTCCGCGGCCGCGTCGCGCGTGCGCTCGATGCGTTGTCGTCGGCGTGGCCGGACGTGTTCAATCACAACATCGAGACGGTGCCGTCGCTGTATCGGGCGGCGCGGCCGGGCGCCGACTATCGCGGCTCGCTCGAACTGCTCGCGCACGCGAAGGCCGCGCGGCCGACGCTCGTGACGAAATCGGGCTTGATGCTCGGGCTCGGCGAGTGCGACGACGAGGTGCGGGACACGCTGCGCGACCTGCGCGCGCACGAGGTCGACGTGCTGACGCTCGGCCAGTATCTCGCGCCGTCCGCGCACCATCTGCCGGTGCGACGCTACGTGAGCCCCGATGCGTTCGCCGCGTGGCGCGACGAGGGGCTGGCGCTCGGTTTCAGGGAAGTCGTTGCCGGACCGCTCGTGCGGTCCTCGTACCACGCGGCCGACGTGCTGGAGGACGCGTAGGCCGCACGCCGTGCGTCATGCGCCGTATGCGCCGACGGCCGGTTGCGCGTGGCTGACGTGGCGCAGGTAGAGCGCGAGGCCCGCGCCCGCCAGCATCAGGCTGATCGTGTTCGCGAACCAGAAGCCGCGCGCGCCGGTCAGCCAGGCGGGGGCGAGGCCGCCGACGTCGAAGCCGAGCACGTAGCCGCCGCCGAGTCCGACGCCCCACAGCGCGACCGCATAGATCACGGTCGGCACGACCGCGACCTTGTACGCGCGCAGCACGAAGGCGGACGTGATCTGCAGCGCGTCGAAGAAGTGGTAGCAGGTGACGATCGCGACCAGCGGCAGCGCGGCGGCGGCCACGGCCGGATTCGGCGTGTAACCGCTGACGATCAGCGGACGCAGCGTGAACACGAGCACGCCGTACGCGGCCGCGATCCCGCACGCGAGCATGACGCTGTGGCGGCCGAGCAGCCGCGCCTCGTCCGGGCGGCCGGCACCGAGCGCGCGGGCCACCAGCGTCGACGCCGCGACCCCGATCGACAGCGGCGTCATGTACAGCACCGCGCCGATGTTGCCGGCGATCTGGTGGCCGGCGAGCGTCGTCGTGCCGAACTGCGCGATGAAGAGCGCCATGCACGTGTACGACGTGACCTCGATCAGGTACGACAGGCCCATCGGCACGCCGAGCTTCAGGATCGCCTTCTGGCGCGCCCAGACGGGCCAGCAAAAGCGCGAGAAGATCGAAAGCGGCGAGAACACGTCGAGCTTCGCGAGCAGCGTGAAGCCGATCAGCGCGAGCGCCCAGTTGATCAGCGTACTGGCGAGCCCGCAACCGGGGCCGCCGAGGGCCGGCACGCCGAGCCCGCCGAAGATGAACCACACGTTGAGCGGAAACTTGAGCAGCAGCGCGCCGACCTGCAGGATCATCGCGAGGCGCGGCTTGCCGGCCGCGTTGGTCAGCGCGTTGTAGATCCGGAACACGAGGCTCGCCGGCAGGCCGTACGACAGGATTCGCAGGTAATCGACCGTGCGGTCGTGCAACGCGGACGGCGCGTGGGCGATGTGCAGCAGCGGTTCGGGAAAATGCAGCAGCAGGAAGCCGGGCACCGCGAGCATCAGCGCGAGCCACAGCGCCTGGCGGACTTCCTCGCCGATCTCGGCGTAGCGCCGCGCGCCGTACAGCTGCCCGGTGATCGGCTGCAGCGCGGACAGGATGCCCGTCAACCCGATGTAGACCGACACGTAGATCGACGAACCGAGCCCGAGCGCGGCGAGGTCGATGGCAGAGTAGCGGCCGACCATCGCCGTGTCGATCACGCCGAACGCGATGATCGCGAGCTGGCCGACGAGCACCGGCCACGCGAGGCCGACGATCCGGCGGATGTCGGCGAACATCGTCAATCGACCGCCCGGTGGCGTGGGCCACGGCGCTTGACGGGCGCCGCCGGCCGCTCGATGCGCTCGTACAGGCGGAAGCGCTCGTCGCGGTCGGCCACGCGGCGGCCTTCCCATACGAGGCGCCACACGTATTGCGACATCGCGCTCGGCTCGCCGAAGTCGGAGCGATCCTGGCGCAGGATCACGTCGCAGTCGCCCGAGAATTCGAAGTGCATGTCGCCGAAATACGCGAAGGTCGCGATCTGCGCATCGCCGAGCCGCACGGGCGAGATGCACTCATAGTCTTTCGGCAGGTGCGACGCGATCTGTTGCGCGACGTCGCTGTAGGTCCGGCCGTAGTTGACGATCGGCAGCCACAGCGTCATCAGCAGCACCCACATCAGCGTGGTGCCCGCACCCGACAGCACGACGCTGCGCCACAGCACCTTCGGCTGGCGCGACACGCGCCAGCGCGCGAGCAGGCACCAGCACACGGTGACGATCACCGCGCAGACGAACGACAGGATCTTGAAGTGCGGTTCGTAGCCCGGCACGAGGCGCGCGAGGTTGCGCGCGAGCGGATGCGGGAAGCCGGTGAGCGACGCGAGCCACACGAGCCACACGAAGGTGCCGAGGATCGTGAAGCTCAGCACCGCGAACCAGTCGAACGCGTTGATCGCGCCGCGCTTGAGGGTCGGCAGCGCGAAGGTGGCGAGCACCGCGAGCGGCGGCAGCAACAGCATGTACATGCGGTTCGACTGCTGGCTCTGCAGGATCACGAGCGCGACGAGCGGCACCACGACCGACAGTGGAATCGCGATGTGCGCGCGGCGGCGCATGCCGGCCCAGCTCCACCAGGCCCAGATCGCGAGCGGCCATGCGGGCCACGTAAACAGCGGCAGGTTCTTTGCCGCATACGCGAGCACCGCGGTCGGCGGGCCCGAGAAGCGCATCAGGCTGCCGTGGATCCACTGATTGAAGAACCATGCGGCGTCGTCCGGCGCTGCCTGGAAGGCGGCGAGCGGCCACAGCGCGAAGATCGCGGCCGCGAGCGGCAGGCCGATCAGCGGCAGGCGCAGGTTGCGCATCTCCGGCGTGACGAGCCACAGCGCGGCCGTGCCGGCGAGCAGCGCGATGACCAGCACCGGGTTGCCGGACAGCGCGACGAGGCCGATCGCGGCGCCCCACCACAGCGCACCCTGCAGCGGCTTGTCGATGCCGCGCACGATGCCGTACACGAACATCGCGATCCACGCGAACTGCGCGAGCTGCGGCGTCGTTTCGTGGCCGCGCTCCGCGAGCCCGAAGCATGCGACGAGGACCAGCAGCGCGCCGTCGGCGAGCGTGCGGCCGTAGTCGCGCGGCTCCGGCTCGCCGCCGAATGCGTACTTGAACGGTTGGACCTCCGCACGCCGGCCGAGCAGATAGGCCGCATACCAGACGAACGCGCACGCGACGCAGAACAGCACGCCCGTGTCGACGCGCGACGCGTTGCTCGCGTCGACCCACGGCGCCAGCGCGCGGATCGACAGCGCGCCGAGCCAGTAGGCGAGCGGCCCGTCGGTCGTGATGAACTTGCCGACGAGATTCGGCAGCAGCCAGTCGTGCCAGCCGCCGGTGGCCATCGTCCACATCACGCCGAAGCCCGCCGCGTCCTCGTTCTTCCACGGATCGCGGCCGAACAGGCCGAACGCCGCGTAGACGAGGCAGAGCGTGAGCAGCAGCCAGCGCGGCAGCGCGCGCGTGGCGGAGGCGGTGAGGCGAACGACAGGCTTCATGCAGATGAGCGATTTGTTATGAGCGGGCGGCCGGTGCGGTCATGCGCCGACGGCGCGGATTCGAGCATCCGGCATTGTAGACGCGCCGGCCGTTGCGCGTCAGACGATTGCCCGGCCGCCGTGCGGCGTTGTCCCGGCGAGCGGCGACAAAAAAGGGCAGCCTGGGCTGCCCTTTCGTGCGGTACCGGTGCGTTGCAACCACCGGAACGGTGCGAAGCTTACTTCGCCTTGCCGTTGGCGCGAACGCCGAACTTGTTCTTGAACTTCTCGACACGGCCTGCCGTGTCCATGATCTTTTGCTGACCCGTGTAGAACGAGTGCGATTCCGACGACACTTCGATCTTGGCGAGCGGGTAGGTCTTGCCTTCGTGTTCGATGGTTTCACGCGTCTGGATCGTCGAGCGCGTGATGAACTTGAAGCCGTTCGACATGTCTTGGAAGACGACTTCGCGGTAGTCCGGGTGAATGCCAGGTTTCATGATGTTCCTTGGTGAGAGCGGTAGCCAACCCGCCGCTTGCCGTGCCGGACCGCACGCATTTGCGCGATTTCAGCCGACGTCAAGCCCGGCGCGAGCCACTTGCCTAAGGTCGAAAAACGGCGATTATGCCAGAAAATCAGACGGTTGACGAATAATTTTCATCGCGTGTCGAGGGCGCCCGTGCGGGCCGGATCCTGCCGGTAATAGCGGGCGAGCAGCCGGTAGAGCTCCGGAAATTCGGACTCGAACGCGCGCGGTCGCACGAACAGCGCCTCGCTGCACACCGCGAAGAACTCCGACGGGTGATCGGCCGCATAGGGATCGATCAGCGAGTCGCGCTCGAAGCGCGCCCACGCGCGATCCGGCACCGCATCGACGCGCGCGCAGAACTGGTCGTACGCGTGCTCGAACACGTCGGCCCACGCCTGCGCGTCGAGGTGCGGCGCGTGCCAGCGGCGAAAGAGGGGCGGATAGCCGTCGGCCTCGCCGTTGACCATGTCGATCTTGTGCGCGAACTCGTGGATCACGACGTTGTACGCGTCGCGGCCGTCCGTCATCTGCGCGTCTTCCCACGACAGGATCACCGGCCCCCCTTCCCACGCTTCGCCGCTCGCGTCCTGCTCGACTTCATGGACGACGCCGTCGTCGTCCTGCACGGTCTTGCGGATCACGAATTCGCCCGGATACACGACGACGCCGACCCAGCCGTCATACAGCGACAGATCGAGATTCAGCACGGGCAGGCACGCCTGCGCGGCGATCGCGACGATCATTTCGTCGGTCAGCTCGAGCCCGTGCGCGGTCGAAAACGATTTCTTCGCGATGAACAGGCTCGTCAGCTCGCGCAGGCGGCCCAGGTCGGCGGGCGTCAGCGCAGCGAGGAACGGCAGGCGTGCGACGGTGTCCTGCCACAGCGCATCGGGAATCGGATGGCTGCGCAGCGCGCGGTCGCGGCGGCGATCGTCGAACCAGCGGGTCAGTTTCGAGAGCATGGAAGCAGCGCGGGGAAATCCAAAGCCTGTCTTTTAACTCAATCGATCTCTTTTTGCCATGCCGCGAACAGGCCGCCGACCAGCGCGACGCCCGCCAGGAAATAGAAGCCGTCGAGCGACGCGAGGAACGACGCCTGTTGCGCGACCATCCGCGCGATCGATGCGATCGCGAGGGCGTGCGCCTCGTTCAGTGCATGGCCGGCGGCCGCATAACCGCGCGTGAGGGCGTCGACGGTCTGCTGGAACAGCGGATCGAACACGTTCGCGCGCTCGACGAGCCGCGTCTGGTGCAGGGCCAGCCGGTGTTGCTCGACGATGATCACCGACGACGTCGCGAACGAGATCGTCAATTGCCGCACGATGTTCTTCAGCCGATAGCCGTGCGTGTACTCGTCGATCGCGAAGATGCGGAACGTCAGGTTCGCGACCGGCAGCACGATGAACAGCAGCAACAGCCCGCGCAGCAGCAGCGGGACGATCAGCGCGGCCTCGCCGACCTGGGGCGTCATCCGCGTCATCCACAGCGCGGCCGTGACCGCGATCGCGAACCCCGGCACGACGAACCACTTCTTGTGCGTGACGCGCTTCGCATGGCGCAGGTAGGCGAACAGCGCGGTGGCCGAGATCAGCGACATCGTGCCGACCAGGCGCCCGGCGTTCTCGACCGGATAACCGAGCCCGCCTTCGAGCAGGCGGGACGTCAGGTAGCTGAAGCCCGTCGACTCGTAGTAATAGAACATGTACAGCAGCAGCCCGACCTGGAACGTACGTTCGCGAAACGCGTGCAGCCGCACGAGCGGCGTCGGATGGTTCCACTGGTGATAGGCGAACCACGCGAGCGCGCCGAGGCCGGCGATCGTCAGCAGGATCAGCATCGGCGAGCCGCTGTAGAGCTGGTAGTGCACCTGCTGCAGCACGATCTGCAGCGCGCCTTGCGCGAGCGCGAACACGACGTATGGCCAGAAATGCCCGGAGCCGCGTTCGTCGTCGGGCGTCCTGCCGGAATCGGGGAGCGTGAGCAGCGCGAGGATCGCGAACGCGATGCCCGCGGGCGCGGTGCAGGCGAACAGCGCGCGCCACGTCGAATGTGCGACGAGCAGCCCGCCGACGATCGGCGCGAGCGCGCTGCCGAGCAGGATCATGATCAGGAACGCGCGCGTGGCGGGCGGCCGCTCCTGCGGCTTGAAGCTGACCTGGATCAGGATCCGGCAGGCACCCATCATCGGGCCGATGAAATAGCCCTGGAAGCCGCGCGCGAACGCGAGTTCGAGCGACGTGTCGGCGAGCGCGGCCGCGATCGCGCCGAACGAGAACATCAGCATGCAGCCGGCGACGTAGCGGCGATGCCCGAGCCGGTCGACCCACCATTGCTGCTGCAGGATGCCGAGCACGGCCGTGACCGCATACGCGCTCGACGACCACACGAGTTCGTCGGGCGATGCGTTGACGCCGCCCGCGATGTAGCTCGCGAAGAACGAGAAGGCCGCGTTGTCGAAATAGTCGATGCCGGTGACGAGCGCGAGCGCCCACGGGAACAGGTCCGCGCGCAGGTTCGCGCGGCTCCAGAGCGGCGAGCGACCCGGCGCGACGTTCATTCCCGGTCCTTGCGCGTACGCCGCGCGCCGGCCTCGGCCTGCCGTTGCGCGATCAGCGCGTCGGGGTTTTCGCCGGCGAGGCGCCGTTCGACGTAGTCGATGTCGTGCTGCAGTTCCTTGCGCAGCGCGACCGCTTCCTTCAACTCGCGCTGGACGGCCGCGATCCGCTCATCGAGCGTGTCGATCTGTTCGGCGAGCCCCGAGCGGATCTCGCGCAACGATGCGTCCGAATAGCGGCGCCGGCCGTCTCCTGTTTCTTCCAGCGGGCGCTTGAGCATCTCGGTGATGCCGTGCAGCGAAAAGCCGAGCGCGCGCAGCCGCAGGATGCGGGCGAAGCGTTCGAGATCGGCTTCGTCGTACAGGCGATAGCGGCCGCCGCTGCGCGACGGCGTGACGAGTCCGCGCTCTTCGTAGTACTTCAGCGTGCGCGGCGTGACGCCGAGCCGCGACGCGGCGTCGCTCACGGTCAGCAACGAGGGGGAGGCGTCGTTCGGCATCGGGGTGGCAGGGGCTTCGGTCGGGACGATGGCGCGATTATAGATCAACCTGTACGTTCACGTACAGGTTGGTGCGAAAAAACGGCCGCCGGGCGAAACGCGCGGGCGGCCGTTCGGTGCGGGGCGAGGGCGATCAGCCGCCGCGGCGCATCAGGTCGAAGAACTCGGAATTGCTCTTCGTCTGGCGGATCTTGTCGAGCAGGAACTCCATCGCCTCGACTTCGTCCATGTCGTGGATGAATTTGCGCAGCACCCAGATCTTTTGCAGGATCTCGGGCTTGATCAGCATTTCTTCGCGGCGCGTGCCCGACTTGTTCAGGTTGATCGACGGATAGACGCGCTTTTCCGCGAGACGGCGCTCGAGGTGCACTTCCATGTTGCCGGTGCCCTTGAACTCTTCGTAGATCACGTCGTCCATGCGGCTGCCGGTCTCGATCAGCGCGGTGCCGATGATCGTCAGCGAGCCGCCTTCCTCGATGTTGCGCGCGGCACCGAAGAAGCGCTTCGGACGCTGCAGCGCGTTCGCGTCGACACCGCCCGTCAGCACCTTGCCCGACGCCGGGATCACGGTGTTGTAGGCGCGGGCGAGACGCGTGATCGAGTCGAGCAGGATCACGACGTCGTGCTTCATTTCGACGAGGCGCTTGGCCTTCTCGATCACCATTTCGGCGACCTGCACGTGACGCGTGGCCGGTTCGTCGAACGTCGATGCGATCACTTCGCCGGCGACCGAGCGCTGCATTTCGGTCACTTCTTCGGGGCGCTCGTCGATCAGCAGCACGAACAGGATGACGTCCGGATGGTTCTGCTTGATCGCGTGTGCGATGTGCTGGAGCATCACGGTCTTGCCCGACTTCGGCGACGCGACGAGCAGGCCGCGCTGGCCCTTGCCGATCGGCGCGATCATGTCGATGATGCGGCCCGTGACGTTTTCTTCGCCGCGCATTTCGCGTTCGAGCGACAGCGGCTTGTTCGGGTGCAGCGGCGTGAGGTTCTCGAACATGATCTTGTGTTTCGAGGCCTCGGGCGGCTGCCCGTTGACTTTGTCGACCTTCACCAGCGCGAAGTAGCGCTCGCCGTCCTTCGGCGTGCGGACTTCACCTTCGATGGTGTCGCCGGTGTGCAGGTTGAAGCGGCGGATCTGCGACGGGCTGATGTAGATGTCGTCGGTGCTCGCGAGGTACGACATTTCCGGCGAGCGCAGGAAGCCGAAGCCGTCCGGCAGCACTTCGAGCGTACCGTCGCCGAAGATCGTCTCTCCCGTCTTGGCGCGCTTTTTGAGAATGGCGAACATCAGCTCCTGCTTGCGCAGGCGGTTCGCGTTTTCGATCTCCAGGCCATTGGCCATTTCGATCAGTTCGGACACGTGCAGAGACTTGAGCTCGGATAAATGCATACGGAGAACCCGCCAGGGAGGAGAAGCGACGAAAAGAAATAAGGGAGGAGGGGCGAGCGGAGGCGCTCTGAGACTTAATGCGTCTTGTAGACGTTTTTTGATTCTAGCATACGCCGATTCGCGCCTGAGCGGCCGATCGGCGGCTTGACGGCGGACGTGTTGTCGGTTGACAACACGTCCGCGGAACGGCCGGTATTACAGGTGGCTGTCCAGGAATGCGGTGAGTTGCGACTTCGACAGCGCACCGACCTTCTGTGCGGCGGCCGCGCCGTTCTTGAACAGGATCAGCGTCGGGATGCCGCGCACGCCGAATTTCGCAGGCGTTGCCTGGTTGTCGTCGACGTTGATCTTCGCGATCTGCAGCTTGTCGCCGTAGTCCTTCGCGACTTCGTCGAGGATCGGGGCGATCATCTTGCACGGGCCGCACCATTCGGCCCAGAAGTCGACGAGCACGGGCTTGTCGGATTTGACGACGTCCTGTTCGAACGATGCGTCGCTGATGTGTTTGATCTGTTCGCTCATTGGGTCAATACCTCTTACGGTTCGGGGACTGCCTGCTTGGCGCGTTGCGGCGCTCCGGCGGCCTGTCGGCTGCCGGCCGCTGCGGCAGGTCACTCCGCTCCCCGGAAGGAGGGGCGTAAGCGCTGCTTGGCGCGGCTCGCGGGTCGTTCGGGCGTCATATTAGCCTAAATTGCTATCTGCTGCGGGCGGCGATAGTAGCCGCTACGCGAGTAGGGGTACGACGCGCCGTTCGACCGTTGTGATCCGAACGTGGAGGCCGCCTCGCAAAATACAAGAGCCGCGGTCTCTATCGCGGAATCCGTCCACCTGTTCGCGCCTGTTCGCGCCGGATCGACGGGCCCGTACGCGCGCCGGTTCGCTCGATCGTGCGCATTGTTGCGAACAAACGGTCGCATTTGGCCGGAAGCGGTGATAGAATATGCCGTGACGGGCCTCCTCGCATGGTGGGGCGGTGAACCTGGTCAGGTCGGGAACGAAGCAGCCACAATCGTTTTCTGCCAGTGCCGAGGGTCGGGCTCGTCACCTTTCCTCTCGCCCCGTTCGCCGGGCGTTTTTTATTTCTGCGTCATTCTCCGTTTTACCTGCGTCTTGCTCGTTTTCCGCACCGTTTCGCGTGTCGGCGCGACGCAGCGTTACTGATACAATTTCCCGATGACCTATCAAGTTCTCGCACGCAAGTGGCGTCCGAAGGATTTCGCTTCGCTCGTCGGCCAGGAGCACGTCGTCAGGGCGCTCACGCACGCGCTCGACGGCGGGCGTCTCCATCACGCCTATCTGTTTACCGGAACCCGCGGCGTCGGCAAGACGACGCTGTCGCGGATCTTCGCGAAGGCGCTCAACTGTGAAACCGGCGTCACGTCGCAGCCGTGCGGCGTGTGCCGCGCGTGCCGCGAGATCGACGAAGGCCGCTTCGTTGACTACGTCGAAATGGATGCCGCGAGCAACCGCGGCGTCGACGAAATGGCCGCGCTGCTCGAGCGCGCGGTGTACGCGCCCGTCGATGCGCGCTTCAAGGTCTACATGATCGACGAAGTGCACATGCTGACGAACCACGCGTTCAACGCGATGCTGAAGACGCTCGAGGAGCCGCCGCCGCACGTCAAGTTCATCCTCGCGACCACCGATCCGCAAAAGATTCCCGTCACCGTGCTGTCGCGCTGCCTGCAGTTCAACCTGAAGCAGATGCCGGCCGGGCACATCGTGTCGCACCTCGAACGGATCCTCGGCGAAGAGCGGATCTCGTTCGAGCAGCAGGCGCTGCGTCTGCTCGCGCGCGCCGCGCAGGGCAGCATGCGCGATGCGCTGTCGCTGACCGACCAGGCGATCGCGTACTCGGCGAACGAAGTGACCGAATCGGCGGTGTCGGGCATGCTCGGCGCGCTCGACCAGACATACATGGTGCGCCTGCTCGATGCACTCGCGGCCGGCGCCGGCCCGGAGATCCTCGCGATCGCCGACGAGATGTCGCTGCGCAGCCTGTCCTTTTCCACCGCGCTGCAGGATCTCGCCAGCCTGCTGCACCGGATCGCCTGGGCGCAGTTCGCGCCGGGGTCGGTGCTCGACGAATGGCCGGAAGCGGCCGATCTGCGCCGCTTCGCGGAGACGCTGAGCCCCGAGCAGGTTCAGCTGTTCTATCAGATCGCGACGGTCGGGCGCGCGGAGCTCGGCCTTGCGCCGGACGAATACGCCGGCTTCACGATGACGTTGCTGCGGATGCTCGCGTTCGAGCCGGCCGTCGGCGCCGGCAGTGCGCCGGGCGGTCAGCCGGCCGTGCCGCGTGCCGTGCCTGCACCAGCATCCGCGCCGCGTGCGGCCGCTGCCGTTGCGTCGGCTGCGGCACCCAGGTCGTCGGCGCCGCAGCCGGCAGCCGTGGCGGCCGCACGTCCGCAAGCGGCTGCGCCCGCTGCGCGTCCGGCAGCGGTCCAGTCCGACGATGCGGCGATTGCGCCGGCAGTGAAGGCTGTTTCGACACCGGCATCTGAATCTGCATCCGCGGCAACATCGGCTGCGACCGCAGCGCCGGCCGCACCGCAGCCGCAAGCGATCCCGGCACCTCAGGCGGTACCGCCGAGCGATGCACCGCCGGCTGTCCGCAACGAACCTGAACCGCCGGTTGCCGCCGCCAAGCGCAACGACGAACCTGCGCTGCCTGCCGAACCGGCGCCGCGTGCTGCGCCGGCCGAACCCGCCGCGCGCCCGTCTGCCCGCGGCGGTGCGGCTGCCGCACTCGACGTGCTGCGCAACGCCGGCATGCGCGTGTCGTCCGACCGCGCGCGTGCGGGCGCCGCGCCCAAGCCGGCGGCGGCCCAGCCGGCCGCCGAAAAGCCGGCGGCATCGCGTCCTGCCGTGCAGGTACCGACGCCGCGCGCGCCGGCCCGCGCGCCGCAGGCTGCCGACACGCGCCAGGCCCCGCCGCCGTGGGAAGACATTCCGCCGGACGAATATGTGCCGCTCAGCGCCGACGAGATGTTCGGCGGTGCGGCGGACGACGGCTTCGTGCCCGTGTTCGACAGCGGCCCCGACGACGTGCGCATTGCGCCGAAGGCAGTGGAGTCCCGTCCGTCCGCACCGGTCGACACGCGCCCGCTGCCGCCCGCGATCGCGCTCGACCCGGTCGGCTTCGACGGCGAATGGCCGGCGCTGGCCGCGCGGTTGCCGCTGAAGGGCGTCGCGTATCAGCTTGCATTCAACAGCGAGCTGACGGCCGTCGACGCGACGACGTTGAAACTGTCCGTGCCGGTGCCGCAGTATGCGGACGCCGCTCAGGTCGCGAAACTGAAGGCGGCCCTGGCCGATGCGCTCGGCAAGGCCGTCGAGGTCGCGGTCGAGGTCGGGCCCGCGCGGCGCACCGCGGCGGCACTCGATGCGGCTGCACGTGCGGCACGCCAGCGCGAGGCAGAGCAGGACATCCATGGCGATCCGTTCGTCCAGCAGCTCGTGCGTGACTTCGGCGCGCGTATCGTCGAAGGCTCGGTGCGGCCGCTCGCCGATCCGGCGCCGGACGGCACGCCGCCGACGCTGCATTGAACGAATCGCACTGCGACAGGCACAATCACGCCCGCACACATTGACCGGCACGCGCCGCGTGCCGGTTTTCACACGATCAAGAAGGAGTATTCCCATGTTGAAAGGCAACCTCGCCGGACTGATGAAGCAAGCGCAGCAAATGCAGGAAAACATGAAGAAGATGCAGGAGCAGCTTGCGCAGATCGAAGTCGAAGGGCAGTCGGGTGCCGGCCTCGTCAAGGTGACGATGACCTGCCGCAACGAAGTGCGTCGCGTGGCGATCGACCCGAGCCTGCTCGCGGACGACAAGGACATGCTCGAGGATCTGGTCGCGGCCGCGTTCAACGATGCGGTGCGCAAGGCCGAAGCGACGTCGCAGGAAAAGATGAGCGGCATGACGTCGGGCCTGCCGCTGCCCCCGGGTTTCAAGCTGCCGTTCTGAGCGCAGCCTCCGTTCAGCTTTCAGCCGCCGTATGAAACAGCCGTCCGCCCTGTCCGCGCTCGTCGAAGCGTTGCGCGTATTGCCCGGCGTCGGGCCGAAATCCGCGCAACGCATGGCGTACCACCTGATGCAGCACGATCGGGAGGGCGCGGAACGGCTCGGCCGGTCGTTGCTGTTCGCGACCGAGCACCTGCAGCACTGCGAGAAGTGCAATACCTTCACGGAGGCGCAGATCTGCGAGGTGTGCAGCGACGAGGAGCGTGATCCGACGCTGCTGTGCGTCGTCGAGACGCCGGCCGACCAGATCATGCTCGAGCAGACGATGACGTACCGCGGGCTGTATTTCGTGCTGATGGGGCGGCTGAGCCCGCTCGACGGGATCGGCCCGAAGGAAATCCATTTCGACCGCCTCGTGCGGCGTGCGTCCGACGGTGTCGTCAAGGAGGTCGTGCTCGCGACCAACTTCACGAACGAGGGCGAAGCCACCGCGCACTACCTCGGCCAGACGCTGAAGGCGCGCGGGCTCGCGGTCACGCGCCTCGCGCGCGGCGTGCCGGTGGGCGGCGAACTCGAATACGTCGACGCGGGCACCATCGCCCGCGCGATGCTCGACCGCCGCACGATGTAAGCCGGGCGCCGCCGGCCGGCGGCGCCGTTCCTCATGCCAGGGAGACACATGAGCACCAGCCAGGGCCCGCTCGCGGGCGTCAAAGTGCTCGAATTCGGGACGCTGATCGCGGGGCCGTTCGCGTCGCGCCTCTTTGCCGAATTCGGCGCGGAAGTCATCAAGATCGAGGATCCGAACGGCGGCGACCCGCTGCGCAAGTGGCGCAAGCTGCATCCGGAGCAGGGCGGCACGTCGCTGTGGTGGTCGGTCCAGGCACGCAACAAGAAATCGGTCACCCTCAACCTGAAATCCGATGCCGGCAAGGCGATCGCGCGGCAACTCGCGCGCGAGGCCGACATCGTGATCGAAAACTTCCGCCCGGGCCTGCTCGAGAAGCTTGGGCTCGGCTACGACGTGCTGTCGGCCGACAACCCCGGGCTCGTGATGGTGCGCCTGTCCGGTTACGGGCAGACCGGCCCGTACCGCGACCGGCCCGGCTTCGGCGCGATCGCCGAATCGATGGGCGGCTTGCGCCACATCACCGGCTATCCCGATTTGCCGCCGCCGCGCATCGGCATCTCGATCGGCGACTCGATCGCCGCGCTGCACGGCGTGATCGGCGCGATGATGGCGCTCCACCACCGCAACGTGAACGGTGGCGCGGGGCAGGTGGTCGACGTTGCGCTGTACGAAGCGGTGTTCAACATGATGGAAAGCGTGGTGCCCGAGTACGGCGTGTACGGGATGGTGCGCGAGCGTACCGGCGCGTCGCTGCCGGGCATCGTGCCGTCGAACACCTACGCGTGCCGCGACGGCAGCATCGTGATCGGCGGCAACAGCGACCCGATCTTCAAGCGGCTGATGAAGGCGATCGAACGCGACGACCTCGCCGACGATCCCGCGCTCGCTCGCAACGACGGACGCGTGCCGCGCACGCAGGAGATCGACGACGCGATCGCCGCGTGGCTCGCGCCGCGCACGATCGACGACGCGCTGGCGGTGCTCAACGCGGCCGACGTGCCGGCCGGGCGCATCTACAGCGCCGCCGACATGTTCACCGATCCGCAGTTCATCGCGCGGCAGATGATCCAGCGTTTCAAGCTGGCCGACGGCACCGACATTCCGCTGCCGAACATCACGCCGAAGCTGTCCGGCACGCCGGGCGAAACACGCTGGCTCGGGCCGGAACTCGGCGAGCACACGGACGAGGTGCTGCACAGTCTCGGCTACGACGCGCAGGCGATCGCCGCGCTGCGCGAGGCCGGCGCGATCTGAGCGCCGCGCACTCGGCGCTGCGCGTCAGGTTTGCCGAACGGGCATCTCGTCACGGCGGCCCTTCGAGGGGAAAACCCGGGCGGCACCGCGTTTTCCCGAACCTGCAAACGCCGCCGCGCGATGCGACGGCGCACCGCGCGCGCGTCGTGCGTGCGGGCCTGTCCGCACCCGCCGGACTGTCGCTCTCGCGCCATCTTTCCTCGGTTACAATCGCCGGATGCGAATCCTACTCAGCAACGACGACGGCTATCTCGCCCCCGGTCTCGCCGCGCTCAGCGACGCGCTTCAGCCGCTTGCCGACCTCACGGTGATCGCGCCCGAGCAGAATTGCAGCGGCGCGTCGAATTCCCTGACGCTGTCGCGGCCGCTGTCGGTGCAGCGCGCGACGAATACGGGTTTCTTCTACGTGAACGGCACACCGACCGATTCGGTGCACGTCGCGCTGACCGGGATGGCCGACGCGCGGCCCGACCTCGTCGTGTCCGGGATCAACAACGGCCAGAACATGGGCGAAGACACGCTCTATTCAGGGACAGTTGCGGCCGCCACCGAAGGCATCATGTTCGGCGTGCCGGCCATCGCGTTTTCGCTGGCCGACAAGGGCTGGGCGCATCTGGCGGATGCGGCGCGCGTCGCCGCGGAAATCGTCGAGCACTTTCTCGCGCATCCGCTGCCCGGTCAGCCGCTGCTGAACGTCAATATTCCGAATCTGCCGTACGACGAACTGAAAGGCTGGCAGGTCACGCGCCTCGGCAAGCGTCACCCGTCCCAGCCGGTGATTCGCCAGACCGACCCGCGCGGCGAGCCGGTCTACTGGATCGGTGCCGCGGGTGCGGCGCTGGACGCGAGCGAAGGCACCGATTTCCACGCCGTCGCAAACGGTTTCGTCTCGATCACGCCGCTGCAGCTCGATCTCACGCATACGCAAATGCTGCCTGCAACGCGCGAATGGGCGCGCGCAGGAGGGCGTGCTTCATGAGCGGCGAGCGCGCGAAGCGGTTCCCGCTCGCGCTCGAAGATCTCAAGCGAGCGCCACGCAAATCGGACGGCCGGGCCGGTGAACGCCATGCGGCGAGCGCGGTGCCGAAGGCCGTCGACAAGCCCGCTGCCGTGCTGAAGCCGGTGGCGGTGAAGGCGGGCGTCGCGCGCACGGTGCCCGGTGCGGCCGCCGCGAAGCCGGCGAGCGCACCGAAGCCGACCGCGCTGAAGCCCGCGATGCCGAAGCCGGCGGCGCCGAGCGTCGCGCCGGCCGGTGCATTCGCGTTGACGTCGGAACGTGTGCGCGAGCGCATGGTCGAACGCCTGCGCGCGAACGGCGTGACCGACGCGCGCGTGCTGGATGCGATGGCCGCGGTGCCGCGCCACCTGTTCGTGGATCCCGGGCTCGCGACGCAGGCGTACGAGGATGCCGCGTTGCCTATCGGCCACCAGCAAACGATTTCAAAGCCGTCGGTCGTCGCGCGCATGATCGAGCTCGCGATGGCCGGCCGCACGCTCGAGCGCGTCCTCGAGATCGGCACCGGTTGCGGCTACCAGGCCGCGGTGCTGAGTCACGTGGCACGCGACGTGTATTCGATTGAACGCATCAAGCCGCTCTACGAGCGTGCGAAGCTGAACCTGCGGCCGCTGCGCGTGCCGAACATCCGTCTGCATTACGGCGACGGGCGTGTCGGCCTGCCGTCCGCGGGCCCGTTCGACGCGATCGTGATCGCGGCGGCGGGGCTCGACGTGCCGCAGGCGCTGCTCGAGCAGCTCGCGATCGGCGGGCGGCTCGTCGCGCCGGTCGGCGCGCAGAGCGGGCAGCCTCAGGTGCTCACGCTCGTCGAGCGCGTCGCGCACGCGCAATGGCGGGAGTCCCGGCTTGATCGCGTTTTCTTTGTCCCTTTAAAATCCGGAGTGATTTGAAACCGATGAGTATGTTGCGCGCGATGCAAAACAACCGAACCAGGGAACCGCTCACGTTCGCCCAGCGCGCGATCTGTGTGGCTGCGTTCTCCACGCTGCTGGCCGCCTGTGCGACGCGGCTCGACAACGCGCCCGTCGTCGACCGCTCCGGATCGCTCGGCACGACCGCCGCCGCGCAGCCCGCAGTGCCGCTCGGCCCGCCGCCGCCCGGCTTCTACCGTGTGAAACCGGGCGATACGCTGTACCGGATCGCGCTCGAGAACGGGCAGAACTATCGCGACATCGCCACCTGGAACAACCTGGCGAACCCGAATCAGATCGAAGTCGACCAGCTGCTGCGTGTCGCGCCGCCGGGCGGTGCCGCGCTTGCCGGCTCGCCGGCTGCCGCACCGATCACCGGCGCCGCCGTCGCGACCGCGCCGCTCAGCAGCGGTCCCGCGACGCCGGCCGCGGGCTCGTCGTCCGCGAGCACGCCGCCGGCTGCCGCCGCATCGAGCGACACGGCAGCCGCGCCGAGCGGCCCCGTGACGTTCGCATGGCCCGTGCGCGGTCCGGTGCTGAACGGTTTCGACGACGCGAAGAACAAGGGCGTCAATATCGGCGGCACGTCCGGCGAGGCCGTGAAGGCGGCGGCCGACGGCCGCGTCGTCTACTCGGGCAACGGCCTGCGTGGCTATGGCAACCTCATTATCATCAAACACGATGCAACTTACCTCACGGCGTATGCACACAATCGCGCTTTGATGGTAAAAGAGGGGGACGCGGTAACGAAGGGGCAGAAGATCGCCGAGATGGGTAATAGCGATGCCGACCGCGTGATGCTGCATTTCGAGGTTCGCCGGCAGGGTAAACCTGTCGATCCGCTGAAGTATTTGCCGCCTCAATAACCGAGACGACCATGCCGAAATCGAAGCGCCACGAGCCGCAAGCCGAATCTGAGAAGATCAGTCGTGCCACGCAAGCATCGGTGGAGCGAGCTGGCGCTTCGACGGACGACGAAGACGACGTCGCGGAAAACGAACGCGATCTCGAGGCACGCGACGCCGAAGCGGATGGCGACGACGAGCACGAAGGCCGGGCGGAAGCCGCGCCCGACGTCGACGATTTCCGCGCATTGCTGCAGGCCGAACTCACGGCCGACACGATCCAGCATTACCTGAACCGTATCAGCGTGAAGCCGCTCCTGACCGTCGAGGAGGAGCAGCGCTATTCGCGTCTTGCGAAGGCCGGCGAATTCGAGGCGCGGCAGGTGATGATCGAGCGCAACCTGCGTCTCGTCGTCAGTATCGCGAAGGGTTACCTGAACCGCGGCGTGCCGCTGCTCGACCTGATCGAGGAAGGCAACCTCGGCCTGATGCACGCGATCGAGAAATTCGATCCGACGCGTGGCTTTCGGTTCTCGACCTACGCGACGTGGTGGATCCGGCAGAGCATCGAACGGGCGATCATGAACCAGGCTCGCACCGTGCGTCTGCCCGTGCACGTGATCCGCGAACTGAACCAGGTGCTGCGCGCGAAGCGCCACCTCGAAAAGAATTCGATGTCGACGGGCGAGGCGGCCGAGCGCCGTGAAGCCAGCATCGACGACATCGCCTATCTCACCGGCAAGACCGCCGAGGAAGTCACCGACATCCTCGCGCTCAACGAGCACACCGCATCGCTCGACGCGCCGCTCGATCTCGATCCCGCGAGCAGCCTGCTCGACCTGCTGCCCGACGACCAGAGCCAGTCGCCCGACGCGGAGGTGCAGCACCGCGAACTCGAGACGCTCACGCGCGCATGGCTGTCGCGGCTGTCCGACAAGCATCGGCACGTGATCGAGCGCCGCTTCGGCCTGAACCACATCGAACCGGCCACGCTCGAGGAGCTGGCCGACGAGATGGGGCTCACGCGCGAGCGCGTGCGGCAGATCCAGCAGGAAGCGCTGGTGCGCCTCAAGCGGTTCTTTGCCTCCAACGGCGTGCGCAAGGACGCCGTTCTGTAACTGATGACACCGATTCTCGTTTTTGACATCGAGACCATTCCCGATGTCGACGGCATTCGCCGTCTTGAAGACCTGCCCGCGACACTGGACGATGCCGCGGTGGCCGAACATGCGTTCGCCGCGCGCCGCGAGAAGACCGGCAGCGATTTCCTGCCGCATCACCTGCAGCGCATCGCGGCGATCTCGTGCGTGTTCCGCGACAACAACGGTTTCCGCGTTCGGTCGTTGGGCACACCCCAGGACAATGAGGCGACGCTGGTCCAGTCGTTCTATCGCGTGATCGAGAAATACACGCCGCAGCTCGTGTCGTGGAACGGCGGCGGCTTCGATCTGCCGGTGCTCCATTACCGTGCGCTCGTACACGGGATCCCCGCGACGCGCTACTGGGATCTGGGCGAGGACGACCGCGAGTTCAAGTGGAACAACTACATCTCGCGTTATCACTCGCGGCACACCGACCTGATGGACGTGCTCGCGATGTATCAGGCGCGCGCGAATGCGCCGCTCGACGCGCTCGCGAAGCTGTGCGGCTTCCCGGGCAAGCTCGGAATGGACGGCAGCCAGGTGTGGCCGGCGTTCCAGGATGGCCGGATCGAGGAAATCCGCAACTATTGCGAAACGGACGTCGTCAATACCTACCTGCTGTATTGCCGGTTCCAGCTGATGCGCGGCGGCCTGACGCCGAGCGAATATGCGGACGAGATCCTGCTCGTGAAGAATTCGCTCGCGCAGGAGCCCGCGTCGCACTGGGCCGAATACCTGGCCGGTTTCGACGCGTGACGCGGGCGGCCCGCATGGCGGCCGCGATCAATTTCGATCGAGTTCGAGCACGACCGGCTGGTGGTCCGATTCGCGCGCGTCGCCGTCGATTTCGCAGCGCGTGACGCGCGGCAGCAGCGTATCGGTCACGAACACGAAGTCGCATGCGAGCGGCCCGTCGGACCATTGCGCCGTGTCGTAGACGCCGGCGGTCGGCGGCGGCGTGCGGCCCGGGTGCCGGGCGATCCACGCATCGACGAACGACGGTGCGTCGGCGATCGGCTCGAGCATGCGCCGGTACGCGTCGCTGCCGAACGCGCTGTTGAAGTCGCCGCAGAGGATGGCATCACGCGGCTGGACGGTCTCGCTGAACGGCCCCGTGGCATTTTCGGCCGGCGCAGGCTGGTCCGCATGCGCACACGCTTCGCGGTGCCGGGCGCGCAATGCGTCGACCTGCGCGAGTCGCTGGCGCGCCGAATAGAATTCCAGATGCGTCGTGACGACCCGCAGCCGACCCGACGGTAACACCAGTTCGACGTCGAGCGCGACGCGCGGCATGGAAGGCGCGTCGGCGTCTGCCGGCCACGGCAGCAATTGGCGCAGCACGCGCCCGATCGGCAGCCGGGTCGCGACCGCATTGCCGAACTGGCGGCGCGGTGCGCCGGGTTCGAGCGGCGGCAGGTCGGCGCCGACCGCTTCGACGATCGTATAACCGGGCAGCAACGCCGCCAGTTCGGCGAACTGGTCGGGGCCGGGCTGGCCGGGCAGTGCGCCGAAACCGCGCGTGACTTCCTGCAGGCACAGCACGTCGAAGTCGCCGAGCCGGCGAGCGGCGGCGATCGTGCGCGGCAGGTCGACGACGCCGTCCGCGTCCCGACCCCATTGGATGTTCCAGTCGATCAGTCGCATGGTCGAGTCTCCCGAATCTCCTGAGTCTGTTGCGAGCAGAACGTGTGCCGCCGGCTGATCTCGCGAGACGCCGCGCCTGCGGGCCGGCGGCCCGCAGGTCGTTTCCGCATGACGCGGCGCGGCAGAGGCGTCAGTATTGACGCTTGCGCCACGAAAGCGGGCGACGCGGGCTTTCGTCGTCTACAATCTCGCCTTCTTCAACGTTTTGTCAGGAAAAGCTGGTGTCCGAAGCCGTCCCCACTTCTGCGCGCAAATCGAAAAATGCGCCCGTCGCGCCCGGGCCTGCCCCGGTTCTCGAGATCGAATCGCTCGACATGGAAGCGCGCGGTGTCGGCCGCACGGCGACCGAGGACGGCACGCCGGGCAAGGTCATCTTCGTCGAGGGTGCGCTGCCCGGCGAGCGCGTGACCTATTCGAGCTACCGTCGCAAGCCGAGCTACGAGCAGGCGACCGTCGTCGACATTCTGCGCCCGAGCGTGCTGCGCACGCAGCCGAAGTGCGCATTCTTCGGCACCTGCGGCGGCTGCTCGATGCAGCACCTCGACATGCGCGCGCAGGTGGCGATCAAGCAGCGCGTGCTCGAGGACAACCTGTGGCACCTGTCGAAGCTGCGCGCCGAGACGATGTTCGCGCCGATCCACGGCCCGTCGTGGGGCTACCGGTACCGTGCGCGCCTGACCGTGCGCAACGTCGCGAAGAAGGGCGGCGTGCTGGTCGGGTTCCATGAAAAGAAGAGCAGCTATGTCGCCGACATGACGAGCTGCGAAGTGCTGCCGCCGCACGTGTCGGCGATGCTCGTGCCGCTGCGCCGGCTGGTCGAGGGGCTGTCGATCCGTGACCGGATGCCGCAGATCGAGCTCGCGGTCGGTTCGCAAGTCACGGCACTGGTGCTGCGCGTGCTGGAGCCGATCAATGCGGACGACGAAGCGCTGCTGCGCGCGTTCGCCGACGAGCACAAGGTGCAGTTCTGGCTGCAGCCGAAGGGCCCGGACACGGTGACGCCGTTCTATCCGCTCGACGTGCCGCTCGACTATACGCTGCCGGAGTTCGGCATCCGCATGCCGTTCAAGCCGACCGACTTCACGCAGGTCAACCATCAGATCAACCGCGTGCTGGTGGGGCGCGCGCTGCGCCTGCTCGCGCCGTCGCGTGACGATCGCGTGCTCGACCTGTTCTGCGGGATCGGCAACTTCACGCTGCCGCTCGCGCGGCTGTCGCGCGAGGTGATGGGCATCGAAGGCAGCGAGACGCTGACGACCCGCGCGCTCGCGAATGCGCGCGAGAACGGCGTCGACGGCCACACGACGTTCGCGTGCCGGAACCTGTTCGAGGTGACGGGCGACGACCTGCGTGCGCTCGGCGCCTTCGACAAGTTCCTGATCGACCCGCCGCGCGAAGGCGCGCTCGCGGTGTCGAAGGCGCTGGCCGAAATCGCGCAGAGCGGCGCAGGCCCGCTGCCGAAGCGCATCGTCTACGTGTCGTGCAACCCGTCGACGCTCGCACGCGACGCAGGCCTGCTCGTGCACGAGGCCGGCTACCGGCTGAAGGGCGCCGGCGTCGTGAACATGTTCCCGAATACGTCGCACGTCGAATCGATCGCGCTGTTCGAGCGCGACTGAGCGGGCGGCGGACGTAAAAAAACCGGCCCGACGGCCGGTTTTTTCATCGGGTACGGCGAACGTCAGTTGCGGTTGCCGCCGAAGATGCCGAGCAGCGCGAGCAGGTTCGTGAACACGTTGTACAGGTCGAGGTAGATCGCGAGCGTGGCCGAGATGTAGTTCGTCTCGCCGCCGTTCACGACGCGCTGGACGTCGAACAGCATGTAGGCCGAGAAGATCGCGATCGCGAGCACCGACACGGTGAGCATCAGCGCCGGCAGTTGCAGGAAGATGTTCGCGACCGACGCCAGCAGGATCACGATCACGCCCATGAACAGCCATTTGCCGAGCCCGGAGAAGTCGCGCTTGCTGACCGTGGCGATCGTCGCCATCGCGGCGAAGATGATGCCGGTGCCGCCGAACGCGAGCATGATCAGCGACGGGCCGTTCGAGAAGCCGAGGATGAAGCTCAGCAGGCGCGACAGCATCAGGCCCATGAAGAACGTGAAGCCGAGCAGCACGAACACGCCGGCCGCGCTGTTTTTCGTCCGCTCGATCGCGAACATGAAGCCGAACGCGATTGCGAAGAACGCGAGCAGGCTCATCATCGGGCTCGTGGCCGCGAACAGCGAGAATCCCGTCGCGACGCCGACCCATGCCCCCAGCACCGTCGGCACCATCGACAGCGCGAGCAGCCAGTACGTGTTCCGCAGCACGCGATTGCGAGCCTCCGCGGTGCTGACGGAGCCGCCGCGGCCGAAATTGTACGGATAGTCGTTCATGGTTTCTCCTAACATTGAACGCGTGGGCGTCCGGGGCCGGTTCGGCGCGCGCGGTGTGCGGCGCAGCAAACCGGAGCAGCTATGGCTAAGATACGTTCCGTGCCGCGAGGTTTCAATGCCGGGCGGCGCAAAAAACATATGGAATTGGAACCTTTCACTCGTGTAAGGGTTCAATCGCAATGATACACGGGATCGTGCTACAATAGCGGATTCATTTGAACCTGTAACTTCTTAATTTCTTGGAGTTTTTATGGCAATCGAGCGCACCCTGTCGATCATCAAGCCGGATGCGGTGGCAAAGAACGTGATCGGCCAGATCTACAGCCGTTTCGAAGGCGCCGGCCTGAAGATCGTCGCATCGCGCATGGCACACCTGTCGCGTGCGGACGCAGAGAAGTTCTACGCAGTTCACGCAGCACGTCCGTTCTTCAAGGACCTCGTCGATTTCATGATCTCGGGCCCGGTGATGATCCAGGTTCTGGAAGGTGAAGGCGCGATCCTGAAGAACCGCGACCTGATGGGCGCGACGGATCCGAAGAAGGCGGAAAAGGGCACGATCCGCGCCGACTTCGCCGACAGCATCGACGCGAACGCCGTGCACGGCTCGGACGCTGCCGAAACGGCTGCGGTCGAAATCGCGTTCTTCTTCCCGGAAATGAACGTCTACTCGCGCTAAGCCCTGGCTGGCAACAAGTAGGCAGGATTCAGCGCACGCGGCAAGGCAGCACATCATGACGAGCGAAACTTCCGTCAATCTTCTCGACTTCGATGCCGAGGGTCTTGTCGCGTACTGCGGCAGCCTCGGCGAGAAGCCGTTCCGCGCCAAGCAGTTGCAGCGCTGGATCCATCAGTACAACGCCGGCGATTTCGACGGCATGACCGATCTCGCGAAGTCCCTGAGAGAAAAGCTCAAGGGTCGCGCGTCGATCGTGATGCCCGATATCGTCAGCGATCACGTTTCCACCGACGGCACGCGCAAGTGGCTGATCGACGTCGGAAACGGCAATGCGGTCGAAACCGTTTTCATCCCGGAAGAGACGCGCGGCACGCTGTGCGTGTCGTCGCAGGCCGGGTGTGCGGTCAACTGCCGCTTCTGCTCGACGGGCAAGCAGGGCTTCTCCCGCAACCTGTCGACAGCCGAAATCATCGGTCAGCTCCGGATGGCCGAGTTTGCGCTGCGTGCGTCGCTGGGTCGCGCACCCGGTCCGAACGGCAAGGCCGAACGGGTCGTCACCAACGTGGTGATGATGGGCATGGGCGAGCCGCTGCTGAATTACAGCGCGGTCGTGCCCGCGATGCGGCTGATGCTCGACGATAACGCGTACGGCCTGTCGCGCCGCCGCGTCACGTTGTCGACGTCCGGCGTGGTGCCGATGATGGACCGCCTCGGCGCCGAATTGCCGGTCGCGCTCGCCGTTTCGCTGCACGCGCCGAACGATGCGCTGCGCGACGAACTGGTGCCGCTCAACAAGAAGCATCCGCTTCGCGAGCTGATGGCCGCGTGCCAGCGCTATCTGAAGGTCGCACCGCGCGACTTCATTACTTTCGAATACTGCATGCTCGACGGCGTCAACGACACCGAAGCGCATGCGCGCGAACTGCTGGCCGTCACGCGTGACGTCCCCTGCAAGTTCAACCTGATCCCGTTCAATCCGTTTCCGGAATCGGGCCTCATCCGCTCGAAGCCGGAGCAGATCAAGCGCTTTGCACAGGTCCTCATCGACGCGGGTGTCGTCACGACCGTGCGCAAGACGCGCGGCGACGACATCGACGCCGCGTGCGGCCAGCTGGCCGGCGCCGTGAAGGACCGCACGCGCCTGGCGGAGCGAACGGGCGCAGCAGCAAAAATCATCGAAGTTCGGGCGATCTGACGGGGACGCCTGGTCGGGGCCGCATGGGTGCGGATGCCTGGACTTCTTGCGGTACAACACGCGAATAGCGATCGGTCGCGGCGCCTCGGCGCCGCGCATGATGTGGACAGTTGCGGGAGCCGGCGGCGCCCGCCAGTGAAGAAGAATCGACGCGAGGACAAGGATGAGTGAGCCGCAGCCGACCAACGGCGCAGAGACGAATGCCGCGAAGCCGGCACCGGCGGGGCTTGAAACGCTGGCGGCCGTCGGCAGCCGGCTGGCGCAGCTCCGGGAGGCGAAGGGCTGGACGGTCGACGACGTGTCGGCGCGGCTCAAGGTCGCTCCGCAGAAGCTGCGTGCGCTGGAGGCCGGCGACATCAGTCATTTGCCCGGCGTGACGTTCGCGCTCGGCGTCGTGCGCAGCTACGCGAAGATGCTCGGCGTCGATCCGGAGCCGTTCGCCCATGCATTGCGCCGCGAGCGTGGCGTGCAGGAAGTCGATCTGTCGATGCCCGCGTCGTCGGGGACGGATCTGCCGCGCGGCCGCGTGTCGATTCCGCTTGGCGGGTCGTCGCACCATCATCCGTGGCTGTGGGGGACGGCGATCGTCGTCGTCGCGGTGATCGCGGTACTCATGTGGCACACTGGCGGCGATTCGTCGAGCTGGCTCGCGCGCTTCAAGGGCGGCGCCACGGAACACGCATCGGCGGCCAGCGCGCCGGCGGCGTCCTCCGTCGAAGCGGCAGCCGCGGGCGGCGCGTCGGCGGCAGCCGTCAACGAAGCCCCGGCGCAGGTTGCGGCATCCGCCGTGGCGCCGCAGGCCGTTGCGTCGGCTGCTCCGGCTCCGGCTCCGGCCCCGACGGCCGCCGTGCCCGCGTCGCAACCGGTCGTCGCGCCGGCCGCGGCGAGCAGCGCGGCCGTGCCGGCCCAGCCCGCGAGCGTCGCGGTCGCGGCAGGCCAGTCGACGGTCGAACTGAAGGTCAAGCAGGATTGCTGGTTCAGCGTGCGCGACAAGAGCGGCAAGGAACTGTTCTCGGCGCTGGTGCGGGCCGGCGAGACGAAGCAGGTCGCCGGCGACGGTCCGTTCAAGGTCACGATCGGCAACAAGGCAGGCCTTGATACGGTCGCGTTCGACGGAAAGCCGGTCGATCCGGCAAAATATTCGGCAGCGCGGGGTAACGTGGCGCGGTTCACGCTGCCCTGACGTCAAGCGCCGTGGCGCAGGCCTGTCCTGGACAGGCTGCGAGGGCACGGCGCTTTTTCAATTCATGCGCCGCCTCGCGGCGCATTCCGCGTAAATGGATCTATCGATGCAATCCGAAGCTCAATCCCCACGCAGCAGTCAGATTTGTTCAACCGAGCCGGTGTTCGGCGGGCATCAGCCGCGTCGCGTGTCGCATGCGGTGGATGTTCGTTGGGGCGGGCAGCTCGTGACGATCGGCGGTGATGCGCCGGTGCGCGTGCAGTCGATGACGAATACCGACACGGCCGACGCGATCGGCACGGCGATCCAGATCAAGGAACTCGCGAACGCGGGCTCCGAACTGGTGCGCATCACGGTCAATACGCCGGAGGCCGCGGCCGCCGTGCCGGCGATCCGCGAGCAGCTCGACCGGATGGGCGTGACCGTGCCGCTCGTCGGCGATTTCCACTACAACGGCCACCTGCTGCTGCGCGACTACCCGGGCTGCGCGGAGTCGCTGTCGAAGTACCGGATCAACCCGGGCAACGTCGGCCAGGGCGCGAAGCGCGACACGCAGTTCGCGCAGATGATCGAAGCCGCGGCGAAGTACGACAAGCCGGTGCGGATCGGCGTGAACTGGGGCAGCCTCGACCAGGATCTGCTCGCGCGCATGATGGACGAGAACGGCGCGCGCGCGCAGCCGTGGGATGCGCAGAGCGTGATGTACGAAGCGCTGATCCAGTCGGCGATCGGCTCGGCCGAGCGCGCGGTCGAGCTGGGCCTCGGCCGCGATCGCATCGTGCTGTCGTGCAAGGTCAGCGGCGTGCAGGACCTGATCGCCGTGTACCGCGAACTCGGCCGCCGCTGCGGCTTCGCGCTGCATCTCGGGCTGACCGAGGCCGGCATGGGCTCGAAGGGCATCGTCGCGTCGACGGCCGCGCTCGGCGTGCTGCTGCAGGAAGGGATCGGCGACACGATCCGCATTTCGCTGACGCCGGAACCGGGCGCGTCGCGCACGGGCGAAGTGATCGTCGGCCAGGAAATCCTGCAGACGATGGGCCTGCGCTCGTTCGCCCCGATGGTGATCGCGTGCCCGGGTTGCGGACGCACCACGAGCACGCTGTTCCAGGAACTCGCGATGCAGATCCAGACCTACCTGCGCGAGCAGATGCCGGTCTGGCGCAAGGAATATCCGGGCGTCGAGAAGATGAACGTCGCGGTGATGGGCTGCATCGTCAACGGCCCGGGCGAATCGAAGCACGCGAACATCGGCATCAGCCTGCCGGGTTCGGGCGAGAACCCGGCCGCGCCCGTCTTCATCGACGGCGAGAAGGTCAAGACGCTGCGCGGCGAGCGGATCGCCGAGGAATTCCAGCAGATCGTCAGCGACTACGTCGCACGCAATTACGGCCGTACCGAGGCCCTGAACTAAATTCGTCCACACACACGAACGATGACTGAACAGAAACGCAAGATCGAGAAGCTCACCGGCGTCAAGGGCATGAACGACATCCTCCCGCAGGATGCCGGCCTCTGGGAGTTCTTCGAAGCTACCGTGAAATCGCTGCTGCGCGCGTACGGCTACCAGAACATCCGCACGCCGATCGTCGAACACACGCAGCTCTTCACGCGCGGCATCGGCGAAGTCACGGACATCGTCGAGAAGGAGATGTACAGCTTCACCGATGCGCTGAACGGCGAGAACCTGACGATGCGCCCGGAGAACACCGCGGCGGTCGTGCGCGCGTCGATCGAGCACAACATGCTGTACGACGGCCCGAAGCGCCTGTGGTACATCGGCCCGATGTTCCGTCACGAGCGTCCGCAGCGCGGCCGCTACCGCCAGTTCCACCAGGTCGGCGTCGAGGCGCTCGGCTTCGCGGGCCCGGATGCGGATGCCGAGATCATCATGATGTGCCAGCGCCTGTGGGACGACCTCGGCCTGACCGGCATCAAGCTCGAGATCAACTCGCTCGGCCTCGCCGAAGAGCGTGCCGCGCACCGCGTCGAACTGATCAAGTATCTCGAGCAGTTCGCCGACGTGCTGGATGAGGACGCGAAGCGTCGCCTGTATACGAACCCGCTGCGCGTGCTCGACACGAAGAACCCGGCGCTGCAGGAAATCGCGCAGAACGCGCCGAAGCTGATCGACTTCCTCGGCGACGAGTCGCGTGCCCACTTCGAAGGGCTGCAGCGCCTGCTGCTCGCGAACAACATCCCGTTCAAGATCAACCCGCGTCTCGTGCGCGGCCTCGACTACTACAACCTGACCGTGTTCGAGTGGGTGACCGACAAGCTCGGCGCGCAGGGCACGGTCGCGGCCGGCGGCCGCTACGATCCGCTGATCGAGCAGCTCGGCGGCAAGCCGACCGCCGCGTGCGGCTGGGCGATGGGCATCGAGCGCATTCTCGAACTGCTGAAGGAAGAGGATCTCGCGCCCGAGCAGGAAGGTGTCGACGTGTACGTGGTGCACCAGGGCGAGACGGCGCGCGAACAGGCGTTCATCGCGGCCGAGCGTCTGCGCGATACGGGCCTCGACGTGATTTTCCACTGCAGCGCCGACGGCGGCCCGGCAAGCTTCAAGTCGCAGATGAAACGGGCCGATGCGAGCGGTGCCGCGTTCGCGGTGATCTTCGGCGAAGAAGAGGTCGCGAACGGCACGGTGGGCGTGAAAGCGCTGCGCGGCGCGGGCGAGGACGGGGAAAAGAACGTTCAGCAGACCGTACCGGTCGAAAGCTTGACCGAATTCCTAATCAATGCGATGGTTGCATCCGCCGAAGACGGCGACGACTGATCGCGCTGGCATTCGCTCGACAAGAAAAGCCTGAAATGGAAGGAATCGCTCGCCGATGAGTTATCACGACGAACAAGAATCGATTGAAAGTCTGAAGGCGTGGTGGGCCCGCTGGGGCAACCTCACGACGTGGATCGTGCTCGCGGCGCTCGTCGTCGCGGCCGGTTTCAACGGCTGGAACTACTGGCAGCGCCGTCAGGCCGCCGAGGCTTCCGGGTTGTACGAGCAGGTGCAGAAGGCCGCCGCCGCGAACGACAAGGCGACGATGGCCCGTGCGGCCGCCGACATGGAAGACAAGTTCGGCAGCACGCCGTATGCGCAGATGACCGCGCTCACGGCCGCGAAGACGTTGTACGCGGCCGGCGATGCCGCCGGCGCGAAGGCGCAGCTGCAATGGGCCGCCGATCACGCCAAGGACGACGAGTACAAGCAGATCGCGAAGCTGCGTCTCGCGTCGCTGCTGCTCGACGAGAAGGCGTACGACGCGGGCCTCGCGCTGCTGTCCGGCACGCCGGTGGATGCATTCAAGGGCCTCGTGGCCGATCGCCGCGGCGATCTGCTCGCGGCGCAAGGCAAGACCGACGATGCGCGCGCCGCGTACAAGCTCGCGCTCGCCGGCCTGTCGCAGGACGACCAGTCCGCGCGCCAGCTCGTGCAGTTCAAGCTCGATGCGCTCGGCGGCTGATCGCGGCCCCCTCAACCTCTTAACTCTGCTTCGCTAACCGATGAATTTGCTGAAACGTTACGCTGTGCCCGTAGCCTGCGCGGCGGCTGTCCTGGCATTGGCGGCCTGCTCGTCGTCGAAGGACGCGCGCCGCGTGCCGACGCCGCTCACCGAGTTCAAGCCCGTCTTGGACGTGCAACAGGTCTGGAAGGCGAGCGTCGGCAAGGGCGGGCGCTACCTGTTCTCGCCGGTGGCCGTGGGCGACGCCGTCTACGCGGCGGGCGAGAACGGTTCGGTCGAGAAGATCGACGCGAAGACGGGCCAGACGCTGTGGCGCTTGAAGGTCGGTTCGGACCTGTCGGCCGGGGTCGGCAGCGACGGCAACCTGACCGCCGTCGGCGCGCTCAAGGGCGGTGTGTTCGTGCTCGGCCCGGACGGCAAGCAGCTGTGGAAGACGAGCGTGCAGGGCGAGATCTTCTCGCCGCCGCTGGTCGGCAACGGCCTCGTGATCGTGCGCACGATCGACGGTCAGGTGATCGCGTTCAACGGGCAGACGGGCGAGCAGAAGTGGAACTACCGCAACCGCGCGGTGCCGCTGAACCTGCGCGTGTCGGCCGGCATGACGTTCGCGGGCGATGCGGCCGTGCTGGCGGGCTTCCCCGGCGGCGGTCTGGTCGCGATCAACCTGCAGACGGGCGAGCCGTTCTGGCAGACGCCCGTGTCGTTCCCGAAGGGCGTGACCGAAGTCGAGCGCATCAACGACGTCAGCGGTCCGCCGACGCTCGTCGGTGCCCAGGCGTGCGCGGTCACGTTCCAGGGCCAGCTCGGCTGCTTCGACGCGAACTCGGGCCGTCCGCTGTGGGAAAAGGCGTTCTCGAGCCGCAGCGGTCTCGCGCAGGATGATTCGGTCGTCGCCGGCGGCGACGACTGGTCGGTCGTGACGGCCTACGACGCGGCGAGCGGCAACCCGCTCTGGCGCAACGACAAGCTGAAGAGCCGCGACGTCGGCGTGCCGTACCTGCTCGGCCATGCGGTCGTGATGGGCGACTACAAGGGCTTCGTGCACTTCCTGTCGCGCGAGGACGGCAGCTTCATCGCCCGGATGAAGACGGACGGTAGCGCGATTACCGCGGCGCCGGTCCTGGCGGGCAATACGCTCGTCGTGCAGACCAAGGACGGTGGCCTGTACGGATTCCGTCCGCGCTGACGCGCACGCAACAGGCGCAATCGCGGCGCGGCGGGCCTGTCCCGCGCGCTGCGGTCGCGCGACATGAAGGCGGCCGGTGTCCCCGGCCGCTCGGTATTTGAAAGGCAGTTCGCAACGAAAGACGACGGCGCGCACCGCGCGCCCGGCGCGCGCATCCGGCGCGGCGCGAATTCGTGATATTTTCATTCAGCGCAGCCGCCCGCAGCAGCGGGCCTCCCGCTGCTGCGCATCACCGTAGAAAACACAGATGAAACCGGTCATTGCCCTCGTTGGGCGCCCCAATGTGGGGAAATCCACGCTGTTCAACCGGCTCACGCGCTCGCGCGATGCGCTGGTCGCCGACTTGCCGGGCCTGACGCGCGATCGCCATTACGGCGAAGGGCGCGTCGGCGCACGGCCGTACCTGGTCGTCGATACCGGCGGCTTCGAGCCCGTCGCGAAGGACGGCATCCTGCACGAGATGGCGCGCCAGACGCGGCAGGCCGTCGAGGAAGCGGACGTCGTCGTGTTCATCGTCGACGGTCGTAACGGGCTCGCGCCGCAGGACAAGTCGATCGCCGACTACCTGCGCAAGACCGGCCGGCCGATCTTCCTGGTCGTCAACAAGGCCGAGGGGATGAAGTACACGGCGGTCGCGACCGACTTCTACGAGCTCGGCCTCGGCGATCCGCGCGCGATCTCGGCCGCGCACGGCGACGGCGTGACCGACATGATCAACGAGGCGCTGGAAGTCGCGTACGCGGGCCAGCCCGAGGAAGCGGACGAGGACGACCCGTCGCGCGGCATCAAGATCGCGATCGTCGGCCGCCCGAACGTCGGCAAGTCGACGCTCGTGAACGCGCTGATCGGCGAGGACCGCGTGATCGCGTTCGACATGCCGGGCACGACGCGCGATTCGATCTACGTCGACTTCGAGCGTAACGGCAAGAAATACACGCTGATCGATACCGCGGGCCTGCGACGCCGGGGCAAGGTGTTCGAGGCGATCGAGAAGTTCTCGGTCGTGAAGACGCTGCAGTCGATCTCCGACGCGAACGTCGTCATTCTTCTGCTGGATGCGCAGCAGGACATTTCCGACCAGGACGCGCACATCGCCGGCTTCGTCGTCGAGCAGGGCCGCGCGCTCGTGATCGGCGTCAACAAGTGGGACGGTCTCGACGACCACGCGCGCGATCGCGCGAAAGCGGATTTGACCCGCAAGCTGAAATTCCTCGACTTCGCGAAGTCGCACTACATTTCGGCCGCCAAGAAGACCGGCATCGGCGCGCTGATGCGCTCGGTCGACGACGCGTACGCGGCGGCGATGGCGAAGCTGCCGACGCCGAAGCTCACGCGCGCGCTGATCGAGGCCGTCGAGTTCCAGCAGCCGCGTCGTCGCGGCCCGGTGCGTCCGAAGCTGCGCTACGCGCACCAGGGCGGCCAGAATCCGCCGCTGATCGTCATCCACGGCAACGCGCTCGACGCGGTGACGGAAACCTACAAGCGTTACCTCGAAAACCGATTCCGCGAAACTTTCTCACTGACCGGGACTCCATTGCGCATAGAGTTCCGTTCGTCGAACAACCCGTACGCGGACAAGGGCTGAAGCAGGTCCTGCAAGGGATAGGCCGCATGGCCTACGCCCGGGCGGGGCAGGCAAAATCAGCTATAGTGTAGCGATTGGCGCCGGATCTCTTTTTCTTCGTCGCCAATCCAGATCAACCTGCAAAAAAAGATGGAGTACGCCATGAGCAACAAAGGGCAATTGTTACAAGACCCGTTTTTGAACGCACTGCGCAAAGAGCACGTTCCCGTTTCGATCTATCTCGTCAACGGCATCAAGCTGCAAGGGAACATTGAATCGTTCGACCAGTACGTCGTGTTGCTCCGTAATACGGTGACCCAGATGGTCTACAAGCACGCCATCTCGACGGTCGTGCCGGCGCGCCCGGTGAATTTCCACCCGGACGCGGAAGCCTCGTCCTAACCCATCGCAGCGGCCGGCATCCGGTCGCCGCGAGCGACCGATGCCAGCCGCCTTATCTTGACACCCGATAATTTGATCAACGCAGCGCTCGTCGGCATCGACTTCGGCAAGACCGATTTCGAAGCCAGTCTCGAAGAACTCAGTCTTCTCGCCTCCAGTGCGGGGGCCCGTCCCGCCGTCACCCTCACAGGTCGTCGCGCCAGCCCCGATGCCAAGATGTTCATCGGCAGCGGCAAAGCCGAAGAATTGCGGCTTGCCTGCGACGCGCACAACGTCGAAATCGTCATCTTCAACCACGCACTGGCACCGGCCCAGCAACGCAATCTGGAGCAGGCGCTTAACAGGCGGGTGGTCGATCGCACGAGCCTCATCCTCGACATCTTCGCGCAGCGCGCCCGCAGTCACGAAGGCAAGCTGCAGGTCGAGCTCGCGCAGCTGCAATACCTGTCGACCCGGCTGATTCGCGCGTGGACCCACCTGGAGCGGCAAAAGGGCGGTATCGGCCTGCGCGGCCCCGGCGAAACCCAGCTCGAAACCGACCGCCGGCTGATCGGCGAGCGCATCAAGATGCTGAAGTCGCGGCTCGACCGGCTGCGCCGGCAGCACAGCACGCAGCGTCGCCAGCGCGCACGCAGCGGCACGATGTCGGTGTCGCTCGTCGGCTATACGAACGCGGGCAAGTCGACGCTGTTCAATGCGCTGACGAAAGCGCAGGCCTATGCGGCCGACCAGCTGTTCGCCACGCTCGATACGACGTCGCGACGCGTGTACCTCGGCGACGAGGCCGGTCAGATCGTCGTGTCCGATACGGTCGGGTTCATTCGCGAACTGCCTCACCAGCTGGTTGCCGCGTTCCGCGCGACCCTCGAGGAAACGATCCATGCGGATCTGCTGCTGCACGTGGTCGACGCATCGAGCGCGGTGCGGCTCGAACAGATCGAGCAGGTGAACGGCGTGCTGCACGAGATCGGCGCGGACACGATCCGGCAGGTGCTGGTGTTCAACAAGATCGATGCGGTGCCTGAGCTGGCGGCCCGCGGCGACGCGGTCGAGCGGGACGAGTATGGTAATATTTCGCGCGTCTTTTTGAGCGCACGCACCGGTCAGGGTCTTGACGCGTTGCGTGCCGCCATCGCCGAGATCGCCTCCGCGGAACACCTTACCGGCGCGACGTTACCCAACGTCGCGCTCGACGGCGCACCCGCTGAACCACACGAAGACCACACGATTTCCGAACACGGGCGCTAACCGGTCCCGGCCGGTTCGCCGGCGTCTAATCTGGTGAACAAACTCTGGTGAACGAATACAACGAGCGGAGTACCTGGCGGCGGATGCGCGCCTTGCTGTCGATCAACGATCCCCGCTGGGGGCGCGGCGAAGGCAAGGGCAACGACGGATCCCGTCCGCGTGTGAACGAATCGAAGCGTCCGCCCGGTGGCGACGGTGACGGTCCGCCCGATCTCGACGAGATGTGGCGCAACTTCAACCGGCGTCTGAGCGGCCTGTTCGGCGGCAAGGGCGGCAACGGCTTCCGGCCCGACAACGGCCGGGCCGCGCGTGTCGGCGTCGGCATCGTGATCGGCGTGCTGGTCGCGGTCTACGCGGGCAGCGGGCTGTTCGTCGTGCAGGAAGGCCAGACGGGCGTCGTGCTGCAGTTCGGCAAGCTGTCGGGCACGGTCGGCCAGGGCGTGCACTGGCGCGCGCCGTATCCGTTCGCGTCGCACGAGATCGTCGATACGTCGCAGGTCCGTTCGATCGAGATCGGCCGCAACAACGTCGTGCGTCTCGCGAACGTGAAGGAAGCGGCGATGCTGACGCGTGATGCCGACATCGTCGACGTGCGTTTCGTCGTCCAGTACCGGATCCGTTCGGCAACCGATTACCTGTTCCGCAGCGTCGATCCCGAGCGCAGCGTGTCGCAGGCCGCCCAGGCCGCGGTGCGCGCGATCGTCGGCACGCGCAGCGCGGCCGACATGCTGAACCAGGACCGCGACGCGCTGCGCGCGCAGCTGTCCGCCGCGATCCAGCGCGATCTCGATCGCTACCAGTCGGGGCTCGAGGTGACGGCCGTCACGATGCAGAGCGTCGCGGCGCCCGAGCAGACGCAGGCTGCGTACGCCGAAGTCGCGAAGGCGCGCGATGATCGCGAAGCCGCGAAGCGTGCCGCGCAGGCCTACGCGAACGATCTGCTGCCGAAGGCGCAGGGCGACGCCGCGAAACTTGCCGATGAAGCGAAGGCGTATGCCGATCGCGTGGTCACGCAGGCCGAAGGCGACGCCGACCGGTTCAAGCAGGTCTATGCACAGTATTCGAAGGCGCCCGCGGTGATCCGTGAGCGGATGTACCTCGAGACGATGCAGGAAATCTATTCGAACGCGACGAAGGTGTTCGTCGGCAACAAGGGCGGCAACAGCGTCGTGTACCTGCCGCTCGACAAGCTCGTCGAGCAGGGGCGACAAAACGCCGCAAATGCGACGAATGCGACGAATGCCGCGACGCCCGCCGGCGCATCCGCGCCCGACGCGATGTCGGCGCCGGCCGCCGCCGCGGCGAGCGCACCCGCGAGCGCGGCTTCGGCCGCGGCGGCGCCCGCACCGGGCAGCGACGTGCTGCGGTCGCGCGAAGCGTTCCGCAGCCGCTCGCGTGAAGACGATACGAAGTAACGGGGAGCGCAGAACATGAACCGAATCATTGCGTTCGTCGTCGCAATCGTGATCGCCGCTTTCGCGGCGTCGTCGACCGTCCTGACCGTCGATCCGCGCCATGCGGCCGTGCTGTCGGGCCGCGACGGCGCGCAACCCGAACTCGCGGGCCCCGGCATCCATTTCAAGCTGCCGCCGCCGCTGCAGACGGCGACGCTGATCGACACGCGCCTGCAATCGCTCGAGTCGTCGGATCCGCTGCAACTGGCGACCGAAGACAAGCACGACCTGCTCGTCGCGTATGCGGTCAAGTATCGGATCAGCGATCCGATGAAGTATTTCGCGGCGACGGGCGGTGACCCGGCGGCGGCCGCCGACCGCCTGGCCGGCGCGCTGAAGAGCGCACTCGGCGACGCGTTCGGCAAGCGCGCGCTCGACGACGCGCTCGGCGGGCAGCGCGAGATCGCCAATGCGGCGCGCGACGCGGTGCGCGCGACGGCATCGGGCTTCGGCGTCGACGTGGTCGACGTGCAGTTGACGCGCGTCGACTTGCCGGCTGCGCAGACGGATGCCGTCTATCAGCGGATGATTGCCGCGCTGCGCGACCAGGCTGCACAGGTGCGCGCGGATGGCGCCGCCGATGTCGAGCAGATCAAGGCCGACGCGGAACGCGAACAGCAGGCGGTGCTCGCGAATGCGTACAAGTCCGCGCAGACGATCAAGGGCGAGGGCGACGCGAAGGCCGCGTCGATCGCCGCCGATGCGTTCGGCCGCGATCCGCAGTTCTACCAGTTCTACGCGAGCCTGCAGGCTTACCGGAATACCTTCAAGCGCAACGACATCATCGTCGTCGACCCCGACAGCGAGTTTTTCCGTTTCATGCGCAGCCCGACGGGCGGTGCCGCACCGGCGGCACCCGCTCCCCGCAAACACTGACCTTGGGGCGCCGCGTCGAGCGGCGCCGTCGCTCGCATGGACCTGGCTGGCTCGTTGTTGCTCGCGGTAGCACTGATGCTGATCATCGAGGGGGCGTTCCCCTTCGTGTTTCCCGTCGCCTGGCGCGACACGTTTCGTAGAATAGCGGAGCGGCCGCCGCATCATATCCGGATCGGCGGGCTCATCGTGATGGCGCTCGGGCTCGTCCTGCTGCTGCTCGCCACCTGATCCGGACGGCGCACCCGCCGTTCGTTCCGCCCGATTGCCGATTTCCGATTCATTTCGCGGCGCGCATGTCGCGCCCTGTTTCCCGTCGTAGGACCGTACCGATGTCGACCTGGTTACTTCCCGAGAATATCGCCGACGTGCTGCCGTCGGAAGCGCGCAAGATCGAGGAGCTGCGCCGCAGGCTGCTCGACCGCTTCCGTTCGTACGGCTACGAAATGGTGATGCCGCCGTTGCTCGAATACCTCGAATCGCTGCTGACGAGCGGCGGCAACGACCTGCGCCTGCGCACCTTCAAGCTGGTCGACCAGCTGTCGGGCCGCACGCTCGGCCTGCGCGCGGACATCACGCCGCAAGTCGCGCGCATCGACGCGCACCTGCTGAACCGCCAGGGCGTGACGCGCCTCTGCTATGCCGGCCACGTGATGCATACGCGTCCGCGCGGGCTGCACGCGACGCGCGAACAGATCCAGATCGGCGCCGAAATCTACGGGCACGCCGGGCTGGAAGCCGATCTCGAGATCCAGCAGCTGATGCTCGACGCGCTACACCTCGCGGGGTTGTCGCGCATCCGCCTGGACCTGTGCCACGCGGGCGTGCTCGCGGCGCTGCTCGCGCGCGATGCGCAGGCTGCCGAGCGCGGCGAGGCGCTGTACGACGCGCTGTCGGGCAAGGACGTGCCGCTGCTGAACGAACTCACCGACGATCTCGGCGCCGACACGCGCGCGGCGCTGCGTGCGCTGCCGCATCTGTACGGCGACGCGAGCGTGCTCGACGAGGCGCGTGTGCGCCTGCCGGTGCTGCCCGAGATCACGCGTGCGCTCGACGATCTCGCGCAGCTTGCGGCGCAGGCAAGGGGCGTCGAGGTGGCGATCGATCTCGCCGACCTGCGCGGCTACGCGTACCACAGCGGCGCGATGTTTACGGCGTACATCGACGGCGTGCCGAACGCGATCGCGCGCGGCGGCCGGTACGACCACGTGGGCCAGGCCTACGGCCGCGCCCGCCCGGCGACGGGCTTCTCGCTCGACCTGCGCGAGCTCGCGCGGATTTCGCCGGTCGAGGCGCGCGGCACCGCGATTCTCGCGCCGTGGGCGCAGGACGACGCGCTGAGCGCGGCCGTGGCGGCGCTGCGCGACGCGGGCGAGGTCGTGATCCAGGCATTGCCGGGACACGACCACGTGCTCGACGAGTTCGCCTGCGACCGTTCGCTCGTCGAGCGTGACGGCGCGTGGGTGGTCGAACCCCGTTAAACAGGCGTTCGCGGGCCGTCGTTCGGCGTGCATATCGTTGAAGCGAAACGGAAAAATTCGGAATCGCCCGCGAACATAGGTAGAATACGTTTTTAACCAGCTAACGAATCAACATGTCTGCCAGCGCAGTGAACGTGACTCCCGGGCGCAATGTCGTCGTCGTGGGAACGCAATGGGGTGATGAAGGCAAGGGCAAGATCGTCGACTGGCTGACGGACCACGCTCAGGGCGTCGTGCGTTTCCAGGGCGGTCACAACGCCGGCCACACCCTCATCATCGGCGGCAAGAAAACCATCTTGCGCCTGATTCCGTCGGGCATCATGCGTGAAGGCGTCGCCTGCTACATCGGCAACGGCGTCGTCCTGTCCCCCGAGGCACTGTTCAAGGAAATCGGCGAGCTGGAAGAGGCCGGCGTGAACGTGCGCGATCGCCTGTTCATCTCCGAAGCCACGACGCTGATCCTGCCGTACCACATCGCGATCGACCAGGCGCGCGAAGCGCGCAAGGGCGCGGGCAAGATCGGTACGACCGGCCGCGGCATCGGCCCGGCGTATGAAGACAAGGTCGGCCGCCGCGCGCTGCGCGTGCAGGACCTGTTCGACGCGAAGACCTTCGCCGACCGCCTGCGCGAAAACCTCGATTTCCACAACTTCGTGCTGACCCAGTACCTGGGTGGCGCGGCCGTCGATTTCCAGGCCACGCTCGACACGATGCTCGGCTATGCCGATCGCCTGAAGCCGATGGTGGCCGACGTGTCGCGCCGCCTGTACGACGCGAACAACGCTGGTCAGAACCTGCTGTTCGAAGGCGCGCAAGGCACGCTGCTCGACATCGACCACGGCACCTATCCGTTCGTCACGTCGAGCAACTGCGTCGCGGGTGCCGCATCGGCCGGCGCCGGCGTCGGTCCGCAGAAGCTGAACTACATCCTCGGCATCACGAAGGCGTACTGCACGCGCGTCGGCTCGGGCCCGTTCCCGAGCGAACTGTACGACGCGGACAACCCGCAGCGCCAGGACCAGGTCGGCGTCACGCTCGCGAACGTCGGCAAGGAATTCGGCTCGGTCACCGGCCGTCCGCGCCGCACCGGCTGGCTCGACGCAGCGGCACTGCGCCGCTCGATCCAGATCAACGGCGTGTCGGGCCTGTGCATGACGAAGCTCGACGTGCTCGACGGCCTCGATGAAGTCAAGCTGTGCGTCGGCTACAAGATCGACGGCAAGGACGTGGACATCCTGCCGCGCGGTGCGGCCGACGTCGCGCGTTGCGAGCCCGTGTACGAAACGTTCGCCGGCTGGAAGGAAAGCACCGTCGGCATCAAGACGTGGGACGCGCTGCCGGCGAATGCGCAAGCCTACCTGACCCGCGTGCAGGAAGTGGCCGGCGTGCCGGTCGACATGGTTTCGACGGGGCCGGATCGCGACGAGACGATCCTGCTTCGCCATCCGTTCAAGGTGTAATTCTCAGCATGACGCAGCAAATCACGATGACGGCGGCAGACTTGATGACCGATCCGCGCAACGACGACAAGAACCTGTGGGTAGGCTGGGACGAATACCATCGTCTGATCGAGCTGCTCGCGCTGCAGGTGCATGAATCGGGCTGGAAATTCGACCAGATCCTGTGCCTTGCGCGCGGCGGTCTGCGCGTCGGCGACCAGCTGTCGCGCATCTACGACGTCCCGCTCGCGATCCTCGCGACGAGTTCGTACCGCGAAGCGGCCGGCACCGAGCAGGGCGAGCTCGACATCGCGCAGTACATCACGATGACGCGCGGCAGTCTCGCGGGCAACGTGCTGCTGGTCGACGATCTCGTCGATTCGGGCGTCACGCTCGCGCGCGTGCAGGAGCACCTGAAGGAGCGCTATCCGTCGGTCACGGCCGTGCGTTCGGCCGTGCTCTGGTACAAGGGCTGCTCGAAGGTCAAGCCGGACTATCACGCACAGTATCTGCCGACGAATCCGTGGATTCATCAGCCGTTCGAAGAGTGGGACACGGTTCGTCCGCACAACCTCGAGGCATGGATCAAGCGCGGTCGCGCGCAGCGCGACGGCTCGGGCGCGTAAGCGGCCGGCCGATCGAAGGAAAGCCTTGTACGGCGCCGCTTGCGGCGCCGTTTTTTATTGGCGCGCCGTGCCGGCGGGCACGGCGATCGGCGCGCGTGGTAGGCAGATGGCGCGGCCCCGGCTATGATGGCAGCCCTGCCACAGCTTGCGCAGGATTGCATGCGCAGCGTGGATCACGTGGTTTAAGGGCAACAAGGCAGGACGGTTTTTCAGGGGGGCGCGAGTAGAATAGCGCTCGTTTTGTCCGACCGGACCCGATTATTACGCTTCATATGAACGACACGATCCAGGCGACCGACGCAGCCCATGCGCATTCGACGCACCAACACTCGATGCGGGCGCTTGCGATAGCGGCCATCGGCGTCGTGTTCGGCGACATCGGCACGAGCCCGCTGTATTCGCTGAAGGAGGCGTTCAGCCCCGCACACGGCATTCCGCTCACGGAAGGCTCGATTCTCGGTGTGATCTCGCTGCTGTTCTGGGCGATCATCCTGGTGGTCGGCATCAAGTATCTGCTGTTCGTGATGCGGGCCGACAACAACGGCGAGGGTGGCGTGCTCGCGCTGATGGCACTGTCGCTGCGGCCGCTCGACTCGAAAACCCGCGTCGCGGGCGCGCTGATGGCGCTCGGGATCTTCGGCGCCTGCATGTTCTACGGCGACGCCGTGATCACGCCGGCGATTTCCGTGATGTCGGCGGTGGAAGGCCTCGAGATCGCGACGCCGCACCTGTCCCATCTCGTGATGCCGATCACGATCGTGATCCTGATCGCGCTGTTCTGGATCCAGCGTCACGGCACCGCGCTGGTCGGCAAGCTGTTCGGGCCGATCATGGTGCTGTGGTTCGTCGTGATCGCGGCACTCGGCGTGTATCACATCGTGCGCGTGCCGGGCATCATCGCGGCGATCAACCCGTATTACGCTGCGTCGTTCATGTCGGAGCACCTGCTGCAGGCCTACGTCGTGCTGGGTTCGGTCGTGCTGGTGTTGACCGGTGCGGAAGCGCTCTACGCGGACATGGGCCATTTCGGCGCGAAGCCGATCCGCCTCGCCGCGTACGGGCTCGTGATGCCGTCGCTCGTGCTGAACTATTTCGGCCAGGGCGCGCTGCTGATCCAGAATCCGAAGGCGATCGAGAACCCGTTCTTCCTGCTGGCGCCGGAGTGGGCGCTGCTGCCGCTCGTCGTGCTGTCGACGGTCGCGACCGTGATCGCTTCGCAGGCCGTGATTTCCGGCGCGTATTCGCTGACGTCGCAGGCGATCCAGCTCGGCTACGTGCCGCGCATGAAGGTGCTGCACACGTCCGAGCTGGCGATCGGCCAGATCTACGTGCCGGTCGTGAACTGGCTGCTGCTGTTCGTGATCCTCTGCATCGTGATCGGCTTCAAGAGCTCCGACAATCTCGCCGCCGCGTACGGCATCGCGGTGACGGCGACGATGGTGATCACGACCGTGCTCGCTGCCGTCGTGATGGTGAAGGTGTGGAACTGGAACCGGCTGCTCGTCGGCGGGATCATCGCCGTGTTCCTCGCGGTCGACCTGGGCTTTTTCGGCGCGAACCTGCTGAAGGTCGCGCAGGGCGGCTGGCTGCCGCTCGGCATCGGCGCGCTGCTGTTCTTCCTGCTGATGACCTGGTACAAGGGCCGCCATATCGTCAAGGAGCGCACGGCCGCCGACGGTATCCCGCTCGAGCCGTTCCTGCAGGGGCTGCTCGCGCATCCGCCTCACCGCGTGTCGGGTACCGCGATCTACCTGACCGGCAACGACAAGCTCGTGCCCGTCAGCCTGCTGCACAACCTGAAGCACAACAAGGTGCTGCACGAGCGGACCATTTTCCTGACGTTCGTCACACGCGACATTCCGTACGTGCGCGACGACAAGCGCCTGAGCTCGCGCGACGCGGGCGGCGGCCTGTACATCGTCAAGGCCCAGTACGGCTTCAACGAGACGCCGGACGTGAAGGCCGTGCTCGAGGAATTCGGCCGCACGCACGACATGACGTTCGAGCTGATGGACACGTCGTTCTTCCTCGCGCGCGAAACGGTCGTGCCGACGCATCTGCCCGGCATGTCGATCTGGCGCGAACGCGTGTTCGCATGGATGCACCAGAACGCGGCGAAGCCGACCGACTTCTTCTCGATCCCGGCGAACCGCGTCGTCGAGCTCGGTACCAAGATCGAGATCTGACCGGTGCGCGCAGTGGCCGCGCATGCAGCCCATGCCGATCTGGCTGCGCGCTCGCTGAAGCAATAAAAAACCCGCCTTTCGGCGGGTTTTTTTATACGTCAACAGCCTTCGCGTGCTCAGCGCTTCAGCTTCGCGAACGCCGCGGCCATCGCGCCGGCCGGTTCCGGTTCGCGCGAACGCTGCGGACGGGCGCTGCCGCCGCGGCCGGCGTTGCCGCGATCCTGGCCGCCGCGCGGCGCCATGCCGGGCGCGGCCGCTTCGTCGTCGAGGCGCATCGTCAGCGCAATGCGCTGACGCTTCACGTCGACGTCGAGCACCTTGACCTTGACGACCTGGCCGGCCTTCACGACTTCGTGCGGATCCTTGATGAACTTCGTCGACATCGCGGACACATGGACGAGGCCGTCCTGATGCACGCCGACATCCACGAACGCGCCGAATGCCGCGACGTTCGTCACGACCCCTTCGAGCAGCATGCCGGGCATCAGGTCGGAGACCTTCTCGACGCCGTCGCGGAACGTTGCCGTCTTGAATTCGGGACGCGGGTCACGACCCGGTTTTTCGAGTTCGGACAGGATGTCGCGCACGGTCGGCAGGCCGAAACGTTCGTCAACAAATTCGGCCGGCGACAGGCCGGCCAGCGCGTCGCGGCTGCCGAGCACGTCGTCGATCCGCTTGCTGATCTTCGCGAGGATGCGTTCGACGACCGGGTAGGCCTCCGGGTGGACCGACGAGCGATCGAGCGGATTCTCGCCGCCGTTGATGCGCAGGAAGCCGGCTGCCTGTTCGAAGGTCTTGTCGCCGAGGCGCGGCACCTTGCGCAGGTGGTCGCGCGACGGGAACGGCCCGTTCGCGTCGCGATAGTCGACGATGTTGCGTGCGAGCGTGGCGTTCAGGCCCGAGACGCGCGCGAGCAGCGCGACCGACGCGGTGTTCGCGTCGACGCCGACCGCGTTCACGCAATCCTCGACCACCGCGTCGAGCGAGCGGGCGAGTTCGCGCTGGTTCACGTCGTGCTGGTACTGACCGACGCCGATCGCTTTCGGCTCGATCTTCACGAGCTCGGCGAGCGGGTCCTGCAGGCGGCGGGCGATCGACACGGCGCCGCGCAGCGACACGTCGAGTTCCGGGAATTCCTTCGCGGCCAGCTCGGACGCCGAGTAGACCGACGCGCCGGCCTCCGACACGACGATCTTCTGCAGCCGCAGTTCGGGATGCTTCGAGATCAGCTCGCTCGCGAGCTTGTCGGTTTCGCGCGATGCGGTGCCGTTGCCGATGCTGATCAGCTCGGCCTGCGTCTGCGCGGCGATGCGCGCGAGCTTCGCGAGCGAGCCGTCCCAGTCGCGGCGCGGCTCGTGCGGGTAGATCGTATCGGTCGCGAGCAGCTTGCCGGTGCGATCGACCACGGCGACCTTCACGCCCGTGCGCAGGCCGGGGTCGAGACCGATCACGGCCTTCGGGCCGGCCGGCGCGGCCAGCAGCAGGTCCTTCAGGTTGCGGGCGAACACGCGGATCGCTTCGGCTTCCGCCGTTTCGCGCAGTTGCGTGAGCAGTTCGTTCTCGATGTGCGGCTGCACCTTCACGCGCCAGCACCAGCGGCACACGTCGGACAGCCACTTGTCGGCCGGGCGGCCCTGGTTCGCGATCCCGAAATGGCGCGCGATCATCGCTTCGCCGGGATGCGGGACCTGCGCGTCGAGTTCCTCGCCGAGGCCGAGCTTGACGGTCAGCACGCCGGCGTTGCGGCCGCGGAACAGCGCGAGCGCGCGGTGCGACGGCACGGTCCGGATCGTTTCCGCGTAGTCGTAGTAGTCGCGGAACTTCTCGCCTTCCTCGTTTTCCTTGCCTTCGACGACCGCCGACGACACGACGCCCTGGCTGTGCAGGTAGTCGCGCAGCTTGCCGAGCAGTTCGGCGGTTTCGCCGAATTGTTCCGACAGGATGTCGCGCGCGCCGTCGAGCGCGGCCTTCACGTCGGCGACGCCCTTGTCGGCATCGACGTAGGCGGCGGCTTCCGTCTGCGGGTCGAGCAGCGGATTCGCGAGCAGTGCCTGCGCGAGCGGCTCGAGGCCGGCTTCGCGGGCGATCTGCGCGCGCGTGCGGCGCTTCGGCTTGTACGGCAGATAAAGGTCTTCGAGCACCTGCTTGCTGTCGGCCGCGTCGATCGCGGCGCGCAGTTCGTCGGTCAGCTTGCCCTGTTCGTCGATGCTCGACAGGATCGCCGCGCGGCGATCCTCGAGCTCGCGCAGATACAGGAGGCGTTCCTCGAGCTGGCGCAGCTGCGTGTCGTCCAGGTTGCCGGTCACTTCCTTGCGGTACCGGGCAATGAACGGAACGGTCGAGCCTTCGTCGAGGAGTTGCACTGCCGCCGCGACCTGGCGCGGCTGGACGGACAGTTCGGTGGCGATGCGCTGTACGATCTTGAGTGCTACGGTTTCCGTCATGTCGTGGATGATCTGCCTGCTGAAATCGCGGCGCGGGCCGGCAGACCGCGCGGCGGGCTGCGAGACGGGCCCGCCGGACCAGATGCCGCGGGTGAGTGAAGCGGGGCATTTTGCCATAAATGGCGGAGCGTCCAGCCGGGGGTGATAGAATTTGACACATGTCCCGCAGCTTTCCTACGACGTTGCCAACTTCCCGCATTTCTCTCGTCGCGCTCGGCGCAGCGCTTGCCGCGGCTTTGTCCGCCGGGTCCACCGTCGCGTACGCACAGGCATCGGGCGCAACCGCGCCGGACGCCGCTGTCGCTGCGCCCGTTGCAGCCTCCGCCACGCAGGATTTCGACGCCCGTCAAAAAGTGCTCAATCAACGTTCCGCGGAAAACGATTATCGTTATGCCGTGGCGGAGCACGATTGCTACAGCAAGTTCTTCGTCAATCACTGTCTCGGCGTGGCGCGCGACCGGATGCGCGAGGAGCGGGCGAGCATCCGTCAGGAGCAGCTCGCGCTCGACGACGAGCAGCGCGCGGTGCGGGCGCAGCAACGCGACCAGCAGCAGGCGTTGAAGCAGGCGCAGAATGCGGCGGAAGCGCCGCAGCGCGCGGCGAACGATGCGGCGAACGCGGCTGCGTTCCGCGACAAGCAGGAGCAGAATGCATTGAAGCGGGCGCAGCGTGGCGCGGAAGGGCCGCAGCGCGCCGCGAACAAGCAGGCATACGACCAGAAGCAGGCGGATTTTCAGCACAAGCTCGACCAGGCGCGCCAGCAGGGCGCGCAGAAGGCGCAGGAGCGGGCGGACAACGCCGCGCGCTACGAGCAGAAGCAGAAGGAAGCCGCCCAGCACAAGGCCGATGTCGAACGGCGTCAGCAGGAAGCGGCCGACAAGGCCAAGCAGCAGCAACAGCAGGGGCAGTAACGTGTTGGATTGATCCGGAGTCAGTCTCGTGCGTGCCGGCACGCCAGTCGGCGCGCTGCTTCGATGAGGAGGCGCATATGCAAAACCGTCCCACGGAACAGCAGCAGGAATTGCACAACCGTTTGGCAGCATTGCAGGAGCAGCACCAGCAGCTCGCTCGGGAGATCGAGCTGAAGGAAGGACACTCCGACATCGACGACATCACGCTGCACCGGCTGAAGAAGGAAAAGCTGGCGGCCAAGGACAAAATCATTTTGCTGCAATCGCAGCTGGAACCGGATAAGCGCGCCTGAGCGCGGCCTGGCAAGCGCCGGCGCCGCCTGGGCGCTGGACACAGGAACGCTTGCCTTGAATTCACCGCTTGAAGCCAACCCCGATGCCCGGCGTGACGCGTCGTCCGCCGGGCGCGTTCGTGCGCCCGAAGGCACCTTCGAGCTGAGCCGCAAGCGCGTCGACGAACTCGACACGATTTTCGGCGAAGGCGGACTGCTTGCGCGCGCGCTGGACGGCTATCACCCGCGCCAGTCGCAGATCGAGATGGCGCGCGCGGTCGCGTCCGCGATGGAGGCGTCCGCGCGCCGGATGCCCGAGCCCGAAATCTTCGAGACCCGCAAGCGGCCGGCGCGCCGCCTCGGCGAAGGCGACCCGGCGGCCGAGTCCGCCGCGGACGGCGCAGCCGCCGACACCGACGCCGGCGACAACACGCTGATCGTCGAGGCCGGCACCGGTACCGGCAAGACCTATGCATACCTGGTGCCCGCGATGCTGTGGGGCGGCAAGGTGATCGTGTCGACCGGCACGAAGCACCTGCAGGACCAGCTGTTCCAGCGCGACATCCCGACGGTGCGCAACGCGCTCGCGGTGCCGGTGACGGTCGCGATGCTCAAGGGCCGCTCGAACTATCTGTGCCATTACTACCTGCAGCGCACGGCCGACAACGGCCGCCTGCCGTCGCGGCAGGACACCGCGTACCTGCAGGAAATCGTCCGGTTCGCGAAGATCACGAAGAGCGGCGACAAGGCCGAGCTCGCGAGCGTGCCGGAGACGGCGCCCGTGTGGTCGATGGTCACGTCGACGCGCGACAACTGCCTCGGCCAGGAGTGCCCGCATTACAAGGAATGTTTCGTGATGCAGGCGCGGCGCGAGGCGCAGCAGGCCGACGTCGTCGTCGTCAACCATCACCTGTTCTTCGCGGACATCATGCTGCGCGACACCGGGATGGCCGAACTGCTGCCGAACGCGAACACGGTGATCTTCGACGAAGCGCACCAGCTGCCGGAAACGGCCACGCTGTTCTTCGGCGAGACGCTGTCGACCACGCAAATCCTCGAACTCGCGCGCGACACGGTCGCCGAGGGCCTGAGCCATGCGCGCGATGCGGTCGAGTGGGTGAAGCTCGGCGGCGATCTCGAACGTGCGGCGCGCGACCTGCGCCTCGCGTTCGCGAACGACCAGATCGTGCGCATGTCGCTCGCGCAACTGGGTGACGATCATCCGATGTTCGGCGCGCTCGATGCGCTCGAAGTGGCGCTCGATGCGCTTGCCTCGGCGCTCGCGAGCCAGGCCGAACGGGCGGAATCGCTCGGCGCGTGCCTGCGGCGCGCCCGCGAGCTGCAGGACCTGCTCGCGGGTTGGGTCGCGCCCGGTGCGGCGGAAGCGGCCGCGAAGGCCGACGCCGCCGCAGCAGGCGACAAGGCGGGCGCCGACGACCCGAACGAGAAGGTGCGCTGGGTCGAGGTGTTCGCACATACCGTCCAGCTGCACGAAACGCCGCTGTCGGTCGCGCCGATTTTCGCGAAGCAGCGCGCCGGCGTGCCGCGCGCGTGGGTCTTTACGTCGGCGACGTTGTCGGTGCGCGGCGACTTCACGCACTACGCGGCCCAGATGGGGCTCAGCTCGCGGCGCTCGATGACGCTCGCGAGCCCGTTCGATTATCAGACGCAGGGCCTGCTGTACGTGCCGCGCAACCTGCCGCAGCCGTCGTCGCCGGCGTTTACCGACGCCGTGTTCGATGCCGCGCTGCCGGCGATCGAGGCGTCGGGCGGCGGCGTCTTCATGCTGTGCACGACGCTGCGCGCGGTCGACCGGATCGCGTCGAAGCTGCGCGACGTGATCGAGTCGCGCGGCTGGAACATGCCGCTGCTGGTGCAGGGCGACGCCAGCCGCACCGAGCTGCTCGACCGCTTCCGTTCGTACGGCAATGCGATCCTCGTCGGCAGCCAGAGCTTCTGGGAAGGCGTGGACGTGCGCGGCGACGCGCTGTCGCTCGTCGTGATCGACAAGCTGCCGTTCGCGCCGCCCGACGATCCGGTGCTGGCCGCGCGGCTCGACGCGCTGACCAAGAAGGGCTTGAGCCCGTTCGCGGTTCACCAGCTGCCGCAGGCCGTGATCACGCTGAAGCAGGGTGCGGGCCGCCTGATTCGCGCGGAGACCGATCGCGGCGTGCTGATGATCTGCGACACGCGGCTCGTCGACAAGCCTTACGGCCGCCGGATCTGGCAGAGCCTGCCGCCGTTCAAGCGCACCCGCGAGATCGCGGTCGTGCAGGACTTTTTCGACGAGCACCGCGCGGAAAAACGCGCATGACCGCACCGCCGCCTGCTACGGGCGGCACCAATAAAAAACCCGGCTCGATGGCCGGGTTTTTTATTGGTGCACGGGCGTCGCTCAGAACTGCCACCACGACTTCTTCGTGCCGGGGCGCGAGTGGCCGGTGATGTACGGGCTGTCCGGGAAAGTCCCCGCGAGCACGCGCTTCGTGTCTTCCGCGAGCTCCGGCTGGTTCAGCTTGCCGTACGACAGGATCATGATGTGCAGCGCGTCCTCGATCGCCGGCGCGCCCTTGTAGTCCTTGATCGCGAGCTGCGCGCGGTTGATCGCCGCGACATAGGCGCCGCGCCGATAGTAGTAGTCGGCCGCGTGCACTTCGTGCGACGCGAGCGCGTTGACGATGTAGCGCATCCGGGCGGCGGCGTCCGGCGCGTACTTGCTCTTCGGGTAGCGGTCGACGACGACCTTGAACGCGTCGTACGATTCGCGCAGTGCCTGCGGATCGCGCTCGCTCATGTCCTGGCCGGAGAAGCGGCCGAACAGGCCGAGATCGTCGTTGAAGTGGATCATCCCCTTCAGGTAGTACGCGTAGGGGATATCCGGGTGATCCGGGTGCAGCTGGATGAAGCGGTCGACGGCCTGGTCGGCGGCTGCCGCTTCGTTGTCCTTCCAGTTGCAGTACGCGACGTTGATCTGCGCCTGTTGCGCGAAATGGCCGAACGGATCGCGGCCTTGCAGCGATTCGAAATATTTCGCGCACTTGCCCCAGTCGCCGCCGGACAGTGCGTCCTGGGCCTCTGAGTATAATTTGTTGTTCGACCAGGTAGCCGTCTCGTCCTGCTTCTGCGGCAAGCCGTGGCAGCCGGCGATGAGGGCCGCGGCCGCTACCACCGCAGCTCGGGCGGCGACGGTTTTGGCCGTACGTTTGGTCGAATTCATCATGCTCGCATGTCCTAGCTTCAAGTCTCGGTGACCCAGTCTAAATGACCCGTTCAAGTTCGCAGAATGCCCCGCGGGGCAAGTCAAATCGCGAAGATTATAGCCCAAGCGATCGGCCCGCCGACGCTGCCTCGGGGGATTCCCCCGATGACGATCTGGCTGCAGGCGCGATGCAGCCGCCTGTGGTGCCGTCCGCGGCGGCCGACGAGGCGCCGCGCGTCGTCGAAGTGCCGCTGTCGCTGGCGGGTGAACGCCTCGACAAGGCGCTCGCCCAGCTGTTCCCCGAATTCTCCCGCAGCCGCCTGCAGAGCTGGATCGAGGCGCAACGCGTGCTGGTCGACGGCGCGCCGGCGAAGATCCGCCAGCCGGTGCCGCTCGGCGCCAGGATCGAGCTCGTGCCCGACCTGCTGCCGGAGCAGCTGGCGTTCACGCCGGAGCCGGTGCCGCTCGACGTGATCTACGAGGACGACGCGCTCGTCGTCATCAACAAGCCGGCGGGCCTCGTCGTCCACCCGGCTGCCGGCAACTGGAGCGGCACGATCCTCAACGGCCTGCTGCACCGCTACGGCGACGCGGCGGCCGGCCTGCCGCGCGCGGGCATCGTGCACCGGCTCGACAAGGAGACGTCCGGCCTGATGGTGGTTGCACGCACACTCGCCGCGCAGACCGACCTCGTGCGCCAGCTGCAGGCGCGTACGGTGAAGCGCCGCTATTTCGCGCTCGTGTGGGGCACGATGCCCGAGGACGGCACGATCGACGCGCCGATCGGCCGCGATCCGCGCGAGCGCACGCGCATGGCCGTCGTTACCGGCGCGTCGGGCAAGCCCGCGCGCACGCATTTCCGCACGGTTGACACATGCATGTGGCAACGTCAGCCGGTGTCCGCGATCCAGTGCGACCTCGAAACCGGCCGCACGCATCAGATCCGCGTGCACTGCTCGCATGTCGGGCATCCGCTGCTCGGCGATCCGGTGTACGGGCGCGCGCGCGGCAAGCGCTCGGTCGCGCCGCTGCCGGACGGGTTCGCGCGGCAGGCGCTGCATGCATGGCGGCTCGGCCTCGTGCATCCGGTCACGGGCAAGACGATGCAGTGGCGTTGTCCGTTGCCGGACGACATGAACGCGCTCGTCGCGGCGCTGGGCTTCGGGCAGGGCGACGAGGAATTCGACGATGAAGACGGTGTCTACGACGATGACGATTTCGCCGGCGATTATCGGGATCACGACGAGGATCACGACGACGATTACGACGATGAGGAGGAGTGAGTGCCGATGACGAATCTGGCGCCGTTGACGTGGCAGGACTGCGTGCAGCCCGACTGGCAGGTCGCGCCGCGCGTGCGTGCGCTGATCACGACGCGCGACGGCGGCGTGAGCGAAGGCCCGTACGGGCGCTGGCAGGACGGCGCCGCGTTGCCGGGCGGGATGAACCTCGGCCTGCATACCGGTGACGATCCGGCCCATGTCGCGGCGAATCGCGCGCGCCTGCTCGCGCTGGCGGGGCAGGCGCGCGCGGCATGGCTCGAGCAGGTTCACGGCGCGCAGGTCGTGCGTGCGGACGAGGTGATCGAGGCCGTGCCGGCTGCCTCGGCGCCCGTGCAGGCCGACGCGAGCGTGACCGACCGCACGGGGGCGGTCTGCGTCGTGATGGTCGCGGATTGCCTGCCGGTGCTGCTGTGCGATGCGCAGGGCCGGGCGGTGGGCGCCGCGCACGCAGGCTGGCGCGGGCTCGCGGCCGGCATCGTCGAGCAGACCGCGGCGCGCGTCGCGGCGCTCGCCGGCGGCGCGACGGATGCGCTGCATGCGTACCTCGGGCCCGCGATCGGCCCGCAGGCGTTCGAAGTCGGCGCCGACGTGCGCGAGGCGTTTCTCGACACCGCTCCGCAGTCGGAGCATGATGAGACGCGGCGAGCGTTCGTCGCGATCGACGGCGCGCCCGGCAAGTACCTCGCCGATCTCCATGCGCTCGCGCGCCTGCGTCTCGCGCGCGCAGGCGTGGCGCACGTGAGCGGCCGGCGCGCGTGCACGGTCACTGAACCCGCGCGCTTCTATTCGTACCGGCGCGATCGCGTGACGGGCCGCATGGCGGCGGCGATCTGGCTGGCCGATTGACGATTGACCGCGGCCCGCCGCGCGTGCTTGCGTGCGCGGTTTGCTGCGTTGCAAAATCGGGTTATCTTGATATTGGCGCGGCAATGCAGCGTTGCATGGACAACCGAATGAATAATCGCGAAGTCAAGTCAATCAAAATGTTTTATGTTTCGCCGGAAGCCTTGTCCCGCCTGTTGCGCGCGGATTATCTTCGAGCAGAAATGTTCAGCGGTTTGATGCAGCGCTTCACATGGGGAAAACGATAATGATAAAAATACCGCACTGCGGCAGAATCTGGAGACGCCTCTCCAGAGCATGACGGCCCGGCTCGCAACCGGCACGCCGCGCGCGAGCAGGATTTCACGATTGACGCTCACGAATCACCGGTAAGGCAGGTAATGACAGCATCGAAAAATTCGTCGACGTCCGCTCAGGCGGGCACTTCCACGGGCAGCACCGGATTCGGCCAGGCTGCCCAGCCGATGCAGCAGATGTTCGAGGCATGGCTGAACGCGTGGCGCGGTTTCGCCGATCCTGCGCGCGCCGCAACGGCGTCGACCAGCGCGAATCCATTCGCCGCATTCCAGTTCCCGACATCGGTGCCGTTCCAGATGCCGTCGATGCCCGATCTGGGCGCCTTCGGCGGCCTGGCGTCGCCGTTCGCGGGGCTGAAGCTGCCGGTAGCTGCGATCCCGCCCGAGCGGCTCCAGAAGTTGCAGGCCGACTATGCGCGCGACTGCATGACGCTGATGCAGCAGGCCGCCGCCGCGAAGCTCGAGTCGCCTGAACTGAAGGACCGCCGCTTCAGCGGGGATGCCTGGAAGGCGTCGCCCGCGCATGCATTCGCGGCCGCGTGGTACCTGCTCAACGCGCGCTACCTGCAGGAGCTGGCCGACGCGCTCGAGACCGACCCGAAGACGCGCGAACGCATCCGTTTCTCCGTTCAGCAATGGACGGCCGCCGCGGCGCCGAGCAACTTCCTCGCGCTCAATCCCGATGCACAGAAATCGATCCTCGAGACGCAGGGCGAAAGCCTGCGACAGGGGATGATGAACCTGCTCGGCGACCTGCAGCGCGGCAAAATTTCGCAGACCGACGAATCGCAGTTCGTGGTGGGCAAGAACCTCGGGTGTACCGAAGGCGCGGTCGTCTACGAGAACGACCTGATCCAGCTGATCCAGTACGCGCCGAAGACGGACAAGGTGTGCGAACGGCCGCTCCTGATCGTGCCGCCGTGCATCAACAAGTTCTACATCCTCGACCTGCAGCCCGAGAATTCGCTCGTCGCGCATGCGCTGTCGAGCGGTCATCAGGTGTTCCTCGTGTCGTGGCGCAACGCCGATGCGTCGGTCGCGCACAAGACGTGGGACGACTACATGAACGAAGGGCTGCTCGCGGCGATCGACGCCGTGCAGCAGGTCAGCGGCCGCGAGCAGATCAACACGCTCGGCTTCTGCGTCGGCGGCACGATGCTCGCGACCGCGCTGTCGGTGCTCGCCGCGCGCGGCGAACATCCGGCCGCGTCGATGACGCTGCTGACCGCGATGCTCGACTTCACCGACACCGGCATCCTCGACGTGTTCGTCGACGAGGCGCACGTGCAGATGCGCGAGCAGACCATCGGCGGCAAGAACGGCGCCGCGCCGGGGCTGATGCGTGGCGTCGAGTTCGCGAACACGTTCTCGTTCCTGCGGCCGAACGACCTCGTGTGGAACTACGTCGTCGACAACTACCTGAAGGGCCGCACGCCCGCCGCGTTCGACCTGCTGTACTGGAACAGCGACTCGACGAGCCTGCCGGGGCCGATGTACGCGTGGTACCTGCGCAATACCTATCTCGAGAACAAGCTCCGCGTGCCGGGTGCGCTGACGGTGTGCGGCGAATCCGTCGACCTGTCGCGCATCGACGTGCCGACCTTCATCTACGGGTCGCGCGAGGATCACATCGTGCCGTGGCAGACGGCCTACGCATCGACGTCGATCCTGACGGGCCCGCTGAAGTTTGTGCTCGGCGCGTCGGGTCACATCGCGGGCGTGATCAATCCGCCGGCGAAGAAGAAGCGCAGCTACTGGGTCAACGACAGCGACCTGCCCGCATCGGCGGACGACTGGTTTGCCGGTGCGACCGAGCAGCCCGGCAGCTGGTGGACGACCTGGGTCGAGTGGCTCGACCAGTACGGCGGCCGCAAGGTCGCGCCGCCCGCCAAGCCCGGGAGCGAGCAGTTCCCGGTGATCGAGCCGGCGCCGGGTCGCTACGTATTGCAGCGCGATTGACGAAAACCGGACAGCGGCGCACGCTGTCCGATGCACCGCAGTTTTTTTAACAGGGCCGGTAGCGATGCGCCGTGTCGTGCGGGCCCGGAGGAAACGGAA